>CAZMRX010000423.1:0-4682 GCA_964568755.1 uncultured Acidobacteriota bacterium | reverse complement strand
CGCGGGCCCACCTCCGCCGAGGGCCTGCTGCAGCCCTGGGAAGCGCACGTGCTGTCGCTGGTGGACGGCGAGAAGAGCGTCGTCGAGCTGTGCCAGGAGAGCGAGGCCGGCGAGGGCCAGACGCAGAAGGCGCTCTTCGCCTTTCTCGCCACCGGCATCGTGCGCTCGCGCGGCCGCAAGGTGCGGGCCCTCGACCAGGACTTCGTGCCCGAGGACACGGAGATGGCGCTCGTCGACTCCTTCAACAAGATGTACCGGCGCGTGCTCGCCCACATGGTGCGCGAGGTCGGCCCGATCGCCGAGAGCGTGCTGGCCAAGTACCTCGGCACGGTGCGCCAGGCGCGGCCGGAGATCCTGCAGGACGTGGCGCTTCGCAGCGACGGCGCCCTCGAGGAGGCGGCGCTCGAGCGCAACCTCGCGCGCCTGCCCGAGGACCAGCGCCGCGCCGCGCTCGTCGACGCGCTCAACGAGCTGCTGTACGCGGAGCTGCTGGCGGTGAAGCGGACCCTGGGCCCGGACCACGAGACGGCGCTCGTCCGGGAGCTGCGCCCGCCGCGGTGAGCGGCGCGGAGCGCCAGCAGGTCAAGGGCGCGGTCCTGCTGCTCGCGGCGCTGCTGCTGCTGGTGCTGTGGCGGCTGTGGCCCCTGCTCTAGTCGCGATCGTCGGCCCGACCGCCTCCGGCAAGAGCGCGCTCGCGCTGCGGCTCGCGCGCGAGCACGAGGGCGAGATCGTCTCCTGCGACAGCCTGCAGGTGTTCCGCGGCCTCGACATCGGCAGCGCCAAGGCCACGCCCGCGGAGCGCGCGGCCGTCCCGCACCACCTGCTCGACGTCGCCGCCGTGGACGAGGCGTTCTCGGCGGCCGACTACGCGCGCCTCGCCCGCGCGGCGATCGCGGAGATCGCGGCGCGCGGCCGGCTGCCGATCGTGGCCGGGGGCTCGGGGCTGTACCTGCGCGCCCTGCTGCAGGGCCTCTTCGAAGGCCCCTCGCGTGACGACGCCCTGCGCCAAAGGCTGGAGGGACTGGCCGAGCGCCATTCCGACGCGCGCCTGCACCGGCTGCTGGCCCGCGTGGACCCGGTGGCGGCGGCCCGGACGGGGCCGGGCGATCGGGTGCGGATCGTGCGTGCGCTCGAGGTCTACTGGCTCACGGGGCGGCCGATCTCCGCCCACCAGGGCAAGGGCTCGCGGCCGCTCGAAGGGTATCGGACCCTCGTGGTCGGCCTCTCGCCCGACCGGGCGCTCCTGCGCGAGGCCGTGGTGGCCCGCACCCGTGACATGCTCGAGCGCGGGCTGCTCGCGGAGGTGGAGGCGGTCTTGACGCGAGCCGGCGGCGCCGTGCCGCGGCCGCTCGGCGCGATCGGCTATCGCCAGGCCGTGCGGGTGCTGCGGGGCGAGCTCTCCGTCCTCGATGCGGAGCGCTCGATCGTGACCGACACCATGCGCTTCGCCAGGCGCCAGATGACCTGGTTCCGGCACCAGGCGCAGGTCGAGTGGTTCGAGGCCCCGGACGCGGCGCACGCGGCGGTCGTGCGTTGGCTGGGCGCGCCGCCCCCCTGAAGGCAGAGCCCGCCTTGACGGAACCAGGAAGATCGGTAGAATTTGTAAGTTTGCGCGTGTCCCCATGCTGCTCATAGAGATCCCCCGAATTCCGCCCGAGGGCCTCGACCTGGACGAGGCCGTGGACGCGGCCTCGCTCCACCTGGAGGGTGAGACGGAGCTCGTGCTCCGCCCCGGGGCCCGGCTCACGTGCCACGTCGACCTCGTCGACTTCACCACGCTGCACATCCGGGGCCGTTTCGAGGGCTCGCTCGACACCGAGTGCGGGCGCTGCCTCGAGGTCTACCCCCTCGGCGTGGGGCAGGAGCTGGATCTCTTCTACCTGCCGCGCGCCAAGGGCGAGCCGGAGGAGCAGGCCGAGGAAGTCGAGCTCAGCGACCACGAGGTGGTCGTGGGGTACTACGATGGGGACCAGCTCGACCTCGGCGAGGTGATGCGCGAGCAGATCGTCCTCGCCCTGCCGCTGAAGCCGCTGTGCCGCGAGGACTGCCGCGGGCGCTGCCCGAGCTGCGGCCAGGACCTGAACACGAAGCGCTGCGACTGTCCGCCGGCCGAGGAGCCGATCGACCCGCGCCTCGCACCCCTCCGCAAGCTGTTCGGCAAGAACTAGGAGCTCCGATGCCCAATCCCAAGCGCCGTCATTCCAAGGCCCGCCGCGACAAGCGCCGGGCGCACGATCACCTGCAGGCCCCGGGGCTCAGCGTCTGCCCGAGCTGCCACGAGCCCAAGCTGCCGCACCGGGTCTGCCCGCGCTGCGGCCACTACAAGGGCAAGGCCGTCGCCGCGGCGGAAGAGGCATAGGCGGGCCCTTCGCTTCGCAGATGGGAGCGCAATCCTGATTCGAGCGCCTCTCGCGGGGGCGACCCCGCGGGTTGCGGTGGACGCACTCGGCTCCGACCAGGGCCCCGCCGTGGTCGTCCGGGGCGCTCTCGCCGCGAGCCGTGTGCCCGGGGTCGTGGTGTCCCTGGTGGGCCCCGAGGCCGTGCTGCGCGACGAGCTCGCCCGCGCGGGGGCGGACGGCTCGGCGCTCGAGCTCGTCGACGCTCCCGAGGCCGTCGGCATGGCCGAGAAGGTCAGCCTCGCCACGTTGAAGAAGCGCTCGTCGATCCAGGTCGCCCTGGAGCGCGTGCGCGACGGGCAGGCGGACGCCTTCTTCTCGGCCGGAAACACCGCCGCGGCCTGGACGATCGCGCGGCGGGTGCTGGGAACGCTCCAGGACGTGGACCGCCCGGCCCTCGCGGCGGTGGTGCCGAGCCGCGCAGGCTGCACCGTGGTCGTGGACGTGGGCGCCAACGCGCAATGCAAGGCGCGCCACCTCGAGGAGTTCGCGGTCATGGCGAACGCCTACGCCCGCGGCGTGCTCGGGATCGCCCGCCCGCGCGTGGGGCTGATGAGCGTGGGCGAGGAGGAGACCAAGGGCAACGAGCTGGTGCGCGAGGCGCACGAGGTGCTGAAGCGCTCGAGCCTCGACTTCGTCGGCAACGTCGAAGGCCACGACCTCTTCACCGGCAAGGTGGACGTGGTGGTGATGGACGGCTTCACGGGCAACGTGGTGCTGAAGGCCTCCGAGACGGCCGCGGAGCTGGTGCTCGAGCTGGTCCGCGCCGGCCTGCCCGGCGGGCTGCGGGGCGCGCTGGTTCGACCCCTGCTGCGGCGTGCGCTCGAGGCCGTGCGTCGGCGCAGCGACCCGGCCGAGATCGGCGGGGCGCCGCTATTGGGCCTGCGCGGCTGCTGCGTGATCGGCCACGGCAAGTCGGGCGCGCGCGCGATCGAGGCGGGCATCCTCACCGCCGCGTCCTTCTACGCGAGCGGCGTCAACGCCGCGATCGAGCAGGACCTGCGGACGCTCGCGCTCGGAGCCAGCGCATGAGCCTCGCGTTCGTGTTCCCCGGCCAGGGCTCGCAGCAGGTCGGGATGGGCCGCGCGCTGGCCGAGGCCTTCGCGGAGAGCCGCGAGGTGTTCGCCGAGGCGGACGCGGCCCTCGGCTTCCCGCTGTCGCGGCTGTGCTTCGAGGGGCCCGAGAGCGAGCTCCAGCTCACGGCCAACACCCAGCCCGCGATCCTGGCCGCCAGCATCGCGGCGCTGCGGCCGCTCGTGGCGCGCGGGGTGCGCCCCGACTGGGTCGCGGGCCACAGCCTGGGCGAGTACAGCGCGCTCGTGGCCGCCTCGTCGCTCTCGCTCGCCGATGCGCTCCGGACCGTGCGCCGGCGCGGCCAGTACATGCAGGAGGCCGTGCCGGTCGGAACCGGAGCCATGGCGGCGATCCTCGGGCTCGATCTGGCTTCGATCCAGGCGGCGTGCCGGGAAGCCGCGCAGGGCGAAACGGTCTCGCCCGCGAACGTGAACTCGCCGGGGCAGGTCGTGATCGCCGGGCACGCGGCGGCCGTGGAGCGCGCCTCGGCCCTGTGCAAGGAGAAGGGCGCGAAGCGGGCGGTGCCGCTTCCCGTGTCGGCGCCCTTCCACTGCGCGCTGATGCAGCCGGCGCAGGAGCGGCTCGCGCCCGAGCTCGCCGCCCTGGCCTTCTCCGATCCGGCGCCGCCGCTCGTGAACAACGTCGACGCCGAGGTGGTGCGCGAGGCAGCGGCCTGCCGCGCGGGGCTGGTGCGCCAGGTGTCGGGCACCGTGCGCTGGCAGGAGTCGGTCGAGCGGCTGGTGCGCGAGGGCGTCACCAGCTTCGTCGAGGTGGGCCCGGGCAGCGTGCTGAGCGGGCTCGTGCGCAAGATCGCCAAGGGCGCGCGCGTCCTGAACGTCGACACGCCCGACTCGCTGGAGTCGACGCTCGCCGCCCTCGGGAAGGGTGCTCAGGGATGATGGGACTTCTCGAAGGCCGGGTCTTGCTGGTGACCGGCGCCTCGCGCGGGATCGGCCTGGCCATCGCGCGCGCGCTCGCCGCCGAGGGCGCTCACGTGGTGCTCGCGGCGCGCGACACGGGCAAGCTCGCGGAGGGGGTCGCGGCGATCCAGGCGGCCGGGGGGAAGGCCGAGGCGCTCGCGCTCGACGTGGCGGACCGCGCGTCGGTGGAGGCGGGAGTGGCGAAGATCGTCGCGGCTCACGGCCGCGTCGACCACCTGGTGGCCAACGCCGGCGTCACGCGCGACAACCTGCTGCTGCGGATGAAGGACGC
>CAZMRX010000422.1:0-4690 GCA_964568755.1 uncultured Acidobacteriota bacterium | reverse complement strand
TTCCGGCTCTGCAGCACCCGGATCGAGTAGTCGGCCTCCATCGACCCGTAGCGCTCCTCGACGATCACGAGCTTCCTGTCCAGGAAGCCGGGCTCGGTGTAGTAGAGGCTCTGCGGTGTGAGACGCGTCAGGAGCACGACGTCCTCGGGCGGGCAGAGCCGCTCGATGACCTCGGTGAGCCCGCTCTTGCCGGCCCCGCTCTGGGAGAGCACGATCGCGGAGAGCGGATCCTCGAGCTTGCGCGACACGGCCACGAGGTAGAGGAGGCGCTTGTTCGTCTCCTCGCCGACGTAGCCGAGGGCGTCGATATCCCGTGCGGCCTGGTCGAGCAGATCGGCCCGGCGGAGAAAGCCGAGCGCCTCCAGACGCTCGGCTTCGCTCATAATCACGGCCTGAGGTGTGTCCTCGTCGGCCGTCGACTCGGCCGCTTTCTCGCCCTCGACGACGAGCGCGAGGAGCGCCCCTTCGATCGCGTCGGCCTCGACGCCGAGCACCTTGCCCGCGCGGCGCGCGTACTCGCTGCGGCTGCGCGACGCGTAGAGGTTGATCGTGTCCACGTGGAAGGCCTCGCCCTTCGACGCCTTCACGGTCGCCCGCAGCCGGCCAAGCAGCAGCGAGTGGACACGAGCGTGATACGTCACGCCCTCGCGCACGAGCTGGATACCGCTCGCGGCCGCCTCGCCTCTTTCTCTTAAGGGAGATGTGGTCGAAGCGGGCTCGGCAGTGGGTGCAGGAGACGCGGGCGGTGGTGGCACAGGAGTCGGTGGCGGCGGCGGCGGCGTGGGCTGTGCGGCGTCGAGCAGCTGGCGGAAGACGCGTCCCGCGTCCCCGTTCCTCGACACGAGGAGCTCGTTCGCGTCCTTGATGCCCGCCGGGAAGCAGACGCCACGCACCATCAGGCCCGCCGCCTCCAGCTTCCCCTTCAATGCGTCCGTAGCCTTGCGGCCCGCGTCGTCGTTGTCGAGCGCGAGGACGACACGCTTCACACGCTCGCGCTTCAGCAGGTCGAGGTGGTCCGGGGTGAAGCCGTTCGTCCCATAGATCGGAATCGCGATCCCGATGCCGGCCTGGTGAAACGACAGCGCATCGAAGATGGATTCGGCGAGCACGACCTCCTCGCTCGTCCGTGCCGCCTGGAAGTTGACGACACCGCGCAGAGGCCCCGGAAGGTAGCAGTGGCGTGGCGCCTTCATGCCGCGGCCGTAGAGGCTCGTCCACTGCCCGGTGAGCGGGTCCGGGATCGGCACCACGATGCAGCCACCGAGAAGCTCGCGGCCCTCGGACGTGATGACACCCAGCGCCAGCAGCTCCTCGCGCAGCTCGCCTTCCTTCGGTATCAGCTTCAGCAGCGACCCGTCGGCGTAGCCGATCCTGAGCGCCTGGACCAGGTCCGTGTCGGTGATCCCGCGCGCGACGATATAGGCCTGAGCGTCTTCCCTTTCACAGAAGGTGCGGTGGTAGTGCTCCACGACTCGGGAGAGCACCTCGCCGGCCCTCGGCGGTGGCGGCGCGCCATGGAAGGGCGCGCCTTCAGCCGTTGCCTTAGGCGTAGGTTGGCCCTTTCGAGGAGGCGTGAGCGCTTCGATCGGCGTCCGTCGCTGAATGCGCGGCCGCTCCTCCATCAGCCGCCCGAGCTCGAGCCCCGCACGCCGCGCGAGCGTCTCGAGTGCTCTGCCGAAGCTCACCTTGTCGTGCTTCGTCACGAAGCCGATTACATCGCCCGACGCCCCGCAGCCGAAGCAGTGGTAAAGCCCTTTCGCCGAAGAGACGTTGAAGCTCGCCGTCTTCTCCTGGTGAAACGGGCACGGTGCGACGAGTTGCTTGCCCTTCTTCTTGAGCTCGACGCCTCGCTCAGCGACGACCGCCGCGAGATCGTTCCCGGACTTGATCCGCTCGATCCCTTCCTTCGTGACCTGCATCCGTCCTCCTCTCCTCTGCTCGCAGCGCCTCGAAGGCCATGTCCTTCAAGCGCCGGACTTCCGATTTCAGGAGCCGCAGGTCCACGAGCGCCTGGCCACGGTGGTAGTCGCGGGCCGCGTCCTCGACGCCGGGACCGCTGATCGTGAAGACCGCGACGCGGCGCCCGTTCATCCCGCGCAGCTCGATCGAGCGCAGTTCGCCGCCGCGCACGAGCCCGAAGGCTCCGAGGAAGAGGTCGTCGGTCTGTAGCACTGGGCCCTCCCTGTGGACTGCGGGAGGAGAGGTGGGTTAGCTTCGAAACGGATCGAGGTGGGCCCGTCTCTCCTCTGATCTCGGGCCGGCGTCGGGAGGTCTGCCAGGACTTGCACCCGCTGCCGGCCCGCTCTTCCGAAAACCCCGAAATTCGACCTCCCTCGAAAAACCTGTCAAGAGGTTTCTTGGCCTTTACCGGAGTTTCCGGAAACGCTATCATAATAGATCATATTTGATCTACATGCAAGACCCACTCTCAGCGCCAGCTCTTAAACGTGCTGCGACACTCCCGCCAGGGAGCACCGTGGCGAAGAAACCAAACCAGCTGGTCGTCTCCAAAAAAGACATCGGGCTGCGAGTGAAGCTATTGCGTCAGCAGCAAGGCCTCACCCAGGTCGAGCTCGCCAAGCGGCTCGACATGACGCAGTCGAATCTCTCCGCGATCGAGCGCGGCGCCCGCGGCGTCACGGTCCACCAGGTGGTTAGGATCGCCATGGCACTGCGAGCTTCCACCGACGAGATCCTGCTGGCCGACAAAGCACCCGCGCCGGAACGCCGTCCCAGCAAGCGACTCTTGAAGCGGCTTCAGCGCATCGTGGAGCTGCCCGACCGCGACCAGCGCATCATCCTGCAGCTGCTCGATGGCTTCGTCACGCATCAGCAGGAGAAGCTCCTGCGGCGCGCCGGCAAGACTCACCAAGACTCGAAGGTCGCGTGAGCCGCGCCTGACCTCGCGCCGTGGCTCTCGGCGCGAGGCCGCCCTAGTACGGGATCCGGAGCTGCGTCAGGTAGGGCAGGCAGACCTTTGTCTTGGTGAGCAGGTCTGCCTCGTAGTACTTCACCAGGTTGTGGTCGGTCGTCCAGATCTCTTCGGCGCGCGCAATCGTCCCGCTGGCAATGTGGAGCGCATCCGGAGTCTTCAGCTTTCGGACAGGCCTCGCAGCGTGGCAGCGCTGGCGCATCTCGCCCGCCATGGTCGTGGCGAGCGTCCGCAGCGGCACGATCTCGAAGTTCGGGCAGGCTTCGAATTGTTCCGCGACCTTCGCCGCCTGCCCCTTGTCGGAACCGAAGACCTCGACCCGGTAGATGTCGCTCGTGATGATGCGAATGCGCCCGGCCAGCATCTCCTCAAACGTCGCTTGCAGTGCGTCGAGCTGGACCTGTGGCGTCGTGGGCTCCTTGTTGAAGAGCGCGATAAAGCAGCCGGAATCCCAGTAGAGCCGTCGCCTCTTAGTCGGCAAGGCCCGCGGCCTCGCGATTGCGTTGCAGGTAGTCGCCGACGCTAGCGCCTTCCGGCACCAGAGCCAGCTTCCCGACCATCGAACGCAGGACCCCAGGATCCCATTCGAGAGCTCGCGGCTCGCGGTCGACCTCGATCCTCAGCGGATAGATTCCGACGGGAGCGAAGTGCCCTGTTCCCTCCACCTTCACCGTCTTCTTCAGTAGAGCCGCCACTGCCTGAAGCATCTCCGCCGCGAAGCGACACTCGACACGCTCGATGTCCTCGAGCTTCGGATAGAGATAGAAGGTGTAAGGCGCCCTGTGCGCGTTCACGGCGTCCAGGTAGCCGACGACCGAAACGTCTTCAGCGACGCGCTCCTTGAGCGCGATCTCGAAGCCCTTCCTGAAAGCGTCGTCCACGACCACGCGCTCGTTGCCGCGGCCGTACTCGACGACTGCACCCTCTCCGCCGAGACACGTCACCAATGCCCGGTAGTGCTTGGTGAGTCCCGTCGTCAGGTCCGGTCGATAGTCCTGCTGCCGGATATGCGCCAGATCCTCGGTGAAGGTCGTGATCACTCGCTCAGGCTCGAGCGTCGCGCCTTCGTCGGCCACTGCTCGCAGCCCAAGATTGAGGCTTCCGACTCCTGCCTCGACGATCTCGAAGTCGATGCCAGGCTTCGTGCTGTCCGCCAGGTGGCTCGCCACCGCAGCCAGCGCACGTTGAAGATGTGTGCTCAGCTCCTTGAGCTGCGCCAGCTTCACCGCACCCTCGCCGACCCGCAGCTTGACGTCCAGCGTCGCGCCCGCCCCGCGAGGCTTCATAGGCTCAGCTTAGTGCGTTCTCCGGCCAGGACGGTACCACATCCATCACGCCGGCCGGCCAAGCCGTGGTGCGCTCGCGTTCACGGCCGGTGCAAGCAGCTAAGGAATGGCAGCACCGGCCGCGCCCGCGAGCGGGCTTCCTGAGCGTCCGGCTCCGGCGCCGATGGCTCGATTGCCGTTGGTTGTTCGCTTCGGCGAGCGCATCCGTCTAAGAGGGCGTTGAAGCAGACGGGCGCAGGCTCGTCGGACGCCCGCAGCTTAACGCCGTCTTAGCCGGATCGCGCTCGATGGCTTCGTTGCTCCTCGCCTCTTGCTTCCGGCGCGCCTCCGCCGGACGAACGGCCCGCGCCTCACCGCCGCCGGCATGCAGCGTGCGAAGTCGACATGACCGCAAGCACGCTGCCCGCCGGCGCCTCGCCGCGCCAAGACGGGCCGGCCTTCCGCGCACGAAGGGCCTGGCACTCGCCTCGCA
>CAZMRX010000421.1:0-4734 GCA_964568755.1 uncultured Acidobacteriota bacterium | reverse complement strand
GCGACGCCAGAGAACGCGCCCGCCGTGCACGACTTGGGGAGCTGCGCGCCCGACTCGATCTGCTCACCGATCGAGAGCGCGAGGTGCTCGGCCACGTCGTGCGGGGCCGATTGAACAAGCAGATCGCCGCTGACCTCGGCATCCACGAGCGCACCGTTAAGCTCCACCGCACGGCGATCACGACGAAGCTCCGCGCACCGTCGGTCGCGGAATTGACGCGCCTCGTGCACGAGGCCGGCATGTTCACGGACGACTCGGCGACCTTCCCCAAAGGGCAGTAGTCCGCCCGCGGCGCCTGCCGCTATGCTGCTCGCGCAGTCGGATGAGCAGCAACCCACAGTTCTGCATTGCGGTCGCCGACGACCACGAGAGCGTCCCGAGGCTCAAGGCGTTCGAATCGGCGTGGGTTGCTGGGGAAGGACCAAGATGAGCTGGCGTGAGACGGGAAGCCGGATCGGAGGCGCGCTCTTGGCCGTGCTCGCCGCCTCGACCACCTACGCTCAGGCTCCCGCTACCTGGAACGGCCTTCCCGACCGCTTCCAGATCGACACCGGCTACTTCCGGATGGACGCGAGCACGAAGCTACGCTTCAACGGCCCGCAGGGTGGATCCGGCGAGATCGACTTCGAGGACGACCTGGGCCTGAATCCGACCGTCGACACGTTCTGGCTCGACGGGCGATGGAGGCTGGGCCGCCGCCACCAGGTGCAGCTCGGCTTCACGCGCTCGCACCGGAACGTGAGCGAGAAGACCCTCGAGCGCGACTTCGTGTGGGGTGGTGAGACGTACGCGGCTGGCATGAGCGCGTCGTCCTACGCCAACGCCAACATCCTGGGGGGCTACTATCGCTTCGCGGTCTTCCGCAATGACCGCTTCGAGATCGGCCCGGCGCTCGGCGTCGGGTACCTGTCGCTCGAGGCAGGCATCGAGGCCCGGGGCTCGGTGAGCGGGCCCGGCGGTACGACCGAGACACGGACGCTCGACCGAAGCACGAGCACCGGCAGCATCACCGGAGCGATCGGCGGCTACGCCGAGGCCTGGCCGGCGAAGCGGCTCGTCCTGCGTGGGGACTTCCTCTACGTCAAGGTGAGCCCGGAGAACTCTGAGGCGTCCGTCACCGACTGGAGGCTGGCGGCCGACTGGTACTTCTCGAGGAACGTCGGCGTGGGCGTCCAGTACAAGTAAAACCACTACAGGTACGACCGCGGGATCCTGGTGAGCGAGCTCGGTGGCGAGCTGGGCTACGAGGGCATCCAGCTCTTCGCGACGTTCCGCTTCTGACTGCGAGCAGAGCCGAACGCTCGTTTAGCGAGGAAACGACCCGGTTAGGGCCGCCGCCCGCGAGACGTCGAGGCGCGCTTGGAGCAGGAGCTGAGGGTCGAGGTCGTCGTCCAGGCGGCTCAGCGGCCGTATTGGAGCTACGTCAACAAAAGGAGAGAGACGATGAAGTGCACGAAGACGATGGTGATGGCCGGTGTCACCCTGGCCCTGGCAGGCGGGGCGTGGGCCCAGGACGTGAAGGTCGACTACGACAGGGAAGCCAACTTCGGCGCGATCAAGACCTTCAGCTTGAAGATCGGCACGAGCTGGGGCAACCCGCTCGGCGAGAAGCGTGTGACCGACGAGATCACGCAGGCCCTGACGGAGAAGGGCTGGAAGCCCGCCCCTGAGGGCCAGGCCGATGCCGAGGTCGTGCTCCACGGCGCGACGCAGACGAAGAAGAGCCTCAACACCTTCTACTCGGGGATGGGCGGGTACGGTTATCGGGGTTGGGGCGGCATGGGCATGGGCACGGCCACGACGACGGAGTCGCAGTACACCGTCGGCACGCTGGTCGTGGACATCTTCGGAGCGAAGCAGAAGAACCTGCTCTGGCGCGGCAGCGCAGAGGACGAGCTCTCGGACAAGCCGGAGAAGAACGTGAAGAAGCTCGCGAAGGCGAGCGACAAGCTCTTCAAGGACTTCCCCCCGGGCAGCGAGAAGAAGAAGTAGTCCGACCTTCCCCAAAGGGCAGTAGTCCGACGGCGGCGCCCGTCGCTATGCTGCGCGCGCAATCTCGGATGAGCAGCAATCCACAGATCTACATCGCCGTCGTCGACGACGACGAGAGCCACTGCCGAGCGCTCGCCCGGCTGCTGCGTCTGTCGGGAATGCAGCCGGTCGTCTACTCGTCGGCGGAGGAGTTTCTTGCAGACACGAAGCATCCGCAGTTCGATTGCCTGCTGCTCGACGTGCAGCTCGGCGGGATGTCCGGAATCGAGCTTCAACACGAGCTCGCCGCGCGGCATGTGGCGACGCCGATCGTCTTCGTCACCGGGCTCGACGACGCTGAGGCACGCGAGCACGCAGCCTCCGTGGGCGCACCCTTACTCCGCAAGACGGAGCCGGGTTCAGTCCTGCTCGACGCAATCCGGCGCGCTGCGGAACCAACAATTCGAGGTCGTCGATGAGCAGTTTGGGCCGCCAGGCCGTGAGGCGCCTGGCTGCGAGGAGGCAAGGATGAGGAAGTTCGCCGTCATTTCGTTCGTTATTGGCTCGGTGCTGAGCGCAGCGCTCGCAGCGCCTGTGGGAGCCCAGGATCCGAGCCCGAGCCCGCCGCCTTCCCCGCCCGCGGCTCCGAGCGGCCAGGATCTGGCGAAGCAGCTGGCGAACCCGGTGGCGGACCTGATCAGCGTGCCCTTCCAGAGCAACTGGGAGAACGGAGTGGGCCCTGGGGAGGAAACGCGCTACATCCTCAACTTCCAGCCGGTGCTGCCCTTCTCGATCAGCAAGGACTGGAACGTCATCTCGCGCACGATCGTGCCGTTCGTGGGCCAGCCCGTGCTCTTCGAAGGTGGAGCGCCCGCGACGGGCATCGCCGACATGCTCGAGTCGCTCTTCTTCTCGCCCAAGCAGTCGAAGGTCGTCTGGGGCGTAGGCCCTGTCTTCAGCCTGCCCACGAACACGGAGCCCACCCTCGGCTCCGGGAAGTTCGGCCTGGGCCCGACCTTCGTCGTGCTCAAGCAAACGGGTCCCTGGACGCTCGCGCTGCTCGCGAACCACGTCTGGTCGGTGTCGGGGCCCGAGACACGTGCCGACGTCAGCCAGACCTTCATTCAGCCCATCCTGGGCTACACGACGAAGAGCGCATGGACGGTGACCCTGCAAAGCGAGTCCACGATCAACTGGGAAGCCGACAGCGGCCAGCGCGCGACGGTCCCGATCAACCTGATCGTCTCGAAGGTGACGAAGCTCGGCAGAAACCCGGTCAGCCTCGCCCTGGGCGCAGGCTACTTCGTGGAGTCGCCCACGGGTGGCCCGGAGTGGAAGGTCCGCGCGATCTTGACCCTCTTGTTCCCCGTCAGGCGCCCGCCCGCACCGGCCAAGTGAGTGTTCTGGACATCCATCCGTCGAACGGAGGCAATCATGAAAGCCAGGGTCGGTAACACGACGTGGTTGGCTGCCCTCTTGCTCGCCAGCCTTCCCGTGCTCGGCCAGGACATAGGCACGCCCGACAAGGAGACGGTCGGGCAGGTCTACAAGAAGCCCGGCTACTCGCCGCATGCCGGGCGCAACTTTCCAACCCGCGTCCTCTGGGGCGACACCCACCTGCACACGGCGCTCTCGCTCGACGGCGCCGCGGCCGGGTGCCGGACCGGCCCCGACGTCGCCTATCGCTTCGCCCGCGGCGAGGAGATCACCACGAGCGCCGGCCAGGCCGCCAGGCTCGCGCGCCCCCTGGACTTCCTCGTGGTGAGCGATCACTCCGAGGCCTTCGGGGGCATGGGCGAGATCATCAAGGGCAACCCCGAGCTGATGCGCGACGCGCAATGCCGGCGCTGGCACGACATGATCGTCCAGGGCGGCGACAGCGCGATGAAGGCGCTCATGGAGCTGATCGGTCCGGGCGGCGCGCTCTCCGACTCGTCGAAGATGCCGGCGCCGCTCAAGGACCCCGGCTTCATCCGCACGCTCTGGGAGCCGTACACCAAGGTGGCGGACCAGTACAACGAGCCGGGCAAGTTCACCGCGTTCATCGGCTACGAGTGGAGCTCCATGCCCGGCGGGGGCGACAACCTCCACCGCGTGGTCGTCTTCCGCGACGCCGCCGACCGTGCGAGCCGCATGCACCCTCTCTCGGCGATGGACACCGAGAACGTGGAGGACCTGTGGAAGGTGCTCGCCGCCTACGAGAAGGAGACAGGCGGCCGGGTCCTCGCGATCCCGCACAACGGCAACGTCAGCGGCGGGCGGATGTTCGCGCTCGCGGATTTCATGGGCAACCCGCTCACGCGCAAGTACGCCGCTGACCGCGCCCGCTGGGAGCCGCTCGTCGAGGCCACGCAGCAGAAGGGCGACGGCGAGGCCCATCCCTTCCTGTCCCCGACCGACGAGATGACCGCCGACTACGAGCGCTGGGACAAGATGAACCACGGCGCCACGAAGCTCCACGAGGACGCCTGGTTCCAGTTCGAGTACGCGCGCGCGGCGCTCAAGAACGGGCTGAAGCTGGAGCAGGAGCTCGGCGTCAACCCGTTCAAGTTCGGGATGATCGGCAGCACCGACTCGCACGTCGGCATCTCCGCCGTCGAGGAGGAGAACTACCTCGGCAAGATGACCAACCTGGAGCCGAGCCCCAAGCGCGCCATGCACGTCGCGTTCAAGCTCGGCGACAAGCGGGTGCTGGGCTCCGACCTGTCGGCTTCCGGATACGCGGGCGTCTGGGCGACGGAGAACACGCGCGAGTCGATCTTC
>CAZMRX010000420.1:0-4749 GCA_964568755.1 uncultured Acidobacteriota bacterium | reverse complement strand
CCGGTCGTCGGGATGGTGGCGACGCGCAGCTCGATCGTGCCCATCGGGCCGCGGAAGCGGATCTTGCCGTCCTGGGGCCGGCGCTTCTCGGCGATGTCGAGCTTCGCCATGATCTTCAGGCGCTGCACCAGCGCGTTGCGGTGCGGGGCCGGAACCTCGATGTACTTCTGGCAGTCGCCGTCGACGCGCAGGCGCACGATGCAGGGCATGGTCTTGCCGTAGGGCTCGACGTGGATGTCCGAGGCGCCCTTGTTGTAGGCGTCGATGATGATCTGGTTGCACAGCTTGACGATGCCGCTGTCGGTCTCGTCGACCTCGGGCTGCTGCTCCTTCTCGCCCTCACCCTCGACCTCGCCCTCTTCGCCCGTGCCGAGGTCGTTGATGATGCGGCCGAGGTCGGCCTCCTCGACGACGGGCCCGGCCTCGCCGTAGCTCGCGCGAACGCAGGCCAGGATGTCCTCGCGCAGGCCCACCACGAACTCGCAGCGCGGGGCCAGGTTCATGGCCTTGATCGCGTCGAGCCGGGTCAGGTCGTAGGGGTCCTCGACGGCGACCTTGACCGTGCCGTCCCGCCGCTCGAGCGGGGCGCAGGCGTTCTTCTTCAGGAAGTCCGCCGAGACGCGCTGCTTCAGGTCCTCGGGGATCTGCCCGGCGCCCTCCCAGGCGGCGCAGCCGTAGAACTGGCCGAGCGCCTGAAGTACCTCGCCCTTGGCGACGTGCATCTCCTCGATCAGGATCTTCGCCACGTCGAGCTGGTTGACGCGGGCGGCGGAGATCGCCTTCTCGACGTCCTTCTCCGAGACGAGGCCCTTGTCGACCAGCGCGCCGAACTTCGACGGCTTGTTGGTGCGCGCGGCCCGGTGCTGGTTGTAGAAGGCGATGCCGAGGATCTTGCCGAGCTCCTCGGCGGCCTCGGCGTCCTTCGCGGAGAACGACGAGCCGCCGCGCTTGTTGACGAGCTGGAGCACGCCCAGCAGGTACTTGTCGAACAGGATCGGAGTCGAGAGCACCTGGGTCGTCTTGAAGCCGGAGGCCTTGTCCCAGCGCTGGTCGAAGCGCAGGCTGGCGTGCAGCTTCGCGAGCTCGGCCGCGTCGTAGGCGTTCGCGATGTTGGCCGTCTTGCGCGAGAGCGCCGTGAAGCCCGCGATCGAGCCGAAGCTCTTGGGCACCCGGATCTCGCGGACCTCCTGGCCGGCCTTGAACAGCGAGAACAGCTCCTGGTTCTTCATGTCGAGCGCGAAGATCGTCACGCGCTCGGCCGAGACCAGGTCCACCATCTCGTCGCACAGGTCCACCAGGATCGTCTGGATGCTCGAGGCGGCGTTGATCTGGTTCGCGATCTCGATCAGCCGCTTCCGGTACGTGAGCTCGCGCTGGGTCGCGTCGGCCAAGGGTTCCTGAGCCTCCTGCGGGGGCCAGAAAGACCCCGGCGGACCCGAGGATAGCCCACTTCGGCGGGCTTTTCGCTTAACCTAGGCCCCGGGGAGCGAGGAGCGAGATGCGACGCGTGGTGAGGCCGCTGGCGATGGCGGTGTCGGTGCTGGGCCTGGCGCCTGGCAGCGGGGCGGACGAGCCGTACCGGGCGACCGTCCAGAAGTGGCGGGATCAGCGCGAGGCCCGGCTCAAGGCGGACGGCGGCTGGCTGAGCGTCGCCGGTCTCGCCTGGTTGAAGGCGGGCGAGAACCGCTTCGGGACCGACAAGGCGGCGGCCATCGTGCTGCCCGCGGGCTCGGCCCCGGCCTTCGCCGGCGCCTTCGTGCTCGAGGGTACGGAGACCACGGTTCGGATCGCGGAGGGCACGAACGCGCGGCTGGCGGGCCTGCCGCTCAAAGGGTCCGCGGTGCTGCGACCCGACAGCGGGGACGTGGTCGAGCTGGGACCGGTCAGCCTGCAGGTGATCGAGCGCGGCGGGCGCTTCGGGATCCGGCTGCGGGACAAGAACGCCGCCGCGCGCCGCGAGTTCACCGGCTGCCGCTGGTACGAGATAAAGGAAGACTACCGGATCGAGGCGACCTGGGTGGCGCACCCGGAGCCGAGGCCGCTGAGGGTGCCCAACATCCTCGGCCAGACCGAGTCGATGCCGAGCCCCGGCTACGCCGAATTCAGCGTGGCCGGCAAGCGCGTGCGCCTCGACGGCGTGCTGGAAACGCCGCAGAGCACGCAGCTGTGGTTCATCCTGCGCGACCAGACGAGCGGCCAGGAGACGTACCCGGCCGGCCGCTTCCTGTACGCGGACCTGCCGAAGGCCGGCAAGGTCGTGCTGGACTTCAACAAGTCCTACAACCCGCCGTGCGCCTTCACCGCTTTCGCCACCTGCCCGCTGCCCCCGCCCCAGAACTGGATGTCCGTGCGGATCGAAGCGGGGGAGCTGGACTACGGCAAGCATCCATAGACAGATAGGCCACCCGGGGGTGCTCGAGGGGGCGGAGCCCCCTCAGATCCCAGGCACGTACTTCTTGTCCACCTTCATGTAGTACTCCAGGTCGTGCTCCGGCTTTTCGTAGTCTGGCGGGATCGGCATCCGCGAGAAGGTCTGGAAGTAGAGCACGCAGGCGTCGCGCCACCAGCGCGCCTCCTGCTCCTGGATCCTGAGGAAGGCCTGGACTTCCTCGTGGCGCTCGGCGTCGATTTTCCCGGCGAGCGAGCGCCAGGTGGCCTGCATGCGGCGCACCGCGTCGACGCCCGCCTGGTAGCGGTGGAGCAGTTCCTCCCAGAGCGTCCGGCCCGAGGCCACCCGGTGGTCCCAGGGTACGCGGTGGAACCACAGCAGGTAGTCGTCGCCGACGGTCGCCAGGGTGCCGAAGCGCTCGGCCACCGGCGGGAAGTACTGGGCGACGGCGTTGCTGCCGGTGGCGGTGCGGTCGAAGCCGATGCCGGCGGCGTCGGCACGGTGGTAGTAGAGCGACGTCCAGTCCGCGCGGGGCCCGCCCTGGACCCAGGGGCCCGGCCCGTAGTGGTGCCCGCGCGCCATCAGGTGGTGCAGGCCGAGCGGGGTCATGTAGTCGACGGCGGCCTGGCGCGAGCCGAGCATCATCTCCGTCACGGGCCGCACGAAGCCCGGATCGTCCGTGAACGTCGCCTGTAGCCACTCCTCCGCGATCGCGCGTGAGGCGAGCGACGGGTTCCACGCGAGCCGCCCGAAGGCGTACCAGTTGGCGCAATCGAACACGGAGCCGCACCAGTTGCGGTCGGTGCCGACGTTTGCGACGCCGGCCATGCCGGTGCGCCTGTAGCCGTGGAGCGTGCCGTCGATCACCCGCGCGACCGAGGAGCCCGGGCCGCCCGCGTGGGTGTCGGCGCGCAGCGTCTCCTCGAACAGGGGCGCGAGGTAGACGAGGTGGGTCGCGAAGCCCAGGTACTCCTTGGTGATCTGGAACTCCAGCATCAGTGGCGTCTTCGGCATCGCGCCGAACAGCGGGTGGAACGGCTCGCGCGGCTGAAAGTCGATGGCGCCGTTCTTCACCTGCACGACGACGTTGGGGCGGAAGGCGCCGTCGAGCGGCTTGAACTCGTTGTAGGCCTGCTTGTGGCGGTCGTCCGGCACCTCGCTCGAGTAGACGAAGGCGCGCCACATCACGATCCCGCCGTGGGGCGCGAGTGCGTCGGCGAGCACGTTCGCTCCGTCGGCGTGGCTCCTCTGGTAGTCCTGCGGACCGGGCTGGCCCTCGGAGTTGGCCTTCACCAGGAAGCCGCCGAAGTCGGGGATCAGGTCGTAGATCTCGTCCACCTTGCGCTTCCAGAAGGCCTTGACCTCGGGATCGAGCGGGTCGGCCGTGTGCAGCCCGCCGATCTCCTTCGGCGCCGAGAAGCGGGCGGTCAGGTAGACGCGGACGCCCCAGGGACGAAACACGTCGGCGAGCGCCGCGGCCTTCCGCAGCCACTCCGGCGTGAGGCTCGTGGCGTTGGCGTTGACACTCGTGATCACCGTGCCGTTGATGCCGAGCGATGCGTTGGCGCGCGCGTAGGCCGTGTAGCGCGGGTCGAGATAGTCGGGCAGCTTGTGCCAGTCCCACAGCGAGAAGCCCGCGTATCCGCGCTCGACCGTGCGGTCGAGGTTGTCCCAGTGGTTGAGCACGCGATGGCCCAGGCGCGGCGCCGAGACGACGGCGAGGCCGGTGAGGGGCTGCTGCGTCTGCAGCAGCCGCAAGAAATGGAAGGCGCCGTAGAGCACGCCCACGTCGCCGTTGGCCGCGATCACGATCGCCCGGCGCCCACCCACGGGCATGGCGCGGAGCACGAAGCCCTCTTCGCCCGCACGAGCGAGGTCCGCGGCGAGGTCGAGAGACGCCACGAGCGGGGAGCCGGCAGGGGTCCCGGCGAGCAGCAGGCCGTCGCGGACGGGCCCGGAGACGCCGGGTACCGGCGCGCCCAGCAGGCCCGAGAGCCCACGTCCCAGCTCGTCGGCCGCGACGCGCAGCGTCGGTGACGTGCCCTCGACGAGGAAGCCGGTCACGGCGGTTCGGTAGGACTCCCGCAGGGCCGCGTCGGAGACGGGGCGGTAGCGCAGCCAGAGCTCGTAGCCGTCCTCGGCGGCGGCGGGAGTGGTGAGGAGCGCGGCCAGGAGCAGCAGCGGGAGGAGGGAACGGCGGCGGGTGGGTTTGGATGGGTGGGTCATGCGAAAAGGCCTCGTGGAGGCGGGGATGATACGTCGGGAGCGGAGGGGTGAGAGCGGGCGAGGCGCGTGAGGGACTCCCGGACGCGAAGAGCAGAAGGAAGCAGGACAGGTTGATCTGCTTGGCGGGGGGGGCA
>CAZMRX010000419.1:0-4765 GCA_964568755.1 uncultured Acidobacteriota bacterium | reverse complement strand
CCTGGCGGGTCGAGCTCACGAACCCGATCGACGTGAAGACGCTCGGCAAGGCGGTCGTGCAGGTCGAGCCGGAGCTGCCAGGGCTGAAGCTCGAAAGCTGGGGCGACACGCTCGCGATCCGCGGACTGGCGCGTGGACGCACCCGCTACCGCGTCACGCTCTCGGCCGATCTGCGCGACGTGTTCGGCCAGCCGCTCGAGCCCGGCCCGCCGCGGAGCTTCGACGTCGGCGCGGCCCCCGCCTCGCTCCAGGCGCCCGGGGGCGACTTCGTGGTGCTCGACCCGGCCGCCGGGCCGCGGCTCGCCGTCTACTCCACCAACCACGCCGCGCTGCGCGTCGAGGCCTTCGCGGTGACGCCTGACGACTGGCGCGCGTGGCACGCCTACCGGCAGAAGGGCTGGCGCAACGAAGCCGCGACGCCGCCGGGACGGCGCGTGATCGACACGACGCTGCGGGTGGCGGGCGAGCCGGACGCGCTGGTCGAAAGCCGCATCGACTTGAGCGTCGGCCTGGCGGGCGGCCTGGGGCAGCTCGTGGTCGTGGTGCGCCCGACCGTGGCGTCCAAGGAGCGCCCCGACGAGGCCGTCCGTGCCTGGGTCCAGGCGACGCGCCTCGGGCTCGACGCCTTCGCGGATGGGGAAACGCTGCTGGCGTGGGCGAACGACCTCGCGTCGGGCCGCCCGTCGGGCGGCGTGGAGCTGTCGCTCGGGTCGATCCACGGCCGCACCACGGACGACGGCCTCGCCCGCCTCGCTCTCGGCGAGGCGCCGGCGCCCGTGCTCGTGGCGCGGCGCGGCACGGACGTCGCGATCCTGCCGCAGCAGACCTCGTGGTGGAGCGAAGGAGCCGGCTGGCGACGCACCTCACGCGGCGAGACGCTGCGCTTCTGCGTCTTCGACGACCGCAGGCTCTACCGTCCGGGCGAGGCGCTGCGCGCGAAGGGGTGGATCCGCCGCATCGGCGCGGGACCTCGGGGCGACGTCGAGCCCTTGCCGGCTTCGGTGCGGGGCGTCGCCTGGAAGCTCGTCGACTCGCAGGGCAACGAGTCGGCGAAGGGCCGCGTCGACCTCGGCCCCGCGGGCGCCTTCGACGTCGCGCTGACGCTGCCGAAGACCTTCAACCTCGGCAGCGCGTCGCTGCAGCTCGAGGCCGAAGGCACGGATCTCCCCGGTCGCGGTCACGTCCACGGCTTCCTGGTCCAGGAGTTCCGGCGCCCCGAGTTCGAGGTGAAGGCGTCCCCGAGCGAGGGACCGTTCGTGACGGGCGGCAGCGCGACCGTCGCGGTCTCCGCCGCCTACTACGCGGGAGGGGCGCTGCCCGGAGCCGAGGTGAGCTGGCGCGTCTCCTCGCAAGCGGCCTTCTACCGGCCGCCGAACCGCGACGACTACGTCTTCGGGACGTTCGTGCCCTGGTGGCTGCCGGTCCCAGTGGAACACGGGCCCGAGCGCAGCGAGAGCTTCGCGGCGCGCACGGACGGCACCGGCGTCCACCGCCTGCGCGTCGACTTCGAAAAGCAGGACCCGCCGCGGCCGCGTCTCGTCACGGCGGAAGCCACGGTGATCGACGTCAACCGGCAGGCCTGGACCGCCGCGGCGCCGCTGCTGGTTCACGCGGGCCTGCGCTACGTCGGCCTGCGCGCGGAGCGGGCCTTCGTCCAGAAGGGCGAGGACATCGCACTCGACGTGATCGCGACCGACCTCGAGGGCGCCCTGGTGACGGGAAGCCCCGTGAGCCTGCGCGTGGAACGGCTCGAGTGGGAGCAGGTCGAGGGCGAGTGGCAGGAGGTGCCCCACGACCGGGAGCTGCGCACGCTCGACTCGGGCCGCGCGCCCGTGCGCGCGCGCTTCCGGGCGAAAGAGGGCGGATCCTGGCGCGTGCTCGCGCGCGTCGCCGACGCGGCGGGGCGCGAGACCGAGACCGAGCTGCGCGTCTGGGTGGCGGGCGGCCGCGTGCCGCCGCGACGCGACCTCGAGCAGGAGTCCGTGACGCTCGTGCCCGACCGCAAGGAGTACCGCGCCGGCGACGTGGCCCGGCTGCTCGTGGTGGCCCCCTTCGCTCCGGCCGAGGGTGTCCTCACTTTGCGCCGCTCCGGCCTCGTGCGCGAGGAGCGCTTCAGCATCGCGTCCGGCTCGCACACGCTCGAGATCCCGGTCGAGGAGGCGTTCACGCCCAACGTCCACGTGCAGGTGGACCTCGTGGGCCAGGCCGCCCGCGAGGGCGCGTCGAGCGGTGGCGCCTCGCCCCTGGCGAAACGCCCGGCCTTCGCGAGCGGCACCCTGGATCTCCCGGTCCCGCCGGCGGCGCGGACGCTCGCGCTCGCGGTCGCGCCACGCGAAGCGGCCCTCGAGCCCGGCGACGAGACCGAGCTCGAGCTGTCGCTGCGCGACGCCTCGGGCCGGCCGGTCGTGGACGGCGAGGCGACGGTCGTGGTCGTGGACGAGGCCGTCCTCGCGCTCACGGGATACCGGCTCCCCGACCCGCTCGACGCCTTCTACGCACGGCGCGCGGCCGACGTCTCGGACTACCGCCTGCGCTCGCACGTGCAGCTCGCGGCGCCTGATCCGTCCGCGGCCGACGTGCGGATGGCGGCACAGGACAGCTTCCAGGCGGGAGGCGTCGCGCGCGGCGCCCTCGCCATGGAGTCCGCACTGCCGGCCTCGGCCCCCGCTCCAATGCAGCGAAAGGCCATGGCCGACGAGGCGACGGCCGCTCCGCAGATTCGCGCCCGCACCGACTTCGCGGCACTCGCGCTCTTCGCCGCCAGGGTGCCGCTCGACGCGGAGGGCCGCGCCCGCGTTCCGGTGAAGCTGCCCGACAGCCTCACACGCTACCGCGTGATGGCCGTGGCGGCGTCGGGCGCCCGATCGTTCGGCTCGGGAGAAGCGACGCTCGTCGCCCGCCTGCCGCTGATGGTGCGGCCCTCGCCGCCGCGCTTCCTGAACTTCGGCGACCGCTTCGAGCTGCCGGTCGTGGTCCAGAACCAGACGGATCGCGAGATGTCCGTCGCCGTCGCCGTGCGCGCCCGAAACGCCTCGCTCACCGACGGCGAGGGGCGCCGCGTCGTGGTCGCCGCGAACGATCGCGCCGAGGTGCGCTTCCCGATGGCCGCCGCACGCGCTGGCACCACGCGGATCCAGGTAGGCGCCGTGTCGGGCGCGGCCGCGGACGCGGCGGAGGTCGAGCTGCCGGTGTGGACGCCCGCCACCACCGAGGCCTTCGCGACCTACGGCCAGGTCGACGCCGGCGTCGTCGTCCAGCCGGTGCGCGCTCCCGAGGGCGCGCGTCCCGAGCTCGGCGGACTCGAGATCACGACCTCTTCGACTGCGCTCCAGGCGCTGACCGACGCCGTGCTCTACCTCGTCGCCTACCCGTTCGAGTGCGCGGAGCAGCTGTCCTCGCGCGTGCTCGCGGTGGCGGCGCTGCGCGACGTGCTCACGGCCTTCGAGGCGGAGGGGCTGCCGAAGGCGGACGAGCTCCAGGCCGCGGTCAAACGCGACGTCGAGCGGCTGCGGGCGCTCCAGAACGACGACGGCGGCTTCGCCTTCTGGCGCCGCGGCGACCGTTCCTGGCCCTACGTCTCGATCCACGTGGCCCACGCGCTCGGCCGCGCAAAGGCCAAGGGCTTCGCCGTCCCCGACGACACGCTCGAGCGCTCGCGGCAGTACCTGCGCGAGATCGACCGCCACATCCCGAAGGAGTACGGCGACGACGTGCGCCGCACGCTCCAGGCGTACGCGCTCGCGACGCGCGCGGTCCTGGGCGATCCGGACCCGGCGCGGGCGCGTGCGCTCGTGCGCCAGGCGACACCCGCGGGCCTCTCCTTCGAGGCGCTCGGCTTCGTGCTGCCGCTGCTGTCGAAGGACGCGGCTTCGCAGGCCGAGCTCGCGGGTGTGCGGCGTCGGATCGCGAACAGCGTCAGCGAGACCGCGAGCGCCGCGCACTTCGCCGTCTCCTACGGCGACGGCGCGCACCTGCTGCTCTACTCCGACCGCCGCGCCGACGCGATCCTGCTCGAGGCCCTGATCGCCGACCAACCGGGAAGCGACCTCATCCCCAAGCTGGTGGAGGGCCTGCTGGCTCACCGCACCGCGGGACGCTGGACCAGCACGCAGGAGAACGTCTTCGTGCTGCTGGCGCTCGACCGCTACTTCCAGGCCTACGAGAAGACGACGCCCGACTTCGTCGCGCGCGCCTGGCTCGGAGAGCGCTACGCCGGATCGCACACCTTCCGCGGCCGCACCACCGAGAGGCATCACATCGGAGTCCCGATGGCCACGCTCCACGAGGCGAAGGGCGCGAGCGACCTGCTGCTCGCGAAGGAGGGGGCCGGGCGCCTCTACTACCGGATCGGCCTGCGCTACGCGCCGCAGGCCCTGACGCTCGCGCCGCTCGACCGCGGCTTCACCGTCGAGCGCGTCTACGAGGGTGTCGACTCCCCCGCCGACGTCAAGCGCGACGCCGACGGCACCTGGCGGATCCGGGCGGGCGCGCGGGTGCGCGTGCGCCTGACGATGGTGGCCCCGGCCCGCCGCTACCACGTGGCGCTCGTGGACCCGCTGCCCGCGGGGCTCGAAGCCCTGAACCCGGCGCTCGCGACGACCGGGAGCCTCCCCGAGGACGGAGGCAGCGAGGTCACGGAGGTCGGCGCACCCGGCCTCGGCGGCCCGCGTCGCTCGGGCCACTGGTGGTGGTGGTCGCGCCCCTGGTTCGACCACCAGAACCTGCGCGACGAGCGCGTCGAGGCCTTCTCGGCCCTGCTCTGGGA
>CAZMRX010000418.1:0-4772 GCA_964568755.1 uncultured Acidobacteriota bacterium | reverse complement strand
GTTCTCGACCCGAAGCGTCGCTCCTAGGGCATCCTGGTGCGTCGCCGCGACCACTGCATCGTCGAAAAACTCTGATGGACCAGACCCGACCGCATCGCGTACTCTCCACCTGCGGTGTCGGGCCGATGATGACCTGTCTACAAAACCGAGGGAAGATCCCGAAGCCTGACACGATCGGAGCTTCGCAGCTTAACTCCAGTGTTGGGCCGACTTGGAGGTGGAGCATGGGGCTGACGGCAATCGCGGCTCTGCTCTGCGCGGCAGCGCAGGCTCAGGCTCCTGCGGCGGCAACGCCCGAACAAGATCTGGCTCGGTTCACCCAGCTCGAATCCCAATGGAACGATGCTCACCTTCAGGGTGACGCCGAGGCGCTCGACCGCCTCTGGGCTGACGAGCTCCGTGTTGTTGTTCCAAAGATGACCCCCCTGGCGAAGCCGGAGGCGCTTTCGTTCTTCCGGTCTGGGCGCATGAAGTTCTCGCGGTACCAGACGTCCGAGTTGGGTGTTCGCGTCTACGGCGACGCCGCTGTGGTTACCGGTCGCGTTCAGCGCTCGCGTGAACGTGCCGGACAGATGGTTGAAGATGACTGGCGCTTCACGAAGGTCTACGTGCATAAGGCAGGCGCTTGGCGTGTCGTGGCGTACCACGCGTCTGAGACCGGCCCGTAGTGGGTCGAATCACGGTGCGGCCCAACAAAAAGTTGAAACTGACGAAGCCTGGTCAACTTCGGAGCTTCGCAGCTTAACTTTGGTGTTGGGCCGACTTCTTGTAGGTGACCGCAGGCTGTGACGAAAGCCCTTGCCTTCCCCTGGCGGATGCTCACGATGACGGCACTGTGCCTAGCCATTGGTCTGGGAGGCCTCGCGACTTACTGTGAGCATCGAGCAACCGTCCGCCACGCCGAGATCTTAAGTCTCAGGGCAGCCATTCGCCCTGGCATGACGCCAGCTGAGGTTGACGGCGTCTTTCGCGGCTTGCAGCTGTCGCACCTCAAGGCGGGCACGCCGATGAAGTCGATGCTGCAGTTCTACTACGACGGCAACGCGTCTGACTGGGTTCTATGGATTTCACTCCACGAGGCCCGCACCACGGCTGTGCGCGTGCGCACGGTCGACTCCGCCCACGAGCAGCCTGACGATGCTCCGGCCGACCTGGTGTGGGCTACCGAGGATGCCTGTAGTTACTGGAATGATTGGACTGCCAAGGAGTGCGTGGAGCAACGGAGTACGCCCGAAGCACCTGTGCGCTAGGGTCACGTGAACAGCCGGAGACATAGTTAACACTTTGTCCGGGGACATCCTTAACACTTCCCGCGCAGCGCCGGCACTCCGGTGATGCGTCGCTTGTGCTCATCGTAGCGTCCGAGCAGGGTGTCGTAGTAGAGGATGTTCCAGAGCGCGTCGTCGATCTGTTCGAGTCCGATGGTCTCGCCGTTGAGGGCCTGCGAGAGGAACTGCTGACCGGAGTGAAGTCGGAAGCAGCCAGCGTTGCTGACGCGGCGCAACTCGCCCTGGGGCAGTATCGGGCCAGGCCCGTGAGCTTCTCCGACTGCCTCGTGCTCGAGGTGGCTCGTAAGGCCGGCCACCTCCCGCCAGGCACTTTCGACAGAGACTTGGCGAAGCTCGAGGGCGCACAGCGGCTGTAGGAGCGCGCGGGGCGAAACCGTGTGGAGGGTCGATCACCGATGCCTGGAGCGATGAACGCAGCGCCCTGTGGGTGCCCGCCGAGGTAGCGGGGGCAGTCGAGGTCCTCTGGCGAACGAGAGGTTGAAGCCGTGACCCTCCCCGCGAAGGCGATCCTGGCCTGGCTTCTCCTCTTCGTCGTCATGTTTGCGAACGGCGCGATCCGAGTCGTGGCTCTTCAGCCCCGGCTCGGCGAGGATCGCGCGCGGCAGCTGGCGAGTCTCAGCGGGCTGGCTCTCGTGCTGATCGTGAGCTGGCTGTTCGTGCGGCTCACTCCGGAGGCCGGGTCGTCGCAACTCCGGTGGGTCGGCGTCGCGTGGGTCGGCGCCACGATCGCCTTCGAGTTCCTGTTCGGGCATTTCGTGTCCGGCCTCGGCTGGCAGGCACTGTTGGCGGACTACGACATCTTGCGCGGCCGACTCTGGTCGTTGATCCTGATCGGCGTATGCTTGGGCCCCTGGCTCTGGGGCGCCGTCAGGGGCAGGCGCTGAAAGGCCGCGAGGGCGAGGGTGACGGGAGGCTGCGATGAGGAGGGCTCTTCGGGAGGGCGTCGGGCTCGGCGTGCTGGCGCTGGCCGCATCCGCGGCGGTGGCAGCGCCCCCGACACCGCTGAAGCAAGCTCACGACCTGGCTCTCGCGCATGCAGCGTGGCCCCCGGGGCGTTCCTGGCTCGCTGCGAACAAGGGCAAGGCGGGCGAGGTCGTGATTCCCGTCCTCAACCGATGCCTGCCGGATCCTCCCGGCGACGAGCTCACGGCGTTCTCGGTATACCTGCGACTCTCGCAGAAGGGCAGGATTCTGGAGATCGTGACGGAGATCGACGTCCAGCTCGGTCGCTGCATGACCCACGAGGCTCGCGAGGTCCAGCTGCCCGAGGCGCCACGCGAGGACTTCTGGATGCAGGTGAACCTCGCCGCGGGACTCTGAGGCACAGGCCTTCCGCGACGAGGGATGAGGCGTGAGGAATGAAGCAAAGGAGCGGGCATGAACCTCGGTGCGTTTCACCGACGTGCGCGTGCTGCAGCGGCGGCTGAAGGCGCAGGGGATTCAGCTGGAGACGCAGGCGGACGAGACGACCAGCGGGCCGGCCAGCTTCGTCGTCGTGGACCCCGACGGGAATCCGATCCTGGTCGATCAGCACGTGTGAAACAGGGGCGAACCGAGACGGAGGAGCGGCCGTGAGACTGCTGCTCTGGGCCGCCGTGCTGCTGGGGGGGCTCTACGGCCTCCACCTCCTGGCGCTGTGGGCCGAGCGGCGAGGCCTCGTCTACTATCGAAACCGGCGCGGCAGCAGCGGGACGCTCGGGAACGCGCTGCTCGAGGTGCAAGCGATCGTCGAGCCCTCTCGCCGCCACGTTCTCGAGGAGCGCGTGCGGGAACCGAAGCAGGCGGCGGAGCCCGGAGCACCGCCCGATCCGGCCCCGTGAGGCTCGCCCGGGCGCTCGCGGCGTTGTGCATGCTGGCGGCCGCCGCGCCCGCTCGGGCCGTGGGCGCCGAGAGCCCGGGGCGCGAGAAGGTCCTGGCCGCGGCTCGCGAGATCGCGCTGAAGGCGCGCTACTGCGCGCTGGTGACGCTCGCCCGCGACGGCCAGCCACAGGCCCGGATCGTCGACCCGCTGGCGCCGGAGCCGGACTTGTCGGTCTGGATCGCCACCAGCCCGCTCACGCGGAAGGTCGACGAGATCCGCGTGAACCCGCGCGTGACGCTGTTCTACTTCGACGCCTCGGGACCGGCTTACGTGACACTGCACGCGATGGCCGAGATCGTGACCGACGCCGCGGAGAAGGCGAAGCACTGGAAGGAAGACTGGGCGCCCTTCTACAAGAATGGCCCCCGGGGCGACGACTTCGTCCTGATCCGGGCGAAGCCGACGCGGCTCGAGGTCGTCAGCCAGGGCCACGGGATCGTCAACGACCCCGTGTCGTGGCGGCCGACCGCGATCGATCTCGTACAATGAACGCGGACCACGTCCCAACAGGCATGAGGAAGTTCCCGTGAGCGGACCGGAGACGTGCCGCGTGGCGGCCCTCGCCTTCCGGCTCGGCTAATCGATCGTGCTGGGCTGAGGCGCCCTCGGCCGCGCGGTCCGGGGCGAAGCCGACGCCGGCGCGAGCTCGCGCGTGCCGGCGAGTCCGGCCAGGTAGCGGTGCAGCGCGCGGGACGTCGTGAGCTCGGGGTGGAAGGTCGCCGCCACGACGCGACCCTGGCGCACGAGCACCGGCTCGCCTTCGTGTCGGCCCAGCACCTCGACGTCGGGAAACAGCGCCCGGAAGCGCGGGGCCCGGATGAAGACGGCATCGACCGGCCCGCCGAGCGCGGGCGAGACGACGCGGGCCTCGAACGAGTCGACCTGGCGTCCGAAGGCGTTGCGCTCGATCACGGCGTCGAGCAGGCCGAGGCTCGGCTGGCGGGGGCGCACCTCGCGCGCGAGCAGGATCGCGCCCGCGCAGGTTCCGGCCAGGACGCCGCCGTTAGCGTAGAACGCGCGCAGCGCGTCGAACCAGGGCTCGTCGCGCATCAGGTTGAGCAGCGTCGTGCTCTCGCCGCCCGGGATCATCAGCCCGGCGAGGCCGGCGAGCTCGCCGACGCGGCGCACCTCGCGGGTCTCGACGCCGAGCTCGCGGAAGGCGGCCCGGTGGGCGGAGAAGCCCCCCTGCAGCGCGAGCACGCCGAAGGCGCCCGGCATCACCAGCCCCGTGTCGCGAGCCTCTCGCCCTCGGGGATCTGCGCGATCTCGAGGCCGGGCATGGCCTCGCCGAGGCCGCGCGAGACCTCGGCCACCACCGCGGCGTCGCGCCAGTGGGTGGTGGCGCGCACGACCGCCTTTGCGCGCGGCGCGGGGTCCTTCGACTTGAAGATGCCGGAGCCGACGAAGACCGACTCGGCGCCGAGCGCCATCATCAGCGCCGCGTCGGCCGGCGTCGCGATACCGCCGGCCGCGAAGTTCGGGACCGGGAGCCGGCCGGTCTCGGCCACCAAACGCACCAGCTCGTAGGGGGCGCCGAGCGCCTTGGCCTCGGCCATGCGCTCCTCCGGCTGGAGCTGCGTCAGGCGGCGGATGCCCGACATCACCGCGCGCATGTGGCGCAC
>CAZMRX010000417.1:4356-4792 GCA_964568755.1 uncultured Acidobacteriota bacterium | reverse complement strand
GCTCCACCTCGACGTCCGGCGGCACGCCCTCGTTCTCGACGCCGAAGCCGGCCTCGGTCCAGAACGCGAGGTTGGGCGCCGTGACGCTGCCACCGTCCATCAGCACCGGGAAGCCGAGGATGCCGACGAGGCCGCCCCAGGTGCGCTTGCCGACGATGGGACCGAGCTCAAACTTGCGGAACATCCACGGCAGCAGGTCGCCGCCGGAGCCCGCGGTCTCGTCGATCAGCATCACCTTGGGCCCGTGGATCCCGGCGATCGGGGTCTTGAGGTCGGCGCCGTAGCGCATCGCCCAGTAGCTGACCACCGGCCGGCGCAGGATGTCGATGTAGTAATCGGCGACCGAGCCGCCGCCGTTGTGCCGCTCGTCCACGATGATCGCCTGGCGGTCGGCCTGGGGGAAGAAATAGCGCTTGAAGTAGGTGTGGCCGAGTCC
>CAZMRX010000417.1:0-4346 GCA_964568755.1 uncultured Acidobacteriota bacterium | reverse complement strand
GGAACGTAGACGTAGGCGACGCGCCCCCCGGTCGCCTCCGTCACGCGCCGCAGGTTGCCTTCGACCCAGTCGCGGTTGCGCAGCGCCGCCTCGCTCTCGACCGGCACCACCTTCACCGTCCGCGAGCCCGTGCCGTCGGGGTTCGGGCCCACCGTGATCTCGACGATCCGGCCCGCGGTGCGCTCGAAGCGCTCGTAGAGGTTGTCGGGGTGCCGGAGCTCGCGGCCCTCGATCGCGAGCAGGTACTCCCCCGTCGTCACGTCCACGCCGGGCTCGGTGAGCGGCGCGCGCAGGTCGGGGGTCCAGTTGAGCCCGCCGAACACCTTCTTGAAGCGGTAGCGTCCGTTCGCCACGTCGTAGTCGGCGCCCAGCAGGCCGCCGGGGATCGTCTCCGCTTCGAAGACGCTGTCTCCGGGCGACTGGTAGGAATGGCCCACGGCCAGCTCGCTCAGCATCCACTGGATCACGCGGAACAGGTCGTTGCGCGAGGCGAGGTCGGGCACGAACGCCCGGTACTTCGCGCGCATGGCGGGCCAGTCCGCGCCGTGGAAGCCGGGGTCGTAGAAGTAGTCGCGGTTGATGCGCCAGGCCTCGTCGAGCATCTGGGCCCACTCGGCCCTCGGGTCCACCTTGACCTGGATCCGCGCCACGTCGAGCTTGAACTTCGCAAGGTCGAGCTTGTCCGCCACGTCGACCAGGTGCCAGTCGTCCTTCACGCGCAGCAGCGCGCGCTTGCCGTCGGCGGAGAGCGCGAAGCCGTCGGCCTTCTCGGTCAGCGTGTCTTCCTTGCGCTTCTCGAGGTCGTAGCGGTTGAGCGAGGCGTCCGCGCCCGGGTCGGTCGAGGCGGCGCGCCGGTAGAAGATCTGGTTGGCCGGGCCGGCCGTGAGGTCGTAGTAGGGCGCCGCCTTCACCGGCAACGCGAGGATCCGCTGCTGCAGGCCGGCGGCGTCGAAGCGAACCTCGACCGGCTTCTTGTCGGCCTTCGCGGCCTCGGCCGGCTTTGCCTCGCCCTTCTCCCCGGCCTTGGCCTCTCCTGCAGCGGCTCCCGTCTCCGCCTTCTCCTCCTTCTTGCCGGTCTCCTCGTCGCTCTCCTTCGCGAGCGGTGAGACGACCCCCTTCGCGAGCACCGCCAGGTAGATCTGCTGCGCGCGGCGCATGTCGGCGTTCGCCTGGGAGAACCAGTCGTTGACCGGGCCCGCGTCGGTCGAGACGAGGAAGTAGAGGTACTTGCCGGACGCGTCGAACACCGGGCTCGTGGTGTCGGCGAGCCCGTCGCTCACCGGGTACGAACGCGCCTCGGAGAGCGAGTACAAGAACAGCCGGTTGATGTACGTGGGGGTGTTCCGGGTGTAGGCGAGCCAGCGCGAGTCGGGCGACCAGGCATGGTGCAGCACCAGCGCCGGGCCGTACATCGCGTCGCTCGCGACGCGGGTCGGCTGGCCCGTCGCCACGTCGACGACGTAGAGCGTGCGCGAGTTGTCGGAAAGGCTCAGCTTCTTCGAGTCGGGAGACCACCTCGGCCGCTCGTAGAAGCCGGACCCGGCGAGCGCGATCCGGCGCGGGCTGCCCTTGCCGTCCTGCGCGGCGACGTGGAGCGCGTACTCGCCCCCGGCGTCCGCGAAGTACGCGATCCACTTCCCGTCGGGCGACCAGGCCGGCGAGCGCTCGTGCACCCCGGGCGTCTGGGTCAGGTTGCGGTCGTCGCCCTTCTCGCGTGGCAGCGTCACGATCTCGCCGCGGAACTCGAAGGCCACGCGCGCCCCGGACGGCGACAGGCTGGCGTTGCGGATCCACTTCGCGCCCTTCGCCCAGCGCGGGCGCAGCTCGACGAGGTCGGCGGCGACGCCCAGCTCGAGCCGCCGCGACGAGCCGGCCGTCGGGTCGAGCAGGTGAACGTATCCCGCCTGCTCGTAGGCGATGCGCCCGCCGCCGGCCGAGGCGCTCCGCACCGGGAAGTCGGCGTGCGAGGTGAGGCGTGTGACCGCCTTCGTGGCGCGGTCGAACGCGTACAGGTTGAACTCGCCGTCGCGGTCCGAGCGGAAGTAGAGCCGGCCGGAGATCCACATCGGGTCGGTGTCGTTGGCGCGGCCCTCGGGCTGCGGCACCGGCTCGACCGCGCGCGTGGCGACGTCGAAGAGCAGGATGCGCGCCGTGGTGCCGCCGCGGTAATGCTTCCACTGGGCGAACTGCTCGGCGAGCGGCACGTAGGCGATCGTCTTGCCGTCGGGCGACACGGCGGCCTTGCTCGCGTTCGGGATCTCGAGCTTCGCCGGAAAGCCGCCGCCGACCGGCACCGCGAAGAGCTGGGTGTAGCGCGTGGTGTAGACCTCGCGCGGGGACGAGAACAGCACCGACCGGCCGTCCGCGGTGAAGCCCAGCGCGACGTCGTTGCCCGGGTGGTAGGTGAGCCGCCGCGGCACCCCGCCCGCGGCCTCGACCAGGTAGACGTCGGTGTTGCCCTCGTAGCGGCCGGTGAAAGCGACGAGCCTTCCGTCGGGAGAGAAGCGCGGGCCGGACTCGACGCCGGGGTGAGAAGTCAGCCGGCGGACGCCGCTGCCGTCGCTCGCGGCGACCCAGAGGTCGTTGGCGTAGGCGAACGCCACGAGCGCTCCGCTCGTAGCGGGATCAGCAACCAGCCGCGTGTCGCCGAGGTCGATCGAGCGGGCCCCGGCGGGCGCTATCAGCGTGAGAGCGGCCAGTGCGACGAGCGTGCGGGGCATCCTCTTCCTCCGTGTCCGGTCGGAGGAGGAGGGTGCCCGCTACCACCCGCCTTCGTCAAGCGTGGCCCATCAGCTCCGGTTCGGCGCCCGAGTCGGGCATGCGCTGGTCGCACGAGCGCAGGCCCAGCCGCCGCATCTTCTCGTTGAGGGTGGTCGGCAGGCAGCCCAGCTCGGCGGCCGCCCGGCGCTGGTTCCCGTGCGCGCGGACCAGCGCCTCGATGATCAGCCGCCGCTCGTACGCCTCCACGAGCTGCCTCAGGTTCGTCTGCTGCTGCGCCACCCGGCTCCCCATGCCGGGAGACATCAGTGTCTGAGCCATTGGTTCCCCTCCACCTTGCCCCGCTTGTCCTTGCGACCACCTTACGGAGGTGCGAGGGGGGCGTTCCACGGGCTCTGCCGGAGCTAGCCGTGAGAGCCGGATGAGCGGACAAGCCTCGTCCATCCAAGAGGATGGAGGCGTCCCTGAGGGCGAAAAGTCAGCCCTGCGAGGGGGCCTTCGGCGCCCGGTCGAGGCGCCGGACGTCGGCCTCGTGAGCCCAGCCCCGGGCGCCGGCGTTGTCCTCGACGTGCAACCAGCTCCCGCTCGTGCCCAGCACCGGCACGACCTCGCCCTCGCGGAGCGTGCCGGCCGGGTTGGCCGAGGGGGAGGCGGCGTCGAAGAGCGGCGCGCCCCGGCGCACCACCGCGGCGGTCGGCCGCGCCAGCGAGGCGGCCAGCGGGACGACGGCTGCGGCGAGGCCGAGGACGAGCGCCGCCCAGGCGGCCCCGCCCGCCCCGGCCGGGCGCAGGGGGGTCCGGGCGAGGCCGTGCGCCAGCACCGACAGCGCGACGAGGGCCAGCGCGACGAGGTCCAGCCGAAACCGCCGCGCGAAGCGCCCGGCCACCGCCAGCGGCTCGGGCGCGATCTCGGCGGGATCCAGGTTGAGCGCCTGACGCAGCCGCTCCACGTCCCGCGCGACGGCCCGGTCGCCCGGGTCGAGCTCGCGCGCCCGCAGTAGCGCCCACAAGGCCTCGCCGTGCGAGCCGCGCGCGGTCGCCGCCTGCGCCCAGTTCCAGTAGAGCGTGGCGCTCTCGCTTCCCGACCGCGCCAGCTCGCCGTAGAGCGCGATCGCCCGCGGGTAGTCGCCGGCGCGAACCAGGTCGTTCGCCGCGCGGAAGGAGTCCTCGGCCGTGCCGGCGCCGAGGGCGGCGGGCCCGAGCAGCGCCGCCAGCAGCAGCGTCCTCGCCTTCACGCCCACCGCCGCACCGCCTCGGCCGCCCGGGCGGCCAGGTCCTTCACCTTGTCCGAGTAGTCGCCGAGCTGGGGCGCGTAGCGCACGAAGCGCACGTCGTCGAGGAGCGCGCGCACCACGCGCGCGCGCTCGCTCTCCTCCGCGTCGGGAATCGCGCCGAAGGCCTCGTCGAGCGCCTTCTCCACGAGCGAGGCCGCCTGCTCCTTGCTCATGGCCTCGCGCCCGGCGCGCTCGAGCTCGCGCAGGGCGCCGCGCACCGAGCGCGCGGATGCGGTCCGTCCTGCGCCGCGGGCGGCGCCGCCGCGGAGCCGGTCCGCCCCCAGCAGCCCCGCGTGCAGCAGCAGGGCGAGGGCGGCGCTCGCGAGCAGCGCGCGGCTCGACAGCACCCCCGGCG
>CAZMRX010000416.1:0-4818 GCA_964568755.1 uncultured Acidobacteriota bacterium | reverse complement strand
TCCTGAAGTACCACGTGCTGACCTCGAAGTGGACCACCGACGACATCAAGCTCGTTAAGCAGACCGGCACGGTGCAGGGGAAGCCCGTGACCTTCGGGGGGAGCGGCGCCACGATGACCGTCAACGGGGCGAAGATCGTCAAGCCCAACGTGGACTGCTCGAACGGCATGGTCCACGTGATCGACGCGGTGTTGCTGCCGCCACAGTAGCGGCCGGTACGCTCGAGAGGGCCCGCGGATACACCGGGCACACAAAGTGATTACCGGGCGGGCAGTCTGCGCGGGGCCCGCCGTGGGCGACTAGAGAGGTGGTAGAAACACGACGAGCGTGTGACCGCGCCCCTTGCATCGGTTCAACTCTCTGGGCATGCTTGCGGTCCAATCGGCTCAGAACCTGACCGACCGCACATGACACCCAGCCGAGAGCCCGCGGTCAGCCGGAGGTAGCCCCCGTGCCCGTCCCCGAAACGCTCGGTCCCCGCGTTGCGCTGCACCTGCTCAGCCGGGCGGGCCACGGTCCGCGGCCCGGCGAGATCGCGAGTGTCCTCGACCAGGGACCCACGAAGTGGATCGAGGAGCAGCTCGAGCCCGGCGCCGACCCGGAGCTCGACACGCGGCTCGCCCGCTACCCGACGATCGCGTACCCGACCTCGCAGGTGCTGAGCCTCTACAACGCCGACAACCGCACGATCGGCGTGATCCTGGACGAGTTCTTCTCGGCCAAGGTGGTCCGCGCCGTCCACGCGCGCAACCAGCTCCAGGAAGTGCTGGTCGACTTCTGGTTCAACCACTTCAACGTCTTCGTCAACGACGGCTTCGACCGCTACTCGATCTCGTCGTACGAGCGCGACGCCGTCCGGCCGCACGTGCTGGGCCGCTTCCGCGAGCTGCTGGGGGCGGTGACGCTGCACCCGGCGATGCTCTACTACCTCGACAACTACCTGAACACGATCCCGCGCACGCAGGGCGGGCGCCAGGTCGGCGGGATCAACGAGAACCACGGCCGCGAGCTGCTCGAGCTGCACACGGTGGGTGTCGACGCCGGCTACACGCAGACCGATGTCGTCGAGGCGTCGCGCTGCCTGACCGGCCACGGCATCGACAACATCGGACAGACCGGCAACTACCTGTACCGCGCCGCCAACCACGACAACGGTGGCAAGCAGGTGTTCGGGCTTGCCGTCGCGGCGGGAGGCGGGGAAGGCGACATCCAGCGGCTGCTCGACTACCTGGCCGTGCACCCGGCCACCGCGCGCTTCATCGCGAAGAGGCTGGCGCAGCGCTTCGTGGCGGACGACCCCGGAGAAGCCCTCGTCGCGCGGCTGGCGGACGTCTTCCTGCGCACGGACGGCGACCTGCGCGAGGTGACGAGGGCGCTCTTCGGCAGCGCCGAGTTCTGGGCCGAGGCGTTCGGGACGGGCAAGCCCAGGACCGGCTTCGAGTACGTCGTCAGCACGCTGCGGGCGGCGGGCGCCGAGGTGCAGAACACGCGCGCCGTGCGCACCGCGATCCAGGACGCGGGCATGCCGCTCTACTCCTGCAACCCGCCGACGGGGTACAGCAACCGCGGCGCCGACTGGCTCAACCCTTCGGCCCAGCTCTACCGGATGAACTTCGGCCTCGACCTCGCCGCGAACGCGGTCGCGGGCGTGAGCGCCGACATCCCGGGCCTGATCCGCAGCGGCGGGGGCGACCCGAGCACCCCGAGCTCGGCTGCGGAGGCGATCAACCGCGTCGTCTTCGGCCGCACGCTCGGCGCCGCGTCGCTCGCCGCGGCGGGGCGCGTCAGCACCTCGGGCAGCGTGCCGGTGGCGACGCGTGTGGCCGGGCTGCTCTTCGCGGGCCCCGAGATGCAGGTGAGGTAGGCGATGAGCTGGGATGTCTCGCGTCGCGTGTTTCTCCGCGGGGCCGGGCTCGCCGCGGTCGGCGTCGGCATGGCGCCCTCGTCGCTGCTGGTGCGCACCGCCCACGCCGCCAGCGGACCCAGGGTGCTGGTCAAGGTGTTCCTGCGCGGGGGCGCCGACGGGCTCAACTTCTGCCCGCCCTACGGCGACTCCGAGTACTACAACCTGCGCCAGGGCATCGCCCTGCCACGCCCCGGACAGGCCGGTGGCGTCGTCAACCTCGACGGCTACTTCGGGATGCACCCGGAGTTCGCGCCGCTCGAGCCCTTCTTCCGCGACGGGCGGCTCGCGTTCGTGCACGCGGTCGGCAACCCGCAGGTGACGCGCTCGCACTTCGACGCCCAGGACTTCCAGGAGTCGGGGACGCCGGGCGACAAGCAGACGGCCACCGGCTGGCTCGACCGCGCGATCGCTCAGCTCCCGGGCACCGAGGTGACGCAGGCCGTCTCGTTCTCGTCGCAGCTCGTTCGCTCGCTGCTCGGGCCGGAGCCGGTGCTCGTCGCCCAGACGCTCACCTCGTTCGACCTGCGCGCGCGGAACTGGAGGAGCGAGGCGGAGACGCTGCTCACCTCGATGTACCAGTCCGACCCGACCGAGGTCGGCACGACCGGGCTCGAGACATTCGAGGCCGTCAACACTCTGCTGCGCGCGCCCACGCCGCCGCCCTCGAACGGCGCCCAGTACCCGACGGGCCCCACCGGCAACGCGCTGCGCCAGGCGGCCGGCCTGATCAAGACCGGCGTCGGCACGCGCTGCATCTATGTCAACGTCACGGGCGGCTTCGACACGCACTCGAACCAGCTGCAGGGCAACACCAACGACTACCGGCCGCTCGGACAGGCGCTCGCCGCCTTCGCGACCGACCTCGGCGGCCTGCTCGACGACGTGGTGCTGATGGTGACCACGGAGTTCGGCCGCACCGCGGCGGTCGACGGCGGCGCCGGCACCGACCACGGCACCGGCTACGCGATGTTGGTGCTCGGCGGCCGCGTGCGCGGCGGCCGCGTGCTGGGGCGCTGGCCGGGACTCTCGCGCGGCCAGCTCTACGAGAACCGCGACCTGGCGGCCACCACGGACTTCCGCGACGTGTTCCAGGAAGTGGCGCGCGCGCAGTTCGGGATCTCCGCGTCGCTTTTCCCGGGCTACACGCCCGGAGCGGGTGTCGGAGTCGTCTAGGCCCCGGTGCACAGAAAGGACCCATCGTGACTCGTCAGCCTCGCCCTGCCCTGCTCCTCTCCGCCCTGCTGAGCCTCGCGCTCGCAGCCGGCAGCGCCAACGCCGGAGAAGGCCACGGCACCGACTTCTTCGCGGGCTACTCGTACGCCAAGATCGACGACACGAGCCGCCACGGCGCCAACCTGGCGCTGGGCCTCGATTTTGTCGGCCCGCTCTCCGCCTTCGTGGACACGAGCGTTCACTGGGGCAGCCAGGAGGGCGTGAGCCTCAGCGACCTCACCGTGATGGCGGGGCCGGGCGTGCGCTTCGGCAAGCGGGGTGGGACGGTCTTCTTCCTGCGCGCGCTCGCCGGGCTGGTGCAGGACAAGGCGTCGATCGACGTTCTCGACGTCGACATCTCGGAGACCGACAGCCGCCTGGGAGTGCTGGCCGGCGGCGGTGTCGACTTCAGGGTGTCGAGCTCGCTCGCCGTCCGCATCCAGGGCGACTACCTGTGGAACGACGTCGACGAGGGCAAGTCGAGCGGCTATCGTGCCTCGGCCGGCATCGTCTACCGTTTCGCGAGCGCGCGATGAAGACGACGCGCCGCTGCTTCGTGGTGACGACCGGGGCCACCGTCGCGGGCACCTTCACCGGCTGCGGCGGCGGGGGCGGCTCGCCCAGCTCGCCTTCGACGCCCCCCACTCCCCCGCCGATCACCGGCGAGATCCGGATCCCGCTGATGGGCGTGGGCGAGACCGTCACCGCCTCCGCCAATCTGGTCGGCGGGCTGCAGACGCCGCTCGCCGTCACCCGCGTGTCACAGACCGAGGTGGTGGCCGTGTCGCGCATCTGCACGCACGAGTCGTGCACGGTCAACCTGCCGACGAGCTCCGGCGGGACGCTCGACTGCCCGTGCCACGGCTCGCGCTTCCGGACGACCGGCCAGGTGGTGAACGGCCCCGCCGCTCGCGCGCTGTTCCAGTTCCCCGCGCGCATCCAGGGCAACGAGGTCGTCATCACGCCGTAGCGGCCCGGGCGGTCTGGTCGCGCTCCACCGAGCCGCGACGACTCGCGTCGTGAGAGGATCCGGCATGCGACCGAACACCTGCGGACGGCTCGCTGGGCTTGCGTTCCTGGGCCTCACTGCGGCTGCCACGGCGCAGGAGCCGACCCCGGCCGGCCCGCCGGCTGCGTCCGAGGTCGAAGCCGAAGCGACGGGCTGGGAGTTCGGCCTGTCGGGCGCGCTCTACGTGCTGCCCGACGAGGAGGATTTCCTCCAGCCGACGTTCAGGGCCGACCGCGGGCTCTTCCACTTCGAGACCCGGTACAACTACGAGGACCGCGAGTCGACGTCGTTCTTCGTGGGAGCGAACTTCGAGTTCGGGAACGAGGTGACGCTCACCCTCACCCCGATGATCGGCGGCCTGGTCGGGCAGACGGACGGGATCATCCCCGCCCTGGCGGCGGACCTGACCATCGGGCCTTTCGAGGCCTACGCCGAGGCCGAGTACGTGTTCGACCTCGGCGACAGCGAGTCCAGCTACTTCTACCAGTGGTCGGAGCTCAGCTGGTGGCCGACCGAGTGGCTGCGCGCCGGCGTCGTGACCCAGAGAACCCGGGTCTACAAGACGGAGCGGGACATCCAGCGCGGCCTGCTCGTGGGCTTCACGTTCAAGAAGCTCGACGGCACGGCCTACTTCTTCAACCCCGGCGGCGACGACTACTTCACCGTCGTGTCGCTCGGCGTGTCGTTCTGA
>CAZMRX010000415.1:0-4819 GCA_964568755.1 uncultured Acidobacteriota bacterium | reverse complement strand
GAAGTCGGCCTACCCCGAGGTGCGCGAGCGCGCGGCGCTCGACGAGCCGCTGGTGCTGGCCGCGATCGCGATCAAGGCCTCGGGCGGTGTCGTCCGGGAGGCGCGCGTCGTGCTCGGGCAGGTGGCGCCGATCCCCTGGCGCTCGGCGGCGGCCGAGAAGGCGCTCGTGGGCAAGGCGGTCGGCGCGGCCGCGGCCGAGGCCGCAGGGAAGGCCGCGGTGGAGGGCGCCCAGCCGATGAGCGACAACGGCTACAAGGTCGACCTGGTGGCGACGCTGGTGCGCCGCACGGTCGCCTCTCTCGCGTGAGGACCGCCATGGAAGAGAACCTGACGGACCCGACCGAGACGACGCTCGAGACGCCGGTGTGCCGCCGCCTGCGCACCAAGATGTACTACGTGGTCGGCCGCGAGCACGTGAACCTGCGCGTCTCGTCCCCCACGGCACAGTACTGGTGCTCGCACACGGCCACGGTCATGGGCCCCGACGACGAGCCGTGCAGCCCGGAGTCGTGCCAGCCCGACCGCGGCTGCTTCGAGACGGAGTAGGCCGCGGCAGAAGTCTCAGCGGTCTCCTCCCGTGCCTGGGGGCCTGCTACCCGGCGCTCCCGTGCCTACCGGGGCGGGATTTGCACCCGCTCGATCGCTTGGAGGGCATTTTGACGGTCCCATGCGGTCAGGCCATAGGGGCTGAGGCTTGACTGCCTGTCGTGTGCGATGTACATTTAGCACATGGCCATTAAGACGGTTTCCCTCAAGGCGGAGGCCTATGACCGCCTGAAAGGCGCTCGACGCTACCCGGGTGAGTCCTTCAGCGAGGTCATCCTCCGCGCACGCTGGCCGGAGGACACGATCACCGCGGCTGAGCTGCTGGCGCGATGCCAGACTGAAGGCGCCCGCTTCAGCGAGGCCGAGCTCGACGCGATGGAAGCCGCCAAGGCTGCCGTCCCACCCCCCGAGGACAAGTGGGCGACGCGCTGATCCTGGAGACGACCTTCCTGATCGACCTGGAGCGAGAAGCGGCGCGCCGGGCGCCCGCCGCCGCGCACGCCCTGCTGGAGCGTCGCTCCGGTCACCGCCTCTACATCACACCGACGGTCGCTGGAGAACTGGCTGCAGGCGCGTCGATGGCCGATCGCACGCGCTGGGAAGCTTTCGTGGCCCCGTTCCACGTGCTCGCCCTCGACCGCGACGTTTGCTGGGAGTACGGAAACGCGTTCCGCTACCTTCATGCGAACGGCCTGCTGATCGGCGCCAACGATCTCTGGATCGCTGCCGCGGGACTCGCCTACCGCATGCCCGTCGTCACCCGGAACGCGCGGCACCTCTCGCGCGTCCCCGGCCTCGAGGTGATGGGCTACGCCTGAGGCCTTCCCAGGCGCGGCACGCCCGGCTCAGGAGCCGCCGCTGACCTTCGGGCCGGGGGCCACAGGCGCGCGGAAGCGCAGCAGCGCGTACGCCTGGGCCAGGCTGCCGCCCTCGCCCAGGCCGATCCGCAGCGTGTAGTCGCCGGCTGCGACGTCCTCGGGCAGGTAGCTGAACACGAAGGTGCGGCGGCCGTCGCCGGCGTCGAGCACGCGCTCGACGCGCAGCCTTCCCGGCGCGACCGCGCGCCCGTCGCTCGCGGTGAGCGAGGAGCGGATCTCGACATCGGCGGCCGGGTCGCCCTCGAGCTCGGGGTCGAACACCATCAGCACCAGCCGCTCGCGCGCACCCGAGCGCACCTCGAAGCTCGTGCGCGGGACGAAGGGGTGCGCGTCGATCTGGAACGGCGCCTCGGAGCCGGGGCTCGCGGACTTGCCGCGGGCGAGGTCCAGCTTGAGCCAGCGCTCGGCCTCGTCCAGCACCAGCGGCGGCAGCGCGAACACGGAGCGGGCGTCGTACGGCGGCACGGTGACGTCCAGCAGCCGCACCGCGCTCTTGCCGCTCGCGGCCTCGCGCACCATCAGCCGGATCGTGTAGCGGCCGGGCGGCACCTCGAACGTGCCAAAGACCGAGACGCCGTGGGCCTGCCCCTGCGGGTCGGCCCGCGCGGGGTCGAGGCGCAGGCTCTGCGCGAGGTGATCGCGCACGCTGCCGTCGTCGGCGACGGCGTAGCCGTAGACCTCGATCCCCAGCGGCTCGCTCGAGCTCCATTGCAGCGACTCGCGCGGCACTTGCAGCACCAGCCCGAGCGTCTGCTTCGGGCCCGGCGCCGGGAACGGCAGGCACAGGCTGGTGAACGGCACGTCGTTGCGGCCCTCGCCCGTCATCACCAGCTCCGCCAGGTCGAACTGCCGCTGCAGCGGCGTCTGCGCGGTAGCGCTCGCCTCTCGCTCGAAGTAGCCCGGCCGGTGCGAGAGCTTCACGCCCTTGCGCGCGACCTTGACCTTCAGCTTGTGGAAGGCGCCCGGCCCCTTCTCGCGGTCGGGCTGGATCCCGAGCACGTAGTAGCGGCTCGTCATCTCCAGCATCTCCGCCAGCGCCGGTCCGAGGTCGTTGGCGTTGTCGAACAGCCGCCCTCCGGTCTCGCGCGCGAAGAAGCCGAGCGTCTCGCGGTTCGTGGTGTCGCGCCCGATGTCCTGCTGTACCGCGGTCTGGGTGAGCGAGTGGTCGCTGCCGAGGCCGGTGACGTCGATCGAGTGCACCACCGTGTCCGCGGCGGCCAGGTTGCGGGTGGTGTTGGCGAGCGTCTCGCGCAGGCGGCTGTCGCCGAAGCGCGCCATGCTGTCCACCTCCCACAGCTGGCCCCGCGTCACCGCCTCGCCCTGGCTGCGCTGGTCGGAGCCCCACTGGCCCACGAGCAGGCGCGAGTCGAAGCCGGCCGAGAAGTACAGGATCTGCTTGCGCCCCTCGACGCCGCGCAGCGCGGCGGCCAGCCCGTCGAGCCCGTCGAGCAGCGTGCCGACGTTGTGGAGGTAGGTCTGCTCGTCGGCCGAGCGCATGCGGATCATCTGCGCGCGCGCGAAGCTGTCGACGAGCTCCTGCGGCAGCGCCGCTTCCTGCAGCGCCTCGGCCGCCTGCAGGTCGGTGATCGCGAGGTCGGCCGCGAGCGCGAGCGGGTCGGTGATGCGCGTCAGGCTCGGCACGCCGAGCGTCGCGATCGCGTGGCTCAGCACCGCGCGGTCCTCGGTGAAGTTGGCGACGACACGGATGCCGTTGTGGATGTCGAAGGTCGCGACGGCCGCGAGGTCGGCGGGCTCGAGCCGGCGCCTGACGAGGTCCGAGGCGGCGCGGCGCGAGCGCTCGAGGCCCGGCAGGTCGGTGAACGACTTGTCGAACAGCAGCAGGAAGCGCCGGCGCGCGGCCGAGGCGACCCGCAGCTCGTCCTGCCCTTCGGTGTCCGTCGTGTCGATGTAGCGGAACGAGACGACCTCCGCGGGGCGGCCGTCCTGCTGCACCTCGAAGTCCGCGGCGCGGAGCCCGCGCACGGCCTTGCCGTCCTTGTCGATCACGAACACGGGCATCAGCACCACGGACACGTCGGATCGGAACACCGGCGCCGCCGCGGGGCGTGGCGTCTCCTGGGCGCGGGCGAGCGACGCGAGCGCGAGGGCCGACAAGCCGAGAACGATTCGACTCAGTTTCAAGGCTTCCCTCTCTCGGAGATGTGCGGCCTTCATCGAATCACAGGCCTCTCGCACAAGTAAAGGACCAACGTTCGTGACACCCCCAAGCTCCAGAGCGGCCTCGAAGTCGCATCCCTGGACGGACTCGGGCGAGTTCTCCAGGCATTCTCGTGGAGTTATCCGGAATTTTGAATGTTGTCCATGCGACTGGATCATTCGACTCAGAGGCGGGCAAAACGCTCAATTGATAAGTCGCGTATTTACAAATATTTGCGGAACAATCTTCATGTTCAATCGATTGGCACACCGGTTGCTGGAGGGGGACCAAACTCCTCAGTACCCGGAGTAGTTGGCCGGGCCCGATTTTCGGGCCTGGTAGGGAGGTATATCAGTGACCAAGAAGATCCTGGCCCTGGCGCTGGGCCTGGTCCTCGCCCTTTCGGGCGCGGCCTCGGCCCAGATCGCCACGGGCAACGTCTACGGCATCGCGAAGGACGAGTCCGGCGCGGTGCTTCCGGGCGTCAACGCCACGATCACCAGCGAGTTCGGCACTCGCTCGACGGTGACCGGCGCGGACGGCGCATTCCGCTTCCTCAGCCTCAACCGTGGTGAATACACGGTGACATTGTCCCTGGCGGGCTTCGCTTCCACGGCCCGCAAGATCCGCGTGACGACGGGCGAGAACGTCGAGCTCGAGTTCGGGATGAAGGTCTCGGGCGTCGCGGAGACCGTCGAAGTCCAGGCCGAGACGCCGCTCGTCGACAGCAAGCGCCGCGGCACCGCCACCACCATGACCACCGACGAGCTCGAGAAGGTCCCGAACGCCCGCGACCCCTGGGGCGTGCTGAAGGCCGTCCCGGGCGTGATGGTCGACCGCGTCAACATCGCCGGCAACGAGAACGGCCAGCAGGCCACCTCGTCGTCCAAGGGCCAGCCCAGCGCCGAGAACACCTGGAACCTGGATGGCATGGTGATCACCGACATGTCCGCCACCGGTGCCTCACCGACCTACTTCGACTTCGGCGCGTTCCAGGAGATCACGGTCACGACCGGCGGAACCGACCTCGCGATGGCGACGGGCGGCGCCGGCATCAACCTCACCACCAAGCGCGGCACGAACGCCTTCCACGGCAGCGCGCGCTACATGATCACCGACGAGAGCATGTCCTTCGGCAACATCAGCGACCAGGACCAGTCCCCGTTCAACCCGAACGACCTCGCCACCGACCCGCGCCTGCGCAACGCCGACGGCAGCTACCGCGACGCCGGCGACC
>CAZMRX010000414.1:0-4828 GCA_964568755.1 uncultured Acidobacteriota bacterium | reverse complement strand
CTGAGCGAACGTAACGATCGCATCCGCGAGGCGGGGGGGGAGCTCGGGTACCAGTTCCGATCGCGGATCCGCGCGGGGATCACGGTCAGCTACACCGACCGGGTTTCGACGATCGAGACCTTTGGCGTCGAAGGGCTGCTGGCCGGGTTCACGCTGCAGTACAACCCGCCGCAGCCGACGTTCCGATAGACCGACGGGATTGACCCTCTGACGAGCCGTCGCCACAATGGCGGCATGCGAGGGGTAGCGGCACGCTTGTTCGTCGGGGCGTGGGTGCTCTTCGGGGCCGCTGGGGTCGCCTTTGCACAGGGCACGCGACCGGGCGACTACGAGATCGGCGCTGGGGACGTGCTGAAGGTCATCGTGATCGGGCAGGCGGAGATGACGGGCAGCTTCGCGGTCGATCCCGAGGGCATGGTGAACTTCCCGATCCTCGGGAAGATCAAGGCCGCGCAGCACACGACGCTCGAGCTCGAGCGGAAGATGACGACGTTGCTCGCGGACGGGATCCTTCGGCGGCCGCAGGTGACGGTGTCGGTGGCCGAGTACGGGAGCCAGCGGGTGTTCGTGACGGGCGAGGTGCAGCGGCCCGGGCGCTATCCGCTGAAGGCCGATCGCACGCTCTTGGCGCTGCTCGGCGACGTGGGCGCGCTCGGGCCGAACGTGGGGCACGAGGTGATCGTCGTGCGGCCACCGGCGACGGGCACAGGGACGGACGGGCCGGCGGTGCCGCTGAGCATGAATGCAGCGCCGGAGACGGCCAGCGTGCCCGCGAAGCCTGGAACGACGCCCGACACGGACTTGCCTGCGGCCGAGGCCGAACCGGCGCCCACTCCGACGCCGGCGAGCATCCCGGGATTGCCGTTCGTCGCTCCGGGGTCCGAGGTCTTTCGGCTCAGCCTGCTGGAGCTTCAATCGGGGAACCCCGAGAGAAACATCGTGCTCCGGGCCGGCGACACGGTGTACTTCCCCAGGGCGTCGCAGGTTTACGTCATGGGCAGCGTCTCGCGTCCGGGGCCCTATCGCTTCCAGGAAGGGATGACGGTCCTCCAGGCACTGACGCTCGCGGGGGGCGTGACCGAGCGCGGTTCGCAGGGCAGGACCAAGGTCGTCCGCATCGTGGACGGCAAGAAGGTCGAGAAGAAGGTCAAGGCCACCGACCTGGTCCTCCCTGAGGACACGCTCGTCGTACCTGAGCGGTTCTTCTAGCCCAGCCCCCAAGGCTTGGGCGCAGACGTGCCCAGCCCTCTACATCTTGTGCATGAAGCCCACTTCGTGGCTTACATGACCGAAGTTCGCATAACCCTTTGTTGTTTCGACATTTTCGGGTAGCATATCGTCCGCCCGGGGGTGGGTCTCGGGGGGAGGTGTCGTGACCGAGCAGGCGGTGTTTCAGGACGCCCGTCGCTATCTCGCGATGCTTCACAAGCGTCGCGCGATCGTGGTGACCTGTCTCGCGCTGAGCCTCGCGACCGCCGTTCTGTACAACTACACCACTCGGCCCGTCTACCAGGCCACGACGCAGATCCTGATCGATCGCGACACGCCCGACGTGCTGCCGAACAAGGAGCTGGTCGAGCTGGTGCAGGGTGGGATGGATTACTACCAGACGCAGTACCAGTTGCTGAAGGGCCGGACGCTCGCGGAGCGCGCGGTCGCGCGGCTGAACCTGCAGACGCACCCCGAGCTCGCCACGGGTCCGATGATGAATCCCTGGGAGCGGGTGCGCGGGCTCTTCGGGCTGCCGCCCTCGGCGGTGATCGACCCGAGCGGAATGCCGCTCTCGCCTGCCGCAGCCGCATTCCGCTCGCGCATCCAGGTCGATCCCGTTCCGGGATCTCGGCTCGTGAACCTGCACTTCCGGGCCTACGACCCGCGCGTGGCGGCCGAGGCCGTGAATACGCTGGCGCAGCTCTACATCGAGCAGTCGCTCGAGCTGCGCTTCACGACGTCGACCGAGGCCACGGGCTGGCTGTCGGAGCGGCTCAAGGAGCAGCAGGCGAAGGTCGAGGCGGCGGAGCAGGCGCTGCAGGAGTACCGCGAGCGCGAGGGGCTCGTCGGGCAGGAGTCGCGCGAGGGGCTCGTCGATCAGAAGCTGGGCACCCTGAATGGGGCCGTGCTCGAGGCCCGCACCGAGCGGATCGCCAAGGAGACGCTCTACCGGCAGATCGCGACACTCGGCCCGGGACAGATCGAGAGCTTCGCGCTGGTGCTGGGCTCGGGCCCGGTGCAGGCGCTGAAGTCCGAGCTCAACGCGCTGCAGAAAGAGGAGGCTCAGCTGGCCGATTCCCTCGGCGACCGCCACCCCGAGATGGTGCGCGTGCGCGGTCAGATCCGCGCGACCGAGGAGAAGATCCGGGCCGAGATGCGCAACGTGACGCGCGCCGCGGAGAGCGAGTACCGCACGGCGCTCGCGCGCGAGGCGCGCCTCACGGCCAGCCTCGAGGCGGTGAAGGACGAGGCGCAGGACTCGAACCGCAAGTCGATGGAGTACCTGGCGAAGCAGCGCGAGGTCGATACCAACCGCCAGCTCTACCAGGACCTGCTGACGAAGACCAAGCAGACCGGGCTCGAGACCGAGCTCAAGACCACGAACATCCGCGTGATCGAGAAGGCCGAGGCGCCGCGGCGGCCCGTGCTCCCGCGTAAGACACGCAGCTACCAGGTGGCCGTGATCCTGGGCCTGCTGGTCGGGATCGGGCTCGCGCTCGGGTTCGAGCACATGGACAATACGTTCAAGACGCCCGAGGACGTGCGCGAGAACATCCCGCTGCCGTTCCTGGGAATGGTGCCGGACGTGGGCCTCAAGCCGGTGCCGGGCGCTGGAGGCCGCGGGCCGCATCTCGTGAAGACTCCGAACTCGGCGGTGGCCGACGCCTACCGCGTGCTGCGCACGAACCTGATCTTCTCGTCCGCCGAGACCACCGGGCGCGTGATCCTGGTGACGAGCGCCAACCCCTCCGAGGGCAAGACCACGACGCTCGCCAACCTGGCCGTGGCGTTGGCGCAGAACGGCGCGAAGGTGCTGGCCGTCGACGCCGACCTGCGGCGGCCGACGCTCAACCAGCACTTCGGCGTGGCCAAGGCCCCGGGACTCACCGACCTCATCGTGGGCAAGGCCGCGGCATCGGCGGCGATCCAGACGTCCCGGATCGAGGGGCTGCAGGTGCTGCCCTGCGGCTACCTCACCCCGAACCCGGCGGAGCTGCTCGGGTCGCCGATGATGAAGCAGATCGTCGAGGCCCTGCGGGCGCACTACGAGTGGGTGCTGATCGACGCGCCGCCGCTGCTCGCGATGGCCGACGCGCCGGTGCTGTGTCCGCTCGTGGACGGAGTGGTGCTGGTGATCGCGGCCGAGTCGGCCACCAAGCCGGCGGTGATGCGCGCGATCGAACAGGTGCAGGGTGTCGGCGGCAAGGTGGCGGGCCTCGTGCTCAACAAGGTCAACCTGGAGCGCAACTCCTACTACTACAGCCAGTACTACGGGGAGTACTACCGCAGCTACTACGCCGAGAGCGCGGCGAAGCGCTCGGGCAGCGAGACGCAGGCGACACGCAAGCCGGCATCGTCCCGGCCGCCGGCGCGGCCGGCGCGACGCGTATGAGGGTGACGAAATCCATGCGGGTTGAAGGCTCGGGTACGGGAAGGCTACGATCGGACGGCATGGGGCGCTTGCGTCGCGCGGCACACGTGTTCCTGGCCCTGCTGCTGGCGCTGCCGGCGGGCGGGGTGGGCGCCGCACCCGCGAGCGGGACCATCCAGGGAGTCGTGCGGCTCGAGGGGCGGCCGCTCTCGGGCGTCACCGTGGCCTTCATCGAGCTGCAGTCCGGCTCGGTCGTCCGGGCGGTCTCGAGCGCGGACGGAGGGTTCTCGACGGCGGCCCCGACGGGCGAGTACGCCGTGACCACCGAGAGCCAGGCGGGTCTCGCCGTGGGCCAGGCCCCGGTGAAGGTGGCGGTCGCCGACGGAAGCGTGGCGAGCGCCAACGTCGAGCTCGTGGCCGTGGCCTCCGCGGTTTCGCAGGACCCGGCGGCGGTTCCGCCTCCTCAGGAGCCGGCCGTTCCCGCGGCCGACCCCCAGGTTCCGACGGATCCACAGGCGCCCGTGGCTCCAGCTTTCGCGGCGACGAGCGGCACCGGCGCGCAGATCCAGTTCGAGCCCGTGACCTGCTTCGTGGCCGGCGAGTTCCCGCTGCTCGACACGGGGATCGAGCCCGTGGCCTCGGTCGCGCGGGCGCGGGTGTACTTCAAGGGCTCCGTGGGCGACGCGTTCTACTACGTCGAGATGTCCCTCGACCAGGGCCGCTACTACGGGAAGCTGCCGCGGCCGCGCGTGGAGGCGTCTCCGATCACCTACTACGTGCAGTCCACGACGACCGAGTTCGAGGAGAGCCAGACGCAGGAGATCGAGGCGCTCGTGGTGCAGGACAAGGCCGAGTGCGGCGACCGCAAGGTGGCCGCGATCGGGCCGGCCGGCGCCGTGACAGTGTTCTCGGCGGCCACCGGCGCGTCGATCGTGGCCCCGGCTGGTTTCGCGGCCGTGGCGGCGTCCGGGCTCGCGGTCGGCGCCATCACGGTGATTGCAGCCGCGGCGGCGGCGGCCGGCGTCGTGGGCGGTGTGGTGGTGGCGCCTCCGGGCGGCGGCGGCGGCGTGACGCCACCGCCGATCATCATCAACCCGTCCCCGATCCCAACGCCGGCCCCCCTGCCGACACCCACCCCGATCCCGATCACGACGTTCCGTTAATCATCCCGAGGAGACCCCCCCGGCGCACGAAGGGGGTCTCCGAGGGATTCCTAGGCCCGTCTCCCGTTCCGTTCTGGCTTGT
>CAZMRX010000413.1:0-4837 GCA_964568755.1 uncultured Acidobacteriota bacterium | reverse complement strand
TCATTCCGACGAGGACCGAGAAGCTCACTAAATCCGCCTTCGGCGAACTCCTCGCTCACACCGGCACAGACCCCCAGCCCTACGCCTTCACCGGAGAGCCGCTCGATCCCAACTCGCGCTCCCAGTACCACAGAGCAAGGTGGATGGATCCGGGGGTGGGTAGGTTTGTCAGTCTGGATCCGTTGCTTGGCGCGTTGAGCCTGACTGAAAGCGAGGATCCGGATCTGATCGGCCTTCGACCCTATCTGTACGTCCAGTCTGATCCGGTCAACAGGGTCGACCCGTCCGGCCTAGCTGATTTCACGCTGGTCGGCATCACCATAACGATCACGAATCAGAACACCATCCGCGCCCAGAACACGGTCTATGCGACGGCCGCGCGCAGCACGATACTGCGTCAGCTCGGCAGCGTCCCTGTCAAGAACGTGAATGGGATGCGTGCGATTCGGCAGGCAGGCCAGCAGACCCACCACTTGATCGAAAGGCGCATCTACGAGCGGATCCCACAGCTTAAGAAGATCTGGCCGCGACACGACCAGATGCCTGGAGTCAACCTCACTCCCGCCCAGCATCAGCAGTTTACGAATCTCTGGCGGCAGTTCTTCCCGTACAGGAACCAATCCGGCCACATCGCGAACCCTACGCTTGACGATGTGATCGCAGCTGCGGAGAAGATCTACACTGGCCGTCCCGAGCTGTTCAAGGGCATTTTCGTCGACTTGCTCCTGCTGCTCTGAGTGGCTGGAAGGGTCAGGTCGGCACCGTGAAGATTCGACTTCGGGTCAGGTTCGAGGACGCGATTCGAGCGGAACTCTCCCGCGATCCTCTTCTCGCTCCGGTCCTGCATGACGATCGCAAGGTCTTCGTCTGGTTCGATGCCGAAAGCCGCGCATTCGACAGGGTCATCGAAAGGACGAAAGACACGAGCGGGTTCTGGTACACGCCAGACTTTGCTTTCGACACGAAGGACTTGAGGAACAGCACGTGCTTCACGCTCGGGTGCCAGAAGATCGTCTGGGAAACGGAGAAGGATCAGGAATACAACCAAACGCGCTTAGCTCAAGCGACATGGGTGCGCACCGGAGACCGCTCTGGGTACAAGCTGCTTAGTCGACTCGGCCTGAGCCGGATCAACATTGGTCCCAAAGAACTCGGGAACATCGGGGAGTGGACAGAGGAGTGGGTAACACGTGTGGAGACCGCTGAGGTCTTGGGGGCGGAGCTACAAGGGCTGTCGACGACACCCCTCTACGATTCGGAGCGCGGGCAGTTTCACACGGCGTTCGTACAGCTCGTCACGGCGGGCACCATGCCGCTCTCAGTCAAGGACGCGACGGTAATCGTAACGGAGGCGGATGAGCAAGGAATGCGGCTCTTCCGGCTTCTGGGGTGCTTGGTGTACGAGGACACGGCGATGGGACACACTGACTTCGCTCGAACGAGCGAAGGATGGGGTGCGCACGGCCAGCCGCTGTGGGTAGTGAGCGACCGAGTAAGGAAGTGGGTTCAAGCAAGAAAGGTCAAGGGCTGGCGGTTCCGCCCTGTTCTCGCGAAGGGCAGTTCCGCCCATGACCAGTACCTGGAACTCTGGCGCACCCTACGACAGAAGACATCGGCAAATCCGCAGAATCGGCTGTGGTAAGGCGCCCGCATGCGCGCACGCCCGCGCCCTTGTCAGGCGCGGTGCAGGACGAGTTAGACGGCAGCACTGCGGGCACCAGGCCGCGGTCGTGCGCGCCTGCTTTCGGCAGAGGATGTAGCGGCACAATCGGAGTTCTCGCTCTTCCACGACCGACGCCTGCGACCAAGGCGGGCGGCCTCGCTCGTGGCGTGCTGTCCTTTCCGCGGGGGCCTACGGTGGCCTGCTCGGGCAATCTCGCCTTCGCTCGTCAGGCGTCAAGGCGCCCTGCTGCGCCTGGGCACGCTTGGGCGCAGCCAAAGCCTTGACTCCTTCCTCGCTGCGGCGGTGGGTTCCTCGCAGGCCACCTTCGGCCTTGCGGAAAGGAACCTCTCATGGCTCACGTCTACACCGCCCGCCCCCGTCCCCAGGCTTCCTCGGCAGCTGCCGTTGCTCTCGACTTCGGCCTTCGCATCAGGGTCGCTTGTCACGCCCCGCAGCGCACCCTCTTCTCCGGAGCCGAGAACCTGTCGCTGCAGGAGCTCTGCTCGGAGCTCGGGCTCATGATCTCGGAGCTGCGGGTTCGCAGCTTCTCGCTCCGGCATCAGCTGGAGCAGCTCACCGATGCTCTGCTCGTCAACTTCCGCTGTGGCTTCTGGCAACAGGCTCAGCGCGCCGCCGTCGACCTCGGCGATCTCCTGGCCTGCGCCCGCACGCGTCGCCTGGCGGATGCGGAGCTCTGCGTCCGCGGCTCGAGCTGCGCCTTCCACATCGCTGAGCTGTGCGCGAAGGAGCTGCGCTGATGGCCGCCCAACCCGCTTCGGCTACCGTCAACCCTTCCGCGGAGCTTGCGGCCCTCTGCCCCGTGAGCGACGAACCGCAGCTCGACGCCAATCGCCTGCACGTCTACCACGTGGCTCTTGAGCTCCATTGCCTGTGCTCGACCCTCGTGGCCACCCTCAACCGCATCATCAAGGACCAGCTCGAGCGGGCTTCGCTCTCCGTCGTCCTCAACATCGCCGAGGCCGGTGGTCGTCGGTCCCGTCGCGACAAGGCCCGCTACTACGCGATCGCCCGTGGCAGCGCCACGGAGACTGCGGCGCTTCTCGACGTGCTCGTCCTGCGGCGGCTGGCTTCGCCCGCAGCCGTCCGCACCGGGCGTCGGCTCGCGATCCGGATCGTGCAGATGCTGACGCGCATCGACCAGAGGCTGGTGTAGCGCAATGCCCCGCAGGCCTGCTCTTTCGCACCAGAGCACGGCTTGCGGGGCTTCTCGGCCGCGAGCAGCAGCTGCGCACACGACCGGCGGCTTGCTGAACAGCGGGGCGGGCTTCCCCATCCCCCAGACCCCCTTCCCCGGTTCCGGGATCTGCGGGGAAGGGGGCTCGGGACACGGGGCACGTTCACGGCGCGAGAGCGCGCCTCGCGTGGCGCTTCGCTTCGTGCGAGCCGCCCTCTCGCGGCGCATCCTCCCCGACGGCAAGCGCGAGTCGATGACCTACGACCCCGCCGGCAACCTCGAGTCCCGCACCGACTTCATGGCCCGGACGACCACCTACACCTACGACGACAACAACCGTCTGACGACCCGCAGCTACCCGACCCCGCAGGAGAATGTCAGCTTCACCTACACACCGACCGGCCGCCGCCAGACAGCCACGGATGCTCGCGGCACGACCGCCTACGGCTACGACCTCCGCGACCGCCTGATCAGCCTCACCCAGCCCGGCTTCGGCGCCGGCGGCGCGATCACGGCAAGCCTCGGCTATACCTACGACGGCAACGGCAACAGGCTCAGCCTCACTGCCACAGTCAACGGCCAGCCCCACACCACGAGCTACACTTACGACGATGCGGGACGCCTCGACGTGGTGACCGACCCAGCCGGCCGCGTCTACGACCACGGCTACGACTCCAACGGCAACCGCCAGTCCCTCGCCCACCCCAACGGCGCCGAAACCGCCTACGCCTACGACTCCCTGAACCGCCTCACCCACCTCAGCACGAACCACCCGTCCAGCGGGCGTTTCATCCAGAGCTACGCCTTCACCCTCGGCCCCGCCGGCAACCGCACCCGGATCGTCGAAGCCCAGGGCCTGCCGCAGCAGCGGACGCTCGACTACAGCTACGACTCGCTCTACCGCCTGACGGGCGAATCAGTCACGGAATCCCTCGGCCTCGCCTACAGCAAGACCTTCGGCTACGACCCCGTCGGCAATCGGCAGACTCAAACGACGGTCCTAGGCCCCGCCGGCGCCCCCAGCCCAAGCCTCCAGTCCGGCACGATCGCCTACGGCTACGACACCCGCGACCGCTTGCTGAGCGAGCAGCTCGCAGCCAATCCGGCTACGGGCTACAGCTGGGACCACAACGGCAACCTGACGACGAAGGACGCCGAAGCCACCTACACCTGGAACCAAGAGAGCCGGCTGAGTCGCCTCGAGAAGACCGACGGCACGGTCATCGAACACGTCTACGACCCCGACGGCACCCGAGTCCGGACGGCCACAACCCCGCCCGGCGGCTCCACGACGACCACCGACTTCCTGGTCGACACGTCAGGCTCCCTCAGCCACGTCGTCACCGAGGTCGACTCCTCGGCAGCCACTCCTACGCTCCAGGCCCTGTACGTCCGCGGCGACGACCTGCTGTCGCTCATGCGGCCGCTGGTCGCCGCTCCTGCAACAGTGTCCGACTGGCAGACCCGCTACTACCACGCCGATGGCCTCGGCTCCATCCGAAGGCTCACCGACGAGTCCGGCAACATCACGGACGGCTACACCTACTCGGCCTTCGGTGAACTCCTCGCTCACACAGGCTCCGATACCCAACCCTACGCCTTCACAGGCGAACCCCTCGATCCCAACTCGGGCCTCCAGTACCACAGAGCAAGGTGGTTCGTCCCTGGAGTCGGGCGCTTCACCGGGATGGATCCGTTCGGCGGGCGTCAGTCCGACCCGCCGACTCTTCATAAGTATCTGTACGGGGGAGCAGACCCAGCCAATCGATCCGATCCGAGCGGACAGGAGACTTTGGCAAGCCTGTCGGTTGGGTTCTCTATGAATGCCGTCCTGGCTCGGGCAACGCTGGGGGCGGTGCTCGGAGGCGGCGACGCGTACTTCCGTGGCTACGACATTCCGTCAGGCATCGTCGGTGGCGTGATCGGTGGGATCGTTGCTCCCTTCATCCCGCTGAGGATTGGCCTGGCGTTCACGGCGT
>CAZMRX010000412.1:0-4840 GCA_964568755.1 uncultured Acidobacteriota bacterium | reverse complement strand
TGCCCTTGTTGTGGGCTTCCTCGAGGGCGAGGGCGATCTGCTCGGCGATCTCGAGCGCCTCGTCGAGCGGCACCGCGCCGCGAGTCAGCCGCTGCTTCAGGTCCTCTCCCTCGACGAGCTCGAGGGCCAGGAACGGCTTTCCGTCCGCCTCCTCGAGCCCGTAGATGGCGGCGATGTTCGGGTGGTTGAGCGCCGCGAGCAGGTGCGCCTCGCGCCGGAAGCGCCCGAGGCGCTCTTCGTCGTGCGCGACCTCGGGAGGCAGGACCTTGATCGCCACGTCGCGGCCGAGGTTCGAGTCGGTCGCGCGGTAGACCTCGCCCATCCCGCCGGCCCCGAGCGCCGCGGTGATCCGGTAGTGCGACAGCGTCTGGCCGATCAAGTGGACCTCCGGGGTCCGACGCCCCGCGACGACGTCCGTGCCTGAGGATGGACCGCGGGATTATAGACGGCGCCGCGTCGCTTCGAAGCCCGGCGCGCTCAGCGGCGCGCGCGCTGGTACTGCACGGGCCAGCCGACCTCGACACCGAGCGTGCGCGCCGCGTGGAGCGGCCAGTAGGGGTCGCGGAGCATCTCGCGGGCGAACAGGACGATGTCGGCCTGGCCCGTCGCCACGATCGCCTCCGCCTGCGCGGGCTCGGTGATGAGGCCGACCGCGCCCGTCGCAATCCCAGCGCGCTCGCGGATCGCCGCGGCGAAGGGGACCTGGTAGCCGGGGCCGAGCGCGACCTTCGCGTCGGGCACGGTACCGCCGCTCGAGCAGTCGACGAGGTCGACGCCGTTCGCGCCGAGCGCGCGGGCGAGCGCCACCGACTGCTCGAGGTCCCAGCCGCCCTCGACCCAGTCCGTCGCCGAGATCCGGGCGAACACCGGACGCTCCGCCGGGAAGGCGTCGCGGACCGCGCGCGCCACCGCGAGCGGCAGGCGCATCCGGTTCTCGAGGCTTCCCCCGTAGGCGTCGCTCCTGCGGTTCGTGAGCGGCGAGAGGAACTGGTGGAGCAGGTAGCCGTGCGCCATGTGGATCTCGACCAGCTGGAAGCCGGCCTGCTCGGCCCGCCGCGCGGCGTCGCGGAAGGCGCCTACGACGGCCTCGATGCCGTCCGCTGTCAGCTCGCGCGGCGCCGCGTAGCCTTCCGCGAAGGGCAGCGGGCTCGGGGCGACCGTTTGCCAGCCGCCCGCGTCTTGCGCAACCGGCCGTCCTCCGCGCCAGGGGGCGTCGGTCGAGGCCTTGCGACCGGCGTGGGCGAGCTGGATCCCGGGAACGGCGCCTTGCTCCGCGACGAAGCGGGCGAGGCGCGCCCACGCCTCCGCTTGTTCGTCCGACCAGATGCCGGTGTCGCCCGGGCTGATCCGGCCCTCGGCCGAGACGGCGCTCGCCTCGGCGATCACGAGACCCGCCCCGCCGACCGCGCGGCTGCCCAGGTGCACGAGGTGCCAGTCGGTCGGGACTCCGCCCTCGGCCGAGTACTGGCACATCGGGGAGACCGCGATGCGGTTGCGGAGCGTCACATCGCGCAGCTGCAGGGGTTCGAAGAGCGCGCTCATGGCCCGGAATGTTACCGCCATCGCCGCACGGCCTCCGCTTCGCTCGTGCGCCGCGGCCGATTCGGCGAGCGCGTCGGCCTCGCGCCCCCGCTAGAATGCCCCGGTCCGAAGGAGGCTGCGTGTGAGGCTTGCGCTTCGTGCGTCTCGGCCGGGACGGATCCCGCGGCCGACCGCGAGGCCGTTGCGGCGGGCCGTGAACTCGCCGCGGGGCGAGTGGCTCGCGCTCGCAGTGGCGAGTGGGTTGGCTTGCAGTCTCACGTCAACTCCCGTGGCGTCTGCTCAGGAGACGGCCCTTCCGAGCGTGCCGCGCTTCGAGATCGGCGCCTCTCCGATCGGCCTGCGGGGCGACGTGCGGCCGCAGCAGTACCTGGGCGTCGTGGGCCCGCGCTCGGCGTGGCTCGGGGTCGAGACCGGCGAGGCCGAGCTGTGGGTCCACCCGCTGAAGCTCGCGAGCGGCTTCCGGCTGGACTTCCGGATCCCCGACTACGCGGAGCCGGTGCGGGGCCGGGATGTGGCTCGCAGCGTCGAGGTCCGTCCCGAGGCGACCACGATCACGTACAGCCACGCGGCATTCACTGTCCGGCAGCACATCCTCGCGCCGCTCGACGAGGCGGGGCTGCTGGTGCTGCTCGAGGTGGAGGCGAGCCGGCCGCTCGAGGTGGTGGCGAGCTTCCGCACGGTACTGCAGTACGCCTGGCCTGGAGGCCTCGGAGGCCAGTACGCGTTCTGGAGCGACGAGGACAAGGCCTTCGTGCTCTCCGAGAGCCTGCGGCGCCGCAACGCCTTCATCGGCTCGCCGTGGGCTGTTTCCGCGACCAGCCACCCGGCCCACGCGCTGCCCGACGCGCCTAGCCGCTTTACGATCCCGATCGACCCGGTGGGCGCCGCGCGTGAACTGGTGCCGATCGCGATCGTCGCCTCCACCGCGCCGCGAGCCGACGTTGCGGCGGCCTACCGGCGGCTCGTCTCGCGAGCCCGCGAGATCTACGACGCGCGCGTGGCCCACGCGCGGCAGCTACGCGAGCAGGCGCTGCGCATCGACTCGCCCGACGACCGGCTCGCTCTCGCGCTCGAATGGGCCAAGGTCAACCTCGACGAGCAGACCGTCTGCAATCCCGACCTTGGCTGCGGGCTCGTGGCCGGCTGGGGTCCGTCGGGAGAGGGGGCTCGTCCCGGCTTCGGCTGGTTCTTTGGCGGCGACGCCGCGATCAACTCCCTGGCGATGGCGGCGACGGGGCAGTGGGCGCCCGCCTGGGACGGCCTGCGCTTCCTCGCGAAGTACCAGCGGGCCGACGGCAAGGTCCCGCACGAGGTGTCGCAGGCGGCGGCGGTGATTCCCTGGTTCGACGAGTACCCCTACGCCTACTACCACGCCGACACGACGCCCTACTTCCTGCTGGCGCTTCACCGTCTGTGGAAGGCCAGCGGCGACGGCCGGGCGCTCGAGGAGCTGTGGCCAGCGGCTCGGAAGGCCTGGGCGTGGGGCCTGCCGCACGACACTGACGGCGACGGGATCCTCGAGAACACGACGGGTGGCCTGGGCGCCATCGAGGTCGGGGCGATCGGCGACCAGATCCACCAGGACGTCTACCTGGCCGCGGTGTCCACGCGCGCCGCGGGTGCGATGGCCGAGATGGCCGCAGCCCGCGGTGACGTCCAGCTCGCCGACAAGGCGCGGGCCGTCTACGCGAAAGCCCGGGCGTCGATCGAGTCGCGCTACTGGATCGAGGCGGCGGGGCACCACGCCTTCGGGGTGCTGCGCTCGGGCCGCACCAACGACACGCTCACGGTCTGGCCGGCCACCGCGGCGGCGTTCGGGTTGCTCGAACCCGCTCGCGCGCGGCGCACCCTGTCGGCCCTCGGCTCGCACGCGCTCACTACCGACTGGGGCGCGCGCATGCTCTCGACCGCGAGCCCGCTCTACGACCCCGCGCACTACAACATGGGCGCGGTGTGGCCGTTCGTCACCGGCTTCCTCGCGCTCGGCCACTACCAGTACGAGCGGCCGTGGGCCGGCTATCCGCTCGTCGATGCGCTCGCGCGGCTCGGCTTCGACTGGGCGCGCGGCCGCCACCCGGAGCTGCTCTCGGGCGACCGCTACCGTCCGCTGGACACGGCAGTCCCGCAGCAGTTCTTCGCGACCTCGATGCTGGTGAGCCCGATCGTCTACGGGCTGCTGGGCTTCGAGCCCGACGCCCCTTCCGGGCGCGCCCGGCTCGCGCCGCAGCTGCCGCCCGGGTGGGACCGCCTGCGGGTATCAGGCCTCGCCGTGGGCCAGAGCCGGCTCGACGTCGACTTCGAGCGCCGGCCCTTCGCGTGGCGGATCGGGCTGGTGAGCAAGGGGCCTCCGCTCCGGCTGGAGCTGCGGCCGATGCCGCCGCCGGGGGCCCGCGGCCTCGCGGCGCGCCTCGACGGCCGGTCGGTGGCCGCCAGGCCGGTTGTGGCCGTGGCCCTGACGGGTGCGCCTCGCGTGGTGGAGCTCGCGTGGACGGGCGGCCTCGAGGTCGAGGCGCCGCGGGTCGCGCTGGCGCCGGGGCAGGGGGACCAGGGGATCCGGGTCCTCGATCTCGAGCCGTTCGACCGGGTGTTCCGGCTCGCGGTCGAAGGGCCGGCAGGCTCCACCGCGACCCTGCGGCTTTACGGCGAGCGCCCCGTGAGCGCCGACTCCGGAGCACTGCGCAGCAAGCCCCGTGTGACCGAGCTCGAAGTGACCCTCCCCGCCTCGGCCGAGCCGTTCTCGCGGACGGAAATTCGACTGAGGCGTCCTTGACCGTCCCCCGACCCCATGCTAGCTTCCCGCCACGAAATCGGCCGTCCAGGGATTTGAAGGTGCCGACCATCTGCCGATGACCAAGGACCACCACGAGCGGACGGTCACCCTAGACGTCGCCAGTCGCTTCGAGATGCTGGACATCGTCCAGACGGTCCTGGTCCAGTGCTGCGGCCTCGTGGGTTTCGACGAGGAAGCGACCCACTACATGTCGGTGGCGGTCCGCGAGTCGGTGGTGAACGCCATCAAGCACGGCAACAAGCAGGACGAGTCGAAGCGCGTCCACGTGCTGTTCACGCTGCAGGAGCGCGCGCTCGAGGTGCAGGTCAAGGACCAGGGTGCGGGCTTCAATCCCACGGAGATCCCGGACCCGCTCGCGCCTGAGAACCTGCTGAAGGCGTACGGCCGCGGCATCTTCTTCATGCGGCAGTTCATGGACGAGGTGCAGCACTCGTTCCCTCCGAAGGGCGGCACGGTCGTCCGCATGCTGAAGCGGGTTCCCGCCGCCTAGCTCCCGGCGCCTATCCC
>CAZMRX010000411.1:2092-4862 GCA_964568755.1 uncultured Acidobacteriota bacterium | reverse complement strand
CGCCGTGGTCTCCCTCGTGACCAGTCATACCCAGCATCACGACGGGCGCGTCCGGACGCCGGACGGCGCGGCCCGCCTCGAGGAGGGCGCGGCGCAGGACGTCCTCGGAGTCCACGTGGTGGTCCGCCGGCAGGACCAGCACCCGGGCACCGCGATCTCGACGGAGGACGATGTCGAGGACGGGCAGCAGGATGCCCGCCGCCGTCCCCCGATTGCGCGGCTGGACGATGACGTTCTCCGCCGGGACGTCTGCGAGCGTCTGTTGCCAGTAGCGACGGTGGTGCTCGGCGACGACTACGAGGATCCTCGACCAGGGCGCGACCGCGGCGGCACGGCGCAGGGCCCGACGCAGGAGAGGCTCATCGCTCCCGAACGCGCAGTACTGTTTCGGCATGGACTCGCCTGCGACGTCCCGCGTCAGCGCCGACACCCGCCTGCCGTCGCCTCCGGCGAGCACGACGGCCCAGAGTTGTCGCGCCCGCCGGGCACCGCGATTCTCCGCTCGCCGCCCGTAGCTTGCCGGCGACCGACGACACCTCTCGGTCGTCGGGCGCGCGGGTGCAGCCGCCGAAGCGGGCGAATCCACCGAGACCATCACCCTTTCCTCCCGACATCGAGTCGCGTCCCTTGCCCGCGAGATGTCGGGCCCTCGTGCCCGGTCAAGAGCCAGCTGCCCGACGGGCGACGAAGCGTGTGGATCCAGTGCCACAGACGGAACGAGACGAACGCCGCAATTCCTGCGGCCACGGACGCGAAGATCATTGCCATCAGCTCGACGCCAGCGCCTTGCACATCGACCTCCAATGCGATCCGCCTCTCGGCGTGGGCCCGACTCTCATTGCCAAGGTAGGCACCGCGAACGGATTGGTCCAATTCATTTGCTCGGCTCAACACATATAACTATGTGAATGTATAGTGTGGACATGGAGCGCGTGAACTACCACCACCTTCGGGTCTTCTGGACCGCCGCGCGTGAAGGCGGCGTCACGCGGGCAAGCGAGAAGCTGCACGTGTCGCAGCCGACCGTGACCACCCAGATCCGGGCCCTCGAGCAGGCGCTGGGCCAGAAGCTCTTCGCGCGCTCGGGAAGGCGCCTCGTGCTTACGGACTCCGGGCGCTCCGCCTACCGGTATGCGGACGAGATCGTTGGCCTCGGCCAGGAGCTGGTGGACAGGATGAAGGGCGGCGCAGCGGGACGCGAAGTCCGGCTGACGGTCGGCATCGCCGACGTGCTGCCTAAGCTGATCGCCTACCGGATCCTGGAGCCCGCTCTGAAGCTCGCAGAGCCCGTTCGAGTCGAGGGGATCGAAGACACGCCCGAGCGACTCCTGGCTGAGCTCGCCGTGTTCGGGCTGGACGTCGTGCTCGCCGACGCACCCGTGGGCCCCACGGTTCGCGTGCGCGCGTATAACCACCTGCTGGGCGAGTGCTCGGTCTCGGTTTTCGGCGCGGGTCGTCTCGCCAGGGCTTACCGGCGGGGGTTTCCCCGTTCCCTGGATGGCGCCCCCTTCCTGCTCCCCAGGCAACACTCGGCTCTGCGTCTCGGGCTGGATGACTGGTTCGACCGGGAGGGCGTGCGGCCGCACATCGTCGGCGAGTTCGACGACAGCGCCCTCATGAAGGCGGTCGGGCAGGCCGGTGTCGGCCTCTTCCCCGCGCCCTCACCCATCGCGCGCGAGGTGTGTCGCCAGTTCGGCGTTCGCTCGCTGGGGACGATCGAGTCCGTCCGCCAGAGGTTCTACGCCATCACGGTCGACCGCAAGCTCAAGCACCCGGCCGTGATCGCCATATGCGAGACCGCGCGGCGAGAGCTCTTCCAGTGAGCGCGTGTTCAGCAACTCGTTCACTCGGAGACCCGTGGAGTCGTCGGCACGGCCACCCTTCGCGCAAGCCCAGGGGCTTGGGTTCAGGCGCTCGCTGGACTGCTTCGCGTGCTCCTGTCAGGCGTTCAGGTAAGGGCGGCGGAACGGCCGCATGGCGCCACCTCGGCGCGCGCGGCGAGGCGCCCCACGGTTGGACTTCCGGAGCCGCGAGGACGCCCTCGCTCTGATGACAGCGCGCGATGCGGCCGTGGGGGAAGGTCCCCTAAGGAGGTGAGTGATGTCGGTGTCGCGCACGGTGGGGCTCTTCGTCGTGACGGCGGTGGCGGAGATCCTCGGTTGCTACCTGGCCTTCCTGTGGCTGCGTCGCGGGCAACCCGTCTGGCTGGCGCTGCCCTCCGCGGTCTCGCTGGGCGCATTCGCGTGGCTGCTCACGTTGCATTCGTTCACGGCCGGCCGCACCTACGCCGCCTATGGCGGCGTCTATGTCGCGGTCGCCGTGCTATGGCTCTGGCTCGTCGAGGGAACGGTTCCGGACAGGTGGGACGTCATGGGTGCCGCCGTGAGCCTGGCGGGCATGGCCATCATCGCCTTCGGCCCGCGCCCGTGAGCACCGGGATCGCCCAGGGCCGCGGTTGCACAGAGATACCGGTGTCCGGGCGGGTTTCTCAAGTGGATCGAATGAATCAGCGCGCCTAGGCCAAAGGGAGGCTTGACGCTGCTCGGGCCCCTCTCGTAATATATCGAATATGAAATTCATTTTCATATTCATTCTCGCAGCCGAGCCTCGGGCCGCCGCGATCCCGGCCACCGGAAAGGCGTCGGTCGCGACCGGCAGCGTCGAAGACTCGAGCGGCGCCCCGGTCCCGGGCGCGCTCGTCACGCTGCGGCGCGACGAGGTCGGCTACGTGGCGAGCGTGCGCACCGAGGCCGACGGCCGCGTACGGCTC
>CAZMRX010000411.1:0-2082 GCA_964568755.1 uncultured Acidobacteriota bacterium | reverse complement strand
TCGAAGCGCCCGAGGCCGAATACGAGGTCGCCGCGGCCGCACCCGGCTTCTCGGTGGCGCGTGCGGCGCTGCGCCTGCCGGCGGCCTCCGGGGACGTGCGGCTTGTGTTGCGGCCCGGCACCTTCACGGAGCAGGTGACCGTGATCGGCACTCGCCTCGCGGGCAGTGCCGAGACGATCGGCCGCACGCCGGGCTCGGTCGAGACGATCGACCGCGCCGAGATCGAGACCTCCCGGGTTCTCAACGTGAACGAGACCCTCCGCAAGGCGAGCGGGATCAACGTGCGCGACGAGGAGGGCTTCGCCCTGCGGCCCAACATCGGGATCCGCGGCCTCAACCCGACACGCTCCACCAAGGTGCTGCTGCTCGAGGACGGGCTGTTCATCACCTACGCCCCCTACGGCGACAACGCGACCTACTACCATCCGCCGATCGAGCGCTTCGACACCGTCGAGATCGTGAAGGGGTCGGGGCAGATCGCGTACGGCCCGGTGACGGTCGGCGGCGTCATCAACTACCTGACGCCGGCGCCGCCCGCGCGCCCGGCCGCCAACCTGCGGCTCGTGGGCGGGAACCAGGACTACTGGAACGGGCAGGGGACCGCCGGCGGCAGCTTCGGGCGCACGGCGCTCCTCGCCGAGTACATGCACAAGCAGGGCGACGGGGTGCGCGCGAACCTCCACACGCGGGTCGACGACGCCAACCTCAAGGCCGTCTTCACGCTCGGCCCGACGCAGACGCTCACGCTCAAGGGCAACTACTACACGGAAGACTCGCAGGTGACCTACTCGGGCCTCACGCTCGCCGAGTGGGCGGCCGACCCGCGCGGCAACGTGTTCTCGAACGACGGCTTCGACGGCAGCCGCCTCGGCGGCTCGCTCAAGCACACCGCGCTGTTCTCGGGGGCGCTGCTGACGACGCACCTGTACGCCTCGAGCTTTAGCCGCGACTGGTGGCGCCAGTCGAGCAACTCGGCCCAGCGCCCGAACGACCGCGCCGATCCGAAGTGCGGAGGGATGGGGAACCTCCACACGACCTGCGGCAACGAGGGGCGGCTGCGCGACTACACGCACTTCGGCGTCGAGCCGCGGCTGCGGCTGCCGCTGCACCTCCTCGGGGCGCAGCACGAGGCCGAGCTCGGCGTGCGCGCGCACTTCGAGACGCAGGAGCGCCTGCAGCTGAACGGCGATACGCCGCTCGCTCGGGACGGCGTCACGGTGGAAGACAACCGCCGCGAGAACCAGGCCTACTCGGCCTTCGTGCAGGACCGGCTGCTGCTCGGCGCCTTCACGCTCAGCACCGGCGTGCGCATCGAGTCCGTGAAGTACGAGCGCACCAACCGCCTCGCGAACGGGGGAGCCGGGGCGAGCGGGAAGACCGACGTCACGCAGTGGGTGCCGGGAGTGGGGCTCTCGTACGCGGCAGCCGAGAAGCTCAACGTGTTCGCCGGCGTCCACCGCGGCTTCGCGCCGCCGCGCACCGAGGACCTCATCAGCAACAGCGGCGGGGCAGTTGAGCTCGACGCTGAGAAGAGCTGGAACTACGAGCTCGGCGCGCGCGCGCTGCCGGTGGCCGGACTGCGGTTCGAGGCGACACTCTTCCGCAACGACTACGAGAACCAGGTCGTGGCGGCCTCGCTCGCTGGCGGCGTGGGGGCGACGCTGACGAACGGCGGCGAGACGCTTCACCAGGGGCTCGAGCTCGGGGCGCAGCTCGACAGCGCCTCGCTCACGGGCTCGGGGCACAACGTCTTCGTGCGCGCCGCCTTCACGGCGCTGCCGGTCGCGCGCTTCGAGGGGACCCGCTTCAGCAGCGTAGCCGGATCGGGGGCCGTCAGCGTGAGCGGCAAGCGCCTGCCCTACGCGCCCGAGACGATGCTGACGGCGGCCATCGGCTACAGACACCCGCGCGGGTTCGCCGCGCAGATCGAGTCGGTCTACGTGAGCGAGCAGTACGCCGACGACCTCAACACGGTCGCGTCCACGGCCGACGGCCAGCGCGGGCTGCTGCCGGCCTACACGATCTGGAACCTGGCGCTGAGCTACGACTTCCGGAAGCTCTCGCTGTTCGTGACCGCGAAGA
>CAZMRX010000410.1:0-4881 GCA_964568755.1 uncultured Acidobacteriota bacterium | reverse complement strand
CCGTGCCGAGCAGGAGCGCGATCCCGAGCGCGAGCGCGTCGAGCGGGTCGGCCACCAGCTGGCCCGGCGCCAGCACCTGCGCGCCGAAGCGCTCGGCCGCGTTCGCGAAGAGGCCGAGCGGGTTCATGGCGAAGCGCCAGAGCACCATCATGGCCAGCATGAACGCGCCGCCGAGCAGCAGCACCGCCTTGACGATCTGGACCCAGGTGGTGGCCAGCATCCCGCCGAAAAGCACGTACGCCATCATCACCGCGCCGACGATCACGACCGCCCACTCGTACGGGATCCCGAACAGCAGCCGGATCAGGTTGCCGGCGCCCACCATCTGCGCGATCAGGTAGAAGGTGACCACCGCCAGCGTGCCGATCGCAGCGGCGATCCGCACCGGCGTCTGGCGCAGGCGGTAGGCCACCACGTCCGAGAAGGTGTAGCGGCCCAGGTTCCGCAGCGGCTCCGCGATCAGGAACAGCACCACCGGCCAGCCGACCAGGAAGCCGATCGAGTAGATGAGGCCGTCGAAGCCCGACAGCGCCACGAGCCCCGCGATGCCGAGGAAGCTCGCGGCGCTCATGTAGTCCCCCGCCAGCGCCAGCCCGTTCTGGAAGCCCGTGACGCTGCGCCCCGCCGCGTAGAAGTGCTCGGTGCTGCGGGTGCGGCGGGCGGCCCAGTACGTGATGGCGAGCGTCACCGACACGAACAGAAAGAAGAAGAAGATCGCGGCGACGTTGGGCGAGCCGAGGCTCGTGCTCATCGGCCGGTCTCCCGGATCCGCGCGACCGTGGCGTCGTAGTGGCTGTTCGCCCAGCGCACGTAGATCCAGATCAGGATCCAGGCCGTCACGATCACGAGCGCCCCGAGCAGGATGCCGAGGCTCAGGCCGGGCACGAGCTGACGGCCGAGCACCGGCTTGGCCCACGCCACCAGCAGGATGAAGCCGAAGTAGACCGCCATCATCGCCGCGGTCAGCCGCAGCGCCAGCTTCCACTGCGCCGCCGCCAGGGCCTCGAGGGCCCGCTGCTTCTCGCTCATGTGCACCTCGGGTCGTGGGGACGGGAGCGCGTAGGCTACCGGCCCCACGGCACAGGCGTCAATCCGGGCGCGGGCTTCCTGCTCAGGGCGATGAGCCCTTCGCTTCGCTTGACCTCTCGCGCCGGGCGGGCGTAACGTGCGCCCGAAGTCGGAGCGAGGAGAGTGCCATGAAGCGTGGAATCGGCCGCAGGCAGTTCATGCAGAGGAGCCTCGTGGGGGCGGCGGCGGCGCCCGTGATCGCGCACGTGCTGGGCGCGGAGGCCGAGGCGCAGCCCCAGGCCGTCTCGCCCAACGACCGCGTCCAGGTCGGCATCATCGGCGTCGGCGCGCGCGTGCAGTCGGGGGTGATGCAGGCCGCCATGGCGGTGCCCGGCGTCGAGGTGATCGGCGTGTGCGACGCCTACAAGGGCCGCGTGACGCGCGCGCTCGAGCGGCTCGGCGGCCAGGCGAAGGACTACGGCGACTGGCGCGCGCTGCTGGCCGACAAGTCGATCGACGCCGTCATCATCGCGACACCCGACCACTGGCACCGGGAGCAGACGCTCGCGGCGGTCGCGGCCGGCAAGGACGTGTACCTCGAGAAGCCGATGACGTTCGCGATCGACGAGGGGCCGGAGATGTACGCGGCGGCCGAGAAGACCGGCCGCGTGCTGCAGATCGGCTCCCAGGGCATCAGCTCGAAGCTGCAGGAGACGGCCCGCGAGATCATCCGCTCCGGCAAGCTGGGCCAGATCAGCCTGGTGCGCGCGAGCTACGACCGGAACAGCGAGTCCGGCGCCTGGCTGTACCCGATCCCGCCCGACGCCGATGCCAAGTCGGTCAACTGGGACATGTTCGTCGGGCCCGCGCCAAAGCGGCCCTTCAGCCTCGAGCGCTTCTTCCGCTGGCGCTGCTACTGGGACTACTCGGGCGGCATCTCGACCGACCTGTTCGTGCACCTGATGACGACGATCCACTCGGTGATGGGCGCGACCGTGCCGGAGTCGGTGGTCGCCACCGGCGCCAACTACCGCCACCAGAAGACGCACGAGGTGCCCGACACGCTCAACGCCTCGGCCGTCTACGGCAAGGAGAACTTCATGGTCTCGCTCGGCGGGACCTTCAACAACGCGGGCGGCGGCGAGAGCGGCTTCGCGATCCTGGGCAACGAGGGCTCGCTGGTGTTCCGCGGCGGGCGCATGACCTTCACCCCCGAGCACAGGCGCGAGGGCAACGGCTGGATCGTGGAGTCCTGGCCCTCGAACCTGGAGAAGGCGTACTGGGCCGACCCCGCGGTCCAGAAGTACGAGGTGCCGGACACCTGGCCGTCGCAGATGCAGAGCCAGGGCGAGTCGTGGACCGAGGTGGGGCCGGACTCGACCGTGATCCACATGGCCCGCTTCTTCGACTCGGTGCGCACCCGCAAGCCGTCGGTGGAGGACGGGCGGGCGGGCCACCACGCCGCGGCTGTCGCGCACATGGTGAACGAGTCGATCAAGCGCAAGGCCCCCGTCTACTGGGACTTCGACAAGGACGTCCTCAAGAAGGCCTGAGCGTTTGCGGCGGCGCGCCTTCCTCGGAGCACTCGCGGGCGGAGCCGCATCGGCGCTCGCGCCGGCGCGGGCCCGGCCCGCTTCGGCCGCGGCCGCGTACCACGGCGTGCGCGGTCCGCTCGACGCGGCGGCGCTCGGAACGACGCTCGTCCACGAGCACGTGCTCGTGGACTTCGGCGGGGCCGCGCTGGCGAGCCGCGCGCGCTACGACGCGGACGAGGCGTTCCGCGTGGCGCTGCCCCACCTCGAGGAGCTGCGGCGCCGCGGCTGCCGGACGCTCTTCGAGTGCACGCCCGCCTACCTCGGCCGCGACCCGCTCTTGCTGCGCCGGCTCTCCGAGGCGAGCGGGCTCCAGATCGTGACCAACACCGGCTACTACGGCGCCGCCGCGGACATCGCCGTCCCACAGCACGCCTACGCGGAGACGCCCCGCCAGCTCGCGGCTCGCTGGACAGCCGAGTTCGAGAAGGGCATCGAGGGCACGGGGGTCCGCCCCGGCTTCGTCAAGATCGGGGTCGACGCGGGACCGCTCTCCCCCATCGACCGCAAGCTGGTCGAGGCCGGGGCGCACACGCACCTCGCCACCGGCCTCACGCTCGCGATCCACACCGGCGACGGGCGCGCGGCCATCGAGATCATCGGCGTGCTGGGGGGGCTCGGCGTGGCCCCGGAGGCGTACGTCTGGGTGCACGCCCAGTCCGAGCCCGACCGGGCGACGCGCGCGTGGGCCGCCCAGCAGGGAGCCTGGGTCGAGCTCGACGGCGTCTCGCCGCGATCGCTCGACGCCCACGTGGAGGCGGTGCTGGACCTCCACCGCCGCAACCGCCTCGACCGCGTGCTGGTGTCGCAGGACGCCGGCTGGTACCACGTGGGCGAGCCGGGCGGCGGCAGCTACCGCTCCCACGCCTTCCTGTTCGACGCGTTCGTGCCGGCGCTGCGCGAGGCCGGGCTCGGGGACGACGGCATAGACGCGCTGCTCGTGCGCAACCCGGCCGCGGCGTTCGCGATCAGGCGCCGCGCCAGGCGGGCCGCCTGAGCCGCGCTCAGCGAGGCGGCAGGCCCACCACGACCAGGCCCACGTCCGGCGGGAGCGAACGGTAGAGCGACGCCGCGTCCTCCGCGTCGAGCGTGACCCTCATCCGGATCCTGTCCTTCGATCCGAGGCCGAGCGCGGATCCGAGGTCCGAGACGCGCAAGCCGGCTGCGTCCACCAGCCGCCGCAGCAGCGAGCGGTTGCGGCGGCCCTCGCCCCGCGAGCGCACCTCGAGCGAGACGCCTTCGGCGAACACGATCCGGTAGGGCGAGGGCACGGAGTAGGCCTCCTCGGCGCTCTTGGGCACCGCCGGCGGCGAGGGCGACGGCGAGGCGGCTTCGGCCGCACGAGCTTCCGCCGAGGACGGGGCGGGGGCGACGATCTCGACGCGGTCGCGCTGGCGCGCGGGCTCGAGGCGGCCGCCCGAGATGGGACCCGTGTCCCAGTCGGGCGCGGGACGCCGGTCCACGAACAGGACCTCGGGCACGCCGAGCTCGAGGCCGGAGGCGGCGTAGTCGTCGAGCGTGACGCCCTGGAGCATGAGCGCCACGCGCTCGCGCGCCGCGTCGAGACGCAGGTAGAAGCCCTTGCCCGCCGAGAGCTCGCGCTCCCGGCGCATCTGCGCCACCTCGCGCTGGAGCGCGCGGGCGGCGGGGTCGGCCGGCCGCTCAGCCTGCGGCGCGGCCGCGGCCGAAGCCGCCGCGAGGGCGAGTGCGATCGAGAGCAGGCGGCCGCGCATCAGTAGATGTAGACCGGCGTGCCGAGCGGAGCGCTGCGGTAGACGACGCGCAGCGGCTCGCGCCCGAGCCGGATGCAGCCGTGGCTCACGGGCCGGCCGAGCAGCCGCTCGTAGAGCGTGCCGTGGATCATGTAGCCGTTGCCGAAGTAGAGCGCGTACTCGCCGAGCGATCCGTACTCGAGCCGGTCGCCCGGGTCCTTGGGGATCGGCTCGCCCTCCTCGACGAAGGCCCAATCGGGCTTCTTCCAGACGGGGTTCTCGGTCTTCGACAGCACCTCGAAGCGGCCGCGCGGGGTGTCGAAGACCCAGACGCGTCCCTTGGCCCCTTCCTTGAGCACCATGCCCGATCCGGCCGAGCAGGGCGCCTCGAGCACGGTCTCCTCGCCGCGCATCAACCGCAGGCGGTTGTGCGTCTGGTCGATCACGATCCACGACCCGCGCGGCACGCGCCGCCGCAGCGCCGCCTGCAGCCGCTCGCGCTCCGCCGCGAGGCGGGCCGCGTCGCGCGAGGCCGGCTTCGCCGCGGGCGGGGCCGCGGCAGCCGGGGC
>CAZMRX010000409.1:3820-4922 GCA_964568755.1 uncultured Acidobacteriota bacterium | reverse complement strand
ACTCCGCCGCGTGCCGCAGGACGAAGTCCGCGGGGCCGCGATCGATGGAATGGGCGGCGCCAACACGCTGCGCGGGGTGGCATGAGGATCATCCACGACCTTCATCTCAATGCCGCCCATTGAACGCGGGATCAACGTCGGCGTCTTCACGGAGCGGGAGCCGGAGGCGGAGCACGTGCGCGTGACCGGCCCCTCGCTCGCCCTCCAGCTCCCGGTCTTCGACACCGGCCGCGCCTCGATCGCCCGCCTCGGGGCCGAGTACTTGCGCTCCCAGCGCCTGCTCGAAGCGCTCGCCGTCGACGCCCGCTCGGAGGTGCGCGACGCGCGCGACCTCATGATCGCCTCGCGCGACCTGGCCGAGTACCACCGCGCGGTGCTGCTGCCTCAACGCGTCCTCATCCTCGATCTCACGCTGCGCCACTACAACATGATGCTCAAGGGGGCCTACGACCTGCTGCTCGCCAAGCAGAGCGAGGTCGCGGCCGAGCGCGCGTACATCGAGGCGTGGCGCGACTACTGGATCGCCCGCACGGAGCTGGAACGCGCGGTCGGGGGCGGGTTGCCGGCGCTCCCCGCCGCAGATCGTGGCGTGAGCCAGGTACAGAATACGGACGGAGGTCCCGAGCGATGATCAGCCGCCGCAAGTACCTCTCCACGACCGCTCTCCTCGCGGGCGGCGCGGCGCTTTTCGAGCGCCTCGGTCTCGGCTCGCGCGTGGCGTCCGCAGCCGAGGCACCGCCGTACACGCCGGTCGTGACGCCGAACGGCACCACCCTGCCGTTCGTCATGAATAACGGCTTCAAGGAATTCCACCTCGTGGCGGAGCCCGTGAAGCGCGAGTTCGCGTCGGGGATGGTCGTCAACGCCTGGGGCTACAACGGCCAGACGCCGGGCCCCACGATCGAAGCCGTCGAGGGGGACCGCGTCCGGATCCTCGTCACGAACAGGCTCCCGGAGCACACGAGCATCCATTGGCACGGGATTTTCTTGCCTGCGGGCATGGACGGCGTGGGAGGGCTCAATCAGCCGCACATCAAACCGGGTGAGACCTACGCCTACGAATTCACGCTGCGCCAGCACGGCACGCACATGTACCACCCGC
>CAZMRX010000409.1:0-3810 GCA_964568755.1 uncultured Acidobacteriota bacterium | reverse complement strand
AACAGCCCGAGCGGCGCATCGATCGCGACTTCTGCATCTTCCCGCACATGTGGTTCATCGAGCCCGGGACCATGACGCCCAACACGGCGGTGATGCTCGACTTCAACATCTTCACGTTCAATGGCCGCGCCTTCCCGGGCACGGCCCCGCTCCTGTGCCGCAAGGGCGACCGCGTGCGCATCCGCCTCGCGAACCTGAGCATGACCAGCCACCCGATCCACATTCACGGACATCGCTTCTGGGTGGTGGAGACCGACGGCGGCCAGATCGCGCGCCCGGGCTGGTGGCCGGAGACGACCCTCAACATCATGCCCGGCACGACCCGCGCCGTGGAGTTCGTCGCCGAGTACGCGGGCGACTGGGCGCTACACTGCCACAAGAACCACCACGTCATGAACGCCATGGGCCACGAGCTCCCGAACGTGATCGGCGTCGACCAGGCGGCGGTGGCGGCGAAGATCGCCGCCCTGGTCCCGGGTTACATGGCGATGGGCTCGAGCGGCATGGCCGAGCACGCCACGCATGGGGCGCACATGCCCGGCCTGCCGAACACTCTGCCCATGATGACCGGGACGGGCCCCTTCGGCCCTATCGAGATGGGCGGCATGTTCACGGTCGTCAAGATCCGCGAGAACCTCGAGAGCTACGCCGAGGACCCCGGCTGGTACGACTACCCGAAGGGGACCGTGGCCTACAAGGTCGAGGGCCCCGAGCGGGTGCCAAAGCCGAGCCCGGGACCGCCGTCATGACCCGATTTGGGAAGCTCGCCCTCGGCCTCGGCCTGCTCGCCCTCACCGTCGCCGGGGGCGCCCTCGGCCTCGTCGTCATGCACGGCATCAGCGCGCGCGATGAGCCGACGGCTGCCGAGGCCTTCCTGGCGCGCCGGATGCGCAGCCTCGCGATCCCGAGGCAGCTGCGGACACGCCCGAACCCGTTGCCGCTGACGGACGAGGTGCTGTCGAGCGCGCGGGCCCACTTCGCCGACCACTGCGCGTCCTGCCACGGCAACGACGGCAAGGGCCAGACGACGCTCGGCCGCAACCTGTACCCGAAGGCGCCGGACATGACGCAGGCGGAGACGCAGCGACTGTCGGACGGCGAGCTGTTCGCGATCATGGAGAACGGCGTGCGGCTGACCGGCATGCCGGCCTGGGGCAGCCCGGGACCGGAGGACGACGACGAGACCTGGGGGCTCGTGCACTTGATCCGCCACCTGCCCAGGCTCACGGAGGAGGAGCTGGAGCGGATGAAGGAGCTGAATCCGAAGACGAAGCAGGAACTCGACGAGGAAGAGGCGATCCGCCGTTTCCTCGGCGGGGAGGTCCCCCCGCCTTCGAGCGGGGGCCACGAACACTGACGGGAACGGCCCGCGGGCCGCGGTCATTCTGAACAGGAGGAGAAGATGATGAAGAGGATCCTGATCTACTCGAGCGCCGTCGCTATTCTCGCGCTGCCGGGCCGGCTCACGGCGCACGAGGGGCACGCCCACAAGGTCATGGGGACGGTCGCGGCGATCGACGCCACGCACGTCGAGATCGATACGAAGGAGGGCAAGAAGGAGTCGTATCCGCTGACCAAGGATACGAAGTACCTGAGAGGGAAGGCCTCCACCACCCTCGCGGAGGTGAAGAAGGGTGAGCGCGTCGTGCTGTCGGTCGTCGAGAAGGACGGCAAGAAGAGCGTCGGGGAAGTGCTGCTCAGTGAAGCCGGGCAAGCCGGAGGGCACGAGCAGAAGCACTGATCCCCGGCGTGCTCGAGCGACCCTGTCGGGTGCGTGAGCTTTCTCTGGACCGCCTCGGAACGGCCCGACGCGCGAGGGGCCTGGTCGGGGCAAAGGAATGGTGACGATGGACAAGCTTCTGACGCGGCTCATTGCCGTGGCCGTGTTGGCCCTCGCGGCGTCCGCCCGGGCCGACGAAACGGCCGCGATCCGCGCGTTCCTCGAGGCCTACGATCGAGCGTTCGTGGCCAGGGACCTCGACCGTCTGGCCGCGTTCTACCACCCCGAGGTCACGATCTTCGAGGGCGGTGGGGTCAACCGCGGCTGGGCGGACTACCGGGATCATCACCTGGGGCCGGAGCTGGCGGAGTTCGAGGGGCTCGAGTTCAGCCACAGCGAGATATCCCCGCGCCTCCTCGGCTCCGACGCACGCTCCGCCTACGTCACGTCGGAGTATCGCCTCAAGGCCAGGATCAAGGAGCGCGAGATCGACGCCGCCGGCCTCGAGACCCTCGTTCTCGTGCGCGACGAGGGGGGCGCCTGGAGGATCCGACATTCGCACACGTCGTCCCGGCGAAGGCCGCCGTCGAGCCCGGCTCCGCAGAAGTGAATGCCGACGCGGGGCTGCGGGCGGATGCGAGGTAGCTGATGTCCGACGCCCCCGGCCACTACGTCCCCGCCCTACGCTTTCACTGGCTGACGCGATTCTACGACCTCCTGATCCGCCTCACGCTCAGAGAGGCGCGCTTCAAAGCGTTGCTCGTCAAGCAGGCGGCGCCGCAGCCTGGCGACCGCATCCTCGACCTGGGGTGTGGAACGGGCACGCTGACCTTGATGCTGCAGCGGGCCTGCCCTGGCGCCCACGTGACCGGGCTCGACGCCGACCGTGCCGCCCTCGCGATGGCTCGGCGGAAAGCGGAACAGAGACACCTTGCGGCCGAGTTCCGTAGGGGCCTGGCGACCGACCCGCCCTTCGACCCCGCTTCCTTCGACCGAATCGTGTCGAGCCTGCTCTTTCACCACCTGTCGCCGGCCGACAAGGGGCTTGCCCTGCGCAAGGCTCTCGAGCTCCTGAAGCCCGGCGGGGAGCTCCACGTCGCTGACTGGGGCCGCCCGCATGGTCTCGTGATGCGCGCGGCCTTCCTCGCGGTACAGGTCCTCGACGGCTTCGCCACGACGACCGACAGCGTGCGAGGGATGTTGCCTCGCTACATTGAGCAGGCGGGCTTTCATTCCGTGGCCGAGACCTGCCGGCAGCGCACGGCCTTCGGAACGCTCGCTCTCCACCGCGCGGTCAAGTGCGACTGACCTGGATCCGCGAGCTTCGACGCTTCCTTCTAGCGTCGTCGTCGACGAAAGGCACTTCGAAAGGAGAGACGTCATGAGAGCTACGAACGCAGGTCTGACCCTCGTGTTGATAGCCGGGAGCGGCCTCCTGGGCCCCTTCGCGCGGGCTGATGGGCTGCCCGGAGAACAGCCGGCGGGCAAGCAGGAGGCCGAGATGGGCATCCCCGCAACCCCTGACGAGCACCTGGCTCGCGCGGCGAAATACCAGGAGAAGGCCGTCGCCTACCGCAAGGAGGCCGCCGAGCATCGAAAGATGTTCGCCGACTACAAACAGCCTGGGGATGCGGCGCACGAAAGCAAGACCGGCCATGAGGCATCCTGGGTTGCGAAGATGCGCAAGCACTGCGACGAATACATCAAGGACGCCGAGAAGCTGGCGGCCGACGCTGAGCGCTTCGCCGCCTTCCATCGCATGCGCGCTGAGGAGATGCGGGGCAAGTAGCATCGAGGCGCCGGGTCCTCCCGTCCAGGTCCCGGCGCCTCCGCCCCGCGCGACCGGATCCTCGCGAGCGGCTAACATGTGCAGATGAACGGCGCCCGACCCCTCGCAGCCCTCCTCGCGCTCGCGGCGTGCGGCGGCTGCACGCGCGAATCCATCGAGATGCGGCTGAGCGTGAGTCCGCTCGAGGCGCCCGCCGCGGCCGGGAGCGGCGAGCCGAACCTGGCCGTCGCCCCCGACGGACGCGTGCTGCTCAGCTGGATCGAGCCTTTGGGTGAGAACCGGCACAGCCTGCGCTACGCGG
>CAZMRX010000408.1:0-4923 GCA_964568755.1 uncultured Acidobacteriota bacterium | reverse complement strand
GGCCACGCGACCGCCGACCTGAAGGGGTTGCTATCATGGGGTATGGCGCGCATCGGGTGGCTGCTGGCCCTCCTGCTCCTCTCGCCGTCCTCGCGGCACTTCGACGTGATCGCCGTTTTCGAGCCCGCCAAGAAGGCCGGGGGCGAGGGAGCTGTCGCGGTGACGTTCCGGGCGCTCGACCCGGACGTCAAGGTCAACGAGACCCCGGCGCCGCGCCTCAAGCTCGACCTCGCGCAGACCGTGCTCGAGGATCGCCAGCCACCGGCGCCGCCCTCGGTGCCCGACTTCGACCCGGCGACGGCCCGCTATCTCGACATCAGCCGGCCGGTGCGCTTCAAGGCGGCGCTGTCGAAGACGGCGCCCAGCGGCCAGCACGACGTGAAGGCGAGCGTCGTGTACTTCTACTGCTCGACGCGCGAAGCCTGGTGCCGGCGCGGCAGCGTGGACGTCCTCGTCCCCGTCACGGTGCGCTGATCACGCGCGGCTCCCGCGCCTTTGCGCTCGCCGCCTGTCTCTCTCTCGCCGGGGCGCTCTCGGCGCAGGACGAAACCTCGAAGGCCCCGCCGCGGCTCGTCGAGGAGCTCACGGTGACGGCTGCGCGCGAGGAGGCCCGGATCGCCGACACGCCCGCGAGCGTCGCAATCGTGCCGCGGGCCGCCCTGGACGCGACTGCATCGATATTTCTGGACGACGCCCTGCGCCAGGTCGTGGGCTTCTCGCTGTTCCGCAGGACCTCCAGCCGCACCGCCAACCCGACCGCCCAGGGCGTGTCGCTGCGCGGCCTGGGGGCGAGCGGCGCGAGCCGCGCGCTGGTGCTGGCCGACGGCATTCCACTCAACGACCCCTTCGGCGGCTGGGTCTACTGGGCGCGCCAGCCCCGCCTGGGAGTGGACCGGGTCGAGGTCTTGCGCGGCGGGGCGGCCGACCTCTACGGGAGCACCGCACTCGGGGGCGTTGTCCAGATCGTCTCGCGGCCCGCGGGCGAGGGCCGCGGCCTCGAGGCCGAGCTCTCGGCCGGCGGTGCTGCGACCTTGGAGGGAACGCTCACGTCGCGCGCGTCGCACGGCCCGTGGGCGGGCCGCCTCTCGGCCGAGGGCTACACGACGGACGGCTACGTTCCGGTCGAGGAAGCGAGCCGGGGCCCGGTGGACAGCCGCGCCGCCTCGCGCCACCTCACCCTGGACGCCCTGGTCGAGCGGCGGAGCTTTGGAGACGGCCGCGTCTTCCTTCGGGCGCAAGGCTACGACGAGGACCGGGACAACGGCACGCCGCTGCAGACGAACGACACACGCATCGGGCTCGGCGCGCTCGGCCTCGACTGGGGCAGCGCCGCACGCGGGCGGACGTCCGTGCGCGCGTGGGCCCAGACGCAGCTCTTCCACCAGACGTTCAGTGCCGTGGCCGCCGACCGCTCGCGCGAGGACCTCACCCGCCAGCAGCGGGTGCCCGCGGACGCGCTCGGCCTGCAGGCGCAATGGGCGCGGCCGCTCGGCACGCGCCAGCGGCTGCTGCTCGGAGCCGAGGCGCGCCGGATCTCAGGAACCACCGAGGAGGTGGTCTTCACGCGGGGCGCTCCGAGCAGCACGGTGGACGCCGGGGGCGAGGAGACGGGCGCCGCCGTCTTCGTACAGGACCTGGTCGAGGCCCACCCGCGGCTGCTCGTCTCGGCCGCGCTGCGCTTCGACGCCTGGAGCCAGAGCGGTGGGCGCTCCATCGCGACCCCGCTCGCCACCGGCGTCGCGGTGACCACGACCTACCCGGACCGCGACGAGACCGCGTGGAGCCCGCGCGTCGGTCTCGTGTTCCGAGCCCGGCCGGGGCTGTCGCTCACCGCCTCCGGCTACGGCGCCTTCCGCGCCCCGACGCTCAACGAGCTCTACCGCGCGTTCCGCGTGGGCGACTCGCTCACGCTCGCGAACCCGGGACTGTCGCCCGAGCGGCTCTGGGGAGGCGAGGCCGGCGCGCTCGTGACCCGCGGCCCGCACACGCTGCGGCTCACGGCCTTCTCGGCCGGGATCCAGGACGCGATCGCGAACGTCACGCTCGCGATCGCGCCCGGTCTCATCACCCGCGAGCGCCAGAACGTCGGGCGCACGCGCTCGCGCGGCCTCGAGGCTGAGCTCGACCTGCGCCTGGGGGGCCGCACGACGCTCACGGCCGGATACGCGCTCACCGACGCGCGCGTGATGAGCTTCGCAGCCGATCCCGCGCTCGAGGGACGCCGCCTGCCGCAGGTGCCTCGGCACCAGGCGACGCTCCAGGCCCGCTACGAGGGCCGGCTGCGGCTCGGGCTGCAGGCGCGCGTGGCGAGTACCGCCTACGAGGACGACCGCAACGAGCTGGAGCTCGACCCGGCCCTGCAGGTCGACCTGTTCGCGGGGTACGCGCTGGGGAGGAGTCTCGTGCTGTTCGCGGCCGCGGAGAACGTGTTGGATGCCGAGATCGTGGCCGGGCGGACGCCGGTTCGAACCCTTGCGGCGCCGCGGCAGCTGAGGGGGGGAGTCAGGGTTTCGCGGTAAACGACCGCGAACGGACGACGGGACAAACGGACGACGGGACAAACGGACGACAAACGGACGACGGACAAACGGACAACAGACAACAGACAACAGACAACAGACAACGAAGAACGAAGAACGAAGAACGAACAACGAAGAACGAACAACGAACAACGAACTAACGGACTTCCGGGGGGCGCTCTGGCGCCGCGCCCCCCGGGCCCCCCTGGGCGCGGCGTTTAAACGACCAGCTGATCTCGAAATCGGCGACCAGCTCGCCTGCGGCGTTGCGGCCGGTCGAGCGGACGACCAGGGGCTGAGGCTCGTCCGTGGCCGCGGCGCGCGTGATGGCCGCCGCGATGGCGGGCACGTCCTCGCAGGTGAAGGTCCCGGGCCCGCTGAGCCGCTTCACGTAGCTCGCGCGCACGCCCACGGGCAGGATCGAGATCGAGCGGGGCGAGTCCTCGCGCAGCGCCAGGCAGGGCGCGCCCGAGGACATCTCGGCGGCCATGGCCTGGGCGGCAAAGTAGGTGGAGCCGAAGGGGTTGCGCGTGCGCCAGCCGCCCGGCAGGCGGACGCTGCAGGCTTGTTCGTCGAGCCGCACGATGCGCAGTCCGGCGAAGGCCGCGAGCGGCAGCATCCGCCACATCCAGAGCGCGAGGGGCAGGCCCCGCAGCACCCGCCGCCGCGCGCGCTCGCCCGCGGGCCCGAAGCTCACGCGTCCTCGCGCTTGTCGCCGAGCGGCATGAACACGTTGCTCCAGCCGCGCTTGAGCTCGACGTAGGTGTAGACGATGCGCTGGATCGCCGTCACGTTCGAGAGCACCGCGATGACCCACAGCACCGCCACCATCTTGTTGAGCACGGCCCCCGCGATCAGCAGCACCACGCGCTCCGGCCGCTCCATGAGTCCCACCGGGCAGCGCGGGATCAGGCTCTCCGCCCGCGCTCGCGCGTACGAGGTCATGAAGCTCCCGAACGCCGCCACCCACACGAGCACCATCAGCCCGGTTCGGTCGAGCCGCGCGTAGAGGATCAGCAGCCCCATGTAGAGCAGCATGTCGGAGTAGCGGTCCATGGTGGAGTCGAGGAAGGCCCCGAAGCGGGTGCCGCGCCCGCGCGCGCGCGCCACGCGGCCGTCGAGCATGTCGAAGATGGCCGCCACCAGCGCGATCGCGCCGCCCACCCGCAGCAGCGCCGGGCTCGCGTAGCCGGGCCCGCCCGACAGCGCGAAGAAGGCCGAGGCGACGCCGGTGAGCGCGAGGCCGGTCATGGTGAGCACGTCCGCGCTCACGCGCGAAAGGCCTCTCACGAGCGCATCGAGGGCGGGTGAGAGCAGGGCTCCGAGCTTCGCGGTGACGGTTATCTGGGCCAACGTGCTTATCGCAGCCGCCGAGCCGGGAGTGTATGCTCCACTCCCGTGGTGCGCAAGCCCGTCGTCCTGATCACCGGCGCCAGCGGCGAGATCGGTCACGGCCTGATCGACCGGCTCGCCGAGGACGGCCGGCGCCCGATCATCACGCTCGACCTCAAGCCGCTCGACCCGCCTCAGGCTGCGCTCGTCCAGCAGCAGTACGCGGGCTCGATCCTCGACGACCACCTGCTCGAGCGCATCCTCGCCGAGTTCGAGGTGGACCTGGTGTTCCACCTCGCCGCGCTCTTGTCGACGCGCGGCGAGTTCACGCCCACCACGGCGCACCAGGTCAACGTCGAGGGCATGATCCGCATGCTCGAGTTCGCGCAGAAGGAGGGCGAGTCCCACGGCCGCCCGGTGACCTTCCTGTACCCGAGCTCGGTCGCGGCCTACGGCATGCCCGACCTCGCGACGAAGGCCCGCGCCGGCCGTGTCTCGGAAGACCTGTGGAACGTGCCGACCACCATGTACGGCTGCAACAAGCTCTACTGCGAGCACCTCGGGCGCTACTACGCGCGCCACTACAAGCAGCTCGCCGCCGAGACGCTCTCGGGCAAGGTGGACTTCCGCTGCGTGCGCTTCCCGGGGTTGATCTCGGCCATGACCGTGCCCTCGGGCGGAACCTCCGACTACGCGCCCGAGATGCTCCACGCGGCGGCCCAGGGGCAGCCCTACGCGTGCTTCGTGCGGCCGGACACGCGGATCCCGTTCATGGCGATGCCCGACGGCGTGGACGCGCTCATCCGCCTGGCCGCCGCTCCGACGCAGTCGCTGACGCGCACGGTCTACAACGTGGGCGCCTTCAACCCCTCGGCCGACGAGATCCGGGCGCGCGTGCTCGCGGCCTTCCCGGGCGCCGACGTCCGCTTCGAGCCGCACCTCAAGCGGCAGCAGATCGTGGACTCGTGGCCGGCCGACGTCGACGACTCCGCGGCGCGCCGGGACTGGGGCTTTGCCCCGCGCTACGACGAGGCTCGCGCGTTCTCCGAGTACCTGGTCCCGACGATCCGGG
>CAZMRX010000407.1:0-4926 GCA_964568755.1 uncultured Acidobacteriota bacterium | reverse complement strand
CCAGTACTCCTCGAGCGACTCGCCCTTGACGGCGAACACGGCCGTGCCGCCCTTGGCGATCGCGGCCGCCGCGTGGTCCTGCGTCGAGAAGATGTTGCACGACGCCCAGCGCACCTCGGCGCCGAGCGCCCGCAGCGTCTCGATCAGCACCGCGGTCTGGATCGTCATGTGCAGGGAGCCGGAGATGCGCGCCCCCTTCAGCGGCTGGGCCTTGGCGTATTCCTCGCGGATCGCGATGAGACCGGGCATCTCGGTCTCGGCGATGGCGATCTCCTTGCGGCCCCAGTCGGCGAGCTTCAGGTCGGCGACCTTGAAGTCGGTCTTGGTCTCTACGGCGGTGGACATTGGCTCACTCCTTCCGTCCCGGGAGCGCCAGAAAGGCAAAAGGCGCCCGAAACCGGTCCGTTGGTTACGAGCGCCGTTGTCTAAGCTGAGCCTGGCCCCCTCAGACGGGGTCGCAGCGCCCCTCAGCTGCTCCTATTTTCGCGAGGTCGAAGGCTTCGCGCAAGGGGGGGCCGGACGTCCCGGAGCGAGCCGGCGTGCTAGGCTTCCGCTCGGGCGCGAGGCCCCTCCATGACGGGCACCCCGCCGGGACGAAGGCGCTCCCACGAGTACCAGGACCTGATGCGTCACCGCATCATGGACATCCTGCTGGTCTCGACCCCCTACGACACGTTCATCCTGGAGGAGGCCGGCGAGCTCTCGGAGCGGTTGCTCGGCGAGTTTCGCAACCTCGACCTGCACTACTCCCCGGGGCTGACCGGCATCTCCACCGGCACCGAAGCGCTGCGGATCGCGCGTGAGAACAGCCGCGTCAACCTGATCATCACGACGCCGCACCTCGCGGACATGGACGCCGCCGAGCTCGCCCGCCGGATCCGGGCCGAGGGTCTCGACGTGCCGGTCGTGCTGCTCGCCTGGGACACGCGCGAGCTCGTCGACTTCCAGGCGCGCAAGGACACCTCGGCGATCGAGCGCACCTTCCTGTGGCAGGGCGACGCGCGCATGCTGGTGAGCATCGTGAAGTCGGTCGAGGACTGGAGGAACGTCGACCACGACACCGGCTCGGTGGGCGTGCAGGTGATCATCCTGGTCGAGGACAACGTCCGCTACTACTCGTCGTTCCTGCCGGTGATGTACACCGAGCTGCTGCACCACTCGCAGCGGGTGATCACGGAGGGCCTCAACCTCTCGCAGAAGATCCTGCGCATGCGGGCGCGGCCGAAGATCCTGCTGTGCACCACCTGGGAGGAGGCGGAGCAGGCCTTCGAGCGCTACGCCGACGAGGTGCTCGGCATCATCTCGGACGTCGAGTTCCCGCGCGCGGGGGAGAAGGTGCCGCGGGCGGGCGCCGAGCTCGCGCGCCACGTGCGGGCCAGCTACCCCGACGTGCCGATCATCCTGCACTCCTCGCGGCCGGAGAACGAGGCGCTCGCCCACAGCGTCGGCGCCGACTTCCTGCTCAAGGGCTCGCCGCTGCTGCTGCAGGAGCTGCGCGACGTGATGCTGGAGCACTTCGGCTTCGGCGATTTCGTGTTCCGCCGCCCCGACGGGAGCGAGGTGGCCCGCGCCTCCGACCTGCGGGGCCTGGAGGAGAAGCTCGCCACCGTGCCCGAGGAGGCGATCGTCCACCACGCGGGCCGCAACCACTTCTCGCGTTGGCTCAAGGCGCGCACCGAGTTCGCGCTCGCCGAGGAGCTGCGGCCGCGCACGCTCGACGACTACGCGAGCCCGCAGGCGCTGCGCGAGAGCCTGATCCGGGCGATCGCGTCCTACCGGCTGGAGCAGGCGCGCACGCTGGTCACGGACTTCGACCGCGGCGACTTCGACCTCTCGGGCGACTTCTACCGGATGGGCGGCGGGTCGCTCGGCGGCAAGGCGCGTGGCCTCGCCTTCGTGCGGCGGCTGCTGGCCGAGCAGGGCCTGCGCCACCGCTTCCCCGGGATCGAGATAGCCGTGCCGATCTCGGCGGTGCTCGCGACCGACGTGTTCGACCGCTTCCTGGACGACAACGACCTGCGCTACTTCGCGATCGAGTGCGAGGACGACGCGGAGATCCAGTCCCGCTTCCGCTCGGCCCGCTTCCCGGAGGAGGCGGAGCGCGACGTGGCGGCCTTCCTCGAGCGCGCCACCTGGCCGCTGGCGGTGCGCTCCTCGAGCCTGCTCGAGGACTCGCAGCACCAGCCGTTCACCGGCGTGTACGACACGCTGATGCTGGCGAACAACGCCTGGAGCCTGGGCGAGCGGCTGGACCGCGCCCTCCTCGCGATCAAGCGCGTCTACGCCTCCACCTTCTGCCAACACGCGCGGGCCTACCTGAAGGCGACGCCCTACCGGCTCGAGGAGGAGAAGATGGCGGTGATCCTCCAGCGCATCGTGGGCCGGCCGCACGGGCCGCGCTTCTACTCCGACTTCTCGGGGGTGGCGCGCTCGCACAATTTCTACCCGACGCCGCCGCTCGCCGCGGGCGACGGGATCGTGGCGGTGGCGCTCGGGATGGGCCGCGCGGTCGTGGAGGGCGGCGCCTGCCTGCGCTTCAGCCCGCGCCACCCGCGCGCCGTCCAGCAGTTCTCGTCGGTCGAGGAGATGGTCGAGACGACGCAGCGCGAGTTCTGGGCGCTCCCGCTGCAGGGGGGTAGCGCCGACGGCGGCATGCGCGAGGAGGCGTACGAGCTCGCCTGCGCCGAGGCCGACGGCACGCTCGCGGCGGTCGGCTCCAGCTACTCGGCCGAGAACGAGGCGGTCTACGACGGCCTGGCGCGACCGGGCGCGCGGCTCGTCACCTTCGCACCGGTGCTCAAGCAGGGCCTGTTCCCGCTGCCCGAGGTGCTGGCGACGCTGATGGAAGCGGGCGAGCGCGGGATGGGGACCCCGGTCGAGATCGAGTTCGCGGTGAGCCTCGCGGCCGCGGCGGGCGCGGCGAGCGAGTTCGGCTTCGTGCAGATGCGCCCGCTCGCGCTGATGCGCGAGACCGAGGCCCTCGAGATCGGGGAGGTGGACGAGGCGACGGTGCTCTGCAGCAGCCAGCGCGTGCTGGGCAACGGGCGGCTCGAGGGCATCCGGGACCTGGTGGTGGTCGACTTCCAGCGTTTCGAGCGCGCACGCAGCCCCGAGGCGGCGGCGGAGGTGGCGCGCCTCAACGCGGCGCTCGTCGCCTCGCGCACGCCGTACGCGCTCGTCGGCGTGGGCCGCTGGGGCTCGCGCGACCCCTGGCTCGGGATCCCCGTCACCTGGGACCAGGTCTCGGGGGCCCAGGTGATCGTCGAGACCGGCCTGCGCGACCTCGCCGTCACCCCTTCGCAGGGCACCCACTTCTTCCAGAACCTGACGTCCTTCAACGTGGGCTACTTCACGGTCAACCCCGAGGCCGGCGACGGGATCGTCGACTGGGACTGGCTGGACGCCCAGGCTCCGCTCTCGAGCGCTGCGTACGTGCGCCACCTGCGCCTGGAGCGGCCGGTCCTGGTGCTCATGAACGGCAAGCGCAACGAAGGCGTGATCCTGAAGCCCCCGGCCTGATAGACTCCACTCCTCACAGGGTAGTCCTGTTGGCTCCGGCTCCGAGGCCCCGCGTCCGCCGCCCCGGCCGGAGGAGATTGCACGCGGACGCTGGAGCGCCGGGGCCGTGATATCGCGGCACCGGTGCGATTCACACGATATGAAGAGGATCTCCCTGGTGCCCGTCCTCGCGGGCATCGCACTGCTGTCCGTCGCCTGCGCCACCGAGCCGACCGACGCCCTGAACGCCGCCAAGGCCGCGCTCGAAGCGGCGAAGGCCTCGGGCGCCGCCGACTACGCTCCCTCCGCTCTCGCGGCGGCCGACTCGGCCGCGGCCGCGCTCGAGGCCGAGGTCAAGGCGCAGTCCGAGAAGTTCGCGCTCACCCGGTCGTACACCAAGGCGGCCGAGCTCGCGGCCGCGGCCAAGACGGCGGCCGACGAGGCTGCCGCGGCGGCTGTCACCGGCAAGGAGCAGATGAAGGCCGAGGCGACCACGCTGATCGCGGGCGTGCGCGGCAGCGTCGACTCCGTCAAGGCGATGCTCGCCAAGGCGCCCAAGGGCAAGGGAACCGCGGCGGACCTCGAGGCGATGAACGCCGACGTCGCGGGCGTCGAGACCGCCCTCGGCGAGATGGACGCCGCCATGAGCGCCGGCAACTTCAAGGACGCCAAGGTCAAGGCCGAAGCCGCCAAGGCGACGCTCGACAAGATCGCCGCCGACGTCGCGGCCGCGATGATGGCCAAGAAGGGCCGCTAGCACCCCGGGGGCGCGGCCCTGCGGAAGGCCGCGCCCCGCTCCTCGCGTCAGCGTCCCGAACCGATTGAGACTCGTACCGCCCGGCCGCTGGGGCCGCGTCGTCGCTGCGGCGCTTCTCGCGGGCGTCGCCCTGCTCGCTGCCGAGATCGCCAGCAGCGGCCGCACGCGTCCGCCGCGCGAGCGTCGCGCTTCAGCCCTCGCCGCCTACGAGAAGGCGAGCCTCACGCCCGGGTCCGCCTGGGCGGCCGACGAGCTCGGCGCCGCCAGGAGCGCGCTCGACGAGGCGCTGCTCGACTGCAGCCGGCAGGAGAACCGCCTGTTCGTGCTGCGCGACTTCCGGCCCGCGGCCAAGGCCCTGGAGCGCGCGCAAGCGCTCGCCGAGGAGGCGAGCCACTTCGGCGCCGAACGCCTGGAGGAGGCGCGCGCCGACGCGGAGGCCGCGGTGCGCGAGGCCCGCGAGCTCGAGGCGCACGCGCTCGCGCTCGTGGCCCACACCACGCTGCCCCGGTCGCAGCGCGCCCGCCTGCTGCGCGCGCGGCTGCTGGTGCGCGAGGCGGAGGCGCTCGCGCGCCAGGGCGACGTGCTCGCCGCCCGCGAGCGCGCCGAGCGCGCCGAGGCCGAGCTGCGAGGCGCGGTCGGCCCGGCGTTCGCGGCGGCGGAGCGCGTCCGGT
>CAZMRX010000406.1:0-4931 GCA_964568755.1 uncultured Acidobacteriota bacterium | reverse complement strand
CCAACGACCGCGGCCGCCCCTGCGGTCCCGGGCGCCTCGGCGATGGCTGCCTCGAAGCGCTGCCCGCGGCCCTCGAGCAGGTGCCGGGCGCGGAGGCTGTCCGGCTCATAGACGTGCTCTGGCTCGACCGCGAGAGCGGCCACGTCACCGCTGCGTTCGAGGTCGAGCACACGACGTCCATCTACTCGGGGATCGTCCGCCTCCTCGACCTCGCCCTCGGCGCCGCCGCGCCCGAGCTCGCCGGTCTCTTCCTCGTGGCCCCGGACGGCCGGGAGGACGAAGTGCGTACACAGGTGAGGCGCCCAGCCTTCAGCCGAGTCGCGGACCTGCGTGTCCGTTACCTGCCTTACGGCGAGCTGGCGCGCCATCGGGAGTCCGTCGCGCGTTTCGGCAGCGGCATGAAGGGGATCGACGCCCTGGCCCGAACCCTCGGATAAGGTCGTGAGCCGCGTCTCAGGAGCGTGCCGCGCTGGCGACTCGGTCGCGGAATCCCCGAGGCAGCCACCCGGCGCGACTCCCGTTCGTCAACGGCAGTCGATGACGGTCTCCTCGGCGATGCGCACGCGCGTCACCCATGCCTTTCCGTCTCTCGGAAGCGTGAACACCGTCAGCGACCCCTTCTTCTCCACGGGCTCCACGCGGCATCTGATCGCCAGGTCGCTCGCTGCAGCCTTCGCGGCACGATCGCCGTCAGGCGAACGTTTCGGACCTTCGCTGACCCTCGTGAAATGGACGAGGTGGTCATCGCCTTGTAGTCGATGCTCGATCCGGTAGCGTCCCGGGGCGAGCCGCAGCTCGCCGAGCATCGTCTCGGCCCGGAACTCGACCTCGCCCTTGGTGTTTGACTTCACGCGCTGCTCGCGCGTCTCGGACGCCTCCGGCTGAGCACCCGCTGGCGCGTGCGTGTGTTGTGCCGTCAACGGAAGCGCCACCAGCAGCACCACCCCACCCAGCACCAGCGAGCCCAGGCGAAAAATCGAGATCCTTGGCACGGTCACCTCCAGTCGGCGTGACGCATTTGCCTCGCTGCCCGGGCCGGCGTTCACGCCGCAAACGCCAGGCACCTGGTGTGCAAGGCGGCTGCCACGCGGTGGACCGCGATCGCCCCAGCTCGTGGTGTCACGCTGCAGCGACCCAGCTGGCGTGGTTGTTCCACTACGGCGACAGGCATGAAGGCCGCTGACCCGGCGGGGCGGCCGGACACAGCTCCATGACGGCTTCCCCGCCCCCCCCCGACGCCTCGCGTAGTGGCCCGCCGTTTGCTCTGTCGATTCATGCGAGCCGAGCGACGAAGATGGCGTTGGGCTTGTCAGCGCTCCGTCGGGCTCGAGGCGTGAGGTCGCACGGCTCGCGGACGTGCCCGGCCACTACACCCGCTGATGAAGTCCGCGGCGGTCGACTCCTTCCCGGCCGGCATTCGACTTGAGAGGCGCAGGCCAACGACCAGGGAGTGTTCGCCGTCCTCACGTTCTGGCCGAGCGGGTTCAGCCAGCTCCGTGCCCAGTACCGCCGCCTTCGCTTCGGTACGAGCCGCCCGGCAACGAGCTGTTCCTCCAGACGCTCTTCACGATCGGGGCGCACGGGGCGCATCCCTTCTGAAGCGGCGTCGTCCAGCCCGTCGCCCGCCGGGTCAGAAAGAGCAGCGTCACGGCCTTCAGACACACGCGGCCGTCGTGTCTCGCTGACGTGACAAGTCAGCGCTCGCCGCGCCCCCGCCAGTTGCCGGTTTACGAAGCTGGCGGAGCTTCTGGCAGGCTGGCGCCCGCGCCTTGGCACGGGGAGCGAGCACTGGCCCGGCTCTTGCTCCATCCCTGGGCGCGATGCTCGAGACTTCGCGATCCCATGCTGCGCGTCCTCGTGGTCAGCCCTGAGCAGGTGTTGGTGGACTTCCTCAAGCGGGAGCTATCTGCGGCGGAGTTCGCGGTCGCGCCGACGTTGCCGGGGGCGGAGTTCGTGCGCGGCGTCCGCCAGGCGTGCCCCGACATCGTGGTGATCGACCGTATCCACGCGGGACGCGACGTGGCCGAGATGGAGGTGGCCTTGCTCCGGGACGTCCGGCCCGGCGTGCGCATCATCTTGGTGAGCGAGATCCCGTCGCAAGAGGACGCTCGCCTCGTGGAAGCCGGGGTCTTCTTCTACCTTCCGGCATCGCCGCCCCTTCGCTTGCCCGAGCTGATCCAGGCCGCGGCCGTTTCGATCCGCCAGGAAGAGCACACGAAGCTACGACAAGGAGAGCTGAGATGAGAGTGAGCGAGACGCTCGCCGCCGCGGTCGCGCTGGCGGCCGTCACGGTTGCCGCGCTCCCCGACACGGCCGAGGCGATTTCCGCCTACGGCCGCCGTTACGGGGTGATGTGCACGACGTGCCACGCGCCCCTGCCTCCCCGGTTGAACAACGTCGGAATCACCTTCCGCAAGCTGGGCTTCCGGATGCCGGACGCGGACGACGAGGGCCGTTTGGTGATCAAGAGCGTCCCGGCGCAGGGGATCGGCGACGCCGCCTCGCTGGTGGCCGACGTCGCCGCCCGGCGCGACAAGGAGGCCGAGGAGGGCAGCAGCAAGACCACCCTCGAGCTCAGCGAAGTCGAAGCCATCGCCGGGACGGCCATCGGCTCCAAGCTCTCGGTCCAGGCGATGTTCGTGCCGTGGGACGAAGGCGAGGTCGAGCTGGAGAACGCCGAGGTCCAGTGGAACGCCGGGAGCGCGCGCCACCAGCTCGTGGCCCGCGGCGGACTGATGCAGACCTACGTGTGGCAGAAGGCGAACCACGGCCGCCTGACGCTGTCGACACCGCTGCTCTTCGACTCCCGCGCCGTCGCGGGTGTCGAGCCCTTCGCGGGGTTCGGCCTCGGCATCAGCCAGATCGGCGCCGAGGTCGGCTACCTCTTCAGCCGCCTCGAGGGCGGCCGTCTCTCCACGACGATGGTGACCGCCGCCGTCCTGAACGGCGTCAACCAGGAGGGCGAAGAGGCCCTCCGGAACACGACCGACGGGGCCGACGTCTACCTGCAGGCCCTCCAGCTCTTCGGCGAGCGGAACAGCGTGGGCGGCTTCTATTACCGCGGTCGGACGTTTCTCGAGGAGGATCCCGACGAGGGGCTTCCCGAGCCGGCGAAGCACCGGTTCTCGCGCTACGGCGCCTTCGGGAACTACCTGCTCTTCAATCGGCTCGACGTGACCGCGGGCGGCGCGCTCGGCTGGGACCGCTCGCCGCTGCGGCCGGACGACGTCCGTTTCGCTGGTCTCTTCGCCGAGGTGGACGCCCGGATCACGCCGCGCTGGATCGGCGTCTACCGCTTCGACGCGGTCGACCCCGACCGGGACGAGCCCGACGACACGCTGCGCGCCCACACCGTCTCCACGACCTTCCGGGCCGACGACCACCTGTACCTGACCGGCGAGTATCGCCGGGTGCTGCGGCGCGAGGACGAGAAGGACTGGGCCTTCGTCGTCAACGCCCGCCTCGTGTACTGAGCGGAGGTCTCGCATGAGCCGCATCCGAGGTTCGGCCGTCCGTGTCGCGCTGCCTTCCGCCGCGGTCTTGCTAGCCGTCTGGTCGATCGCCCACGCGACCCAGGCGCCCCAGCCCTCCGACGAGGCGCGTTTCAAGAAGCTGGACGCGGGACCGAAGACGATCGACGTCTCGAAGTACCCGCCCGAGCAGCAGCAGGCCTACAAGCTCTTCCAGACGAAGTGCTCCAGCTGTCACGCCATCGCCCGCGGCATCGGCACCGAGATGGTCCTTCCGGGAGACTGGGAGCGCTACGTGAAGCGGATGATGCACAAGCCGAACTCCGGGATCGGCAGCGAGGAGGGGAGGAGCCTCTACCGCTTCATGGTCTACGACGCGGCCGCGCGCAAGGCGGACGCCCTGCGCAAGGCCCTGGCCGCGCTGCCGGTGGAGGAGAAGGCAGCGGCCGTCGACAAGGTCAAGGCCATCAACCCGGCTTTCGCGCCGTGAGCCTCCAGCCGACGGTGCAGCAGCTCGGAGAACCGGGCGCCGGCACGGCCTCAGGCGACCGGCGGGAGTTCGTCGCGAACCTCGTGCTCACGGTCGCGGGCTTTCTGGGAATGGGCGGGCTCGCCGCGCGCTTCCTCCAGTACCTGTACCCCGTCGTCCCGCCGGAGGAGGTCGTCGAGATCCCCGCCGGGCGCCGCGAGCTGGTGCCGGCCGGCGGCGGTGTCGTCCTGAGCCTGCCGACTGGCCAGCTCGCGCTCGTGGACGCGGGCGGCGAGCTGCGCGCCTTCTCCGCCGTGTGCACGCACCTCGGCTGCATCGTGCGCTGGCAGTCGGAGATGGAGCACCTCTACTGCGCCTGCCACGGCGGGATGTTCGACCGCGCGGGTAGGGTCGTGGGCGGACCGCCTCCGCGTCCGCTGCCGCAGTACCCGGTCGAGATCCGAGAGGGCCAGGTCTTCGTGAGGATAAGGATGCGCCCCCGCACGATGAGCATATGAGCCTCGCCGCCGCGAAGGGCTGGATCGGCGAGCGCATCCCGGTGCCTCCGGGAATGCCGGGAAAGCCGCTCGAGGAACGCCTGCCCGTGCACCTCAAGACCTGGATCTGGGCGCTCGGTGGGACGCCGGCCCTGCTCTTCGCGGTCCAGGTAGTCACCGGGATCCTGCTGACCTTCTATTACGTGCCGTACCCCATGCACGCGCACGAGAGCGTGCGTCAGATCACCTTCTCGGTCCGCTTCGGCTGGCTCGTGCGCGGCCTGCACCAGGGAGCCGCGCAGCTGATGGTGGTGGCCGTGCTGCTGCACATGATCCGGGTCTTCGTCACGCGCGGCTACCGCCGGCCACGCGAGCTCACCTGGGTGCTCGGCGTCGGGCTCTTCCTGCTCACGCTGGGCTTCGCCTTCACGGGCTACTCTCTCGTCTACGACCAGCTCTCGTACTGGGCCACCACGGTGGGCACGAACATGATCG
>CAZMRX010000405.1:0-4940 GCA_964568755.1 uncultured Acidobacteriota bacterium | reverse complement strand
GTCGCGGGCGCGCACGGCGAGGGGAGCCGGCATCGAGTAGAGGCTCAGGAAGCCGCCGACCGGGCAGAGAAAGCGGCAGAAGCTGCGCTGCCGGAACACGACGGCAATCCCGGTGGCGGCGATGACCATGCCGCCGAGCGTCAGGGCGGTGGCCAGCGGGTTCGTCAAGAGGACTGCGCTGAAGGTGGCGAGCAGCAGGAAGCCCGCGCTCTGCGGCCAGAGGTTCGACAACGCCCGTGGCCAGCGGCGGGCGAAGCCGAAGTAGCGGTTGTGGCCGATCACGACGCCCTGCCCGCCCGCGTCCGCAGCGCCGCGGACGCGAACACCGACGAGGGTGCGCCGCTGCAGCCAGTCGCCGAAGAACGGGATCGGGCAGGCCCCGCACCAGGAGCGGGAGGCCAGCGGCAATAGCACGGCGATCAGGAGGAACCACCACAGGATCCAGACGAAGACGACAAGACCGTTTCGGTTGCCGACCGGCGTGCCGGCGATGCCGGCACCCAGGAGCGACACGAGGAAGAGCAGCATGACCACGACGAGCCCCAGCGGGAACCACCGCTGGAGCGCCAACCAGCGCAGCGGGGGCAGAGCGGCGAGCACGTCGAACCCGCCTGTCGCCCTTGCCCCGCCGGAGCTCATGCCGTCTCCTCCCGACCGGCGCGATGCCAGACCCAGACGAAGCCACCCACGAGCAGGCCGACCGCGGCGAGGGTCGAAACGCGCAGCAACCAGTTGGGCCCCACGATCAACTCGCCCACCATGAACGGGTGCATCGCGCCGCAGGTCTTCGAGCAGCGGTACCGGAACTTGCCGCCGTGCTCGGCCGTGAAGACGACTTCGCGGATCGTCTCAGGGGGCCTGTTGCCGCGCCGAACCTGCACCTCGCGGCGAAGCGGCTCGATCGTGACGTCGATGTCGTAGCCCTCCAGGTACATGCCATGCACGACATCGAGCGAGGCGAAGCGTAGACGGACCTCGTCGCCCCGCTCGACGCGGATCACCGGAGGGTCGAAGGCGTAGCGACGGGCGACCAGGTCGATCGCGTGCTGACGCGGTCCTCCGCCGACCGGGCCGCGGCCCAGATCCAGGGCCAGGAGAACGCCAAGGGTCGCACCCGCGACGGCCACCATCATCGCGGCCACACGCCAGCAGCTCCTTCGAAGCACGCGCCTTGTGTCCCTGCCCGCGTCACGCACCGGTGCCCGCGCCCTTCCGCGCGTCCGACCAGGTCTTCGGCTGCACACCGAGGGCGCGCAGCGTCTTCTGGATCTCCTCGGCGCACCGCTTCTCGCACTCGTCCAGCGGGCGGAGGTACCCGTCGCGATGCACGATGTGCACCGTGAGCTGGAGCTCGGGCTTCCACTCGCTCTCCGGCCGCAGGTGGAACGACGCGTGGAGGGGCTCGATCTCGTACTTCGTCGGCCGGTGCTCCTGCGGGAACGCCGCGAGGGCGATGGCACGGAGTCTCTCGTGCAACGAGACACACTGTTCGCACCCAGGGGACGCCCCGGAGTGCGGACCGTGCTGCGCGAACAGCCGCAGCTCGAACCCCACCGTCGTTGGCCGGTGGTCCACCAGCTCCTGCCAGGCCCCCAGCTCCCAGGTCACACGGTGCTGGCGGACCCACTCCTGGAGCGTCGCTTCGGTCTCCATGATCCCGTCTCCTATGCTTCGCCCGTGGCGACGTAGGCGAAGCCGAAAAAGCGCGGCGACACCGTCGCGTCCCTCATGTGCCTGGCGATCGACTCCCAGGGGCGGCGCTCCGCCACGTCGAGCGTCACGGCGAACGGCCGGCAGAAGGGCACGAGCGCCCGCGCGCACAGGCGGGCCCCGGGCCATTCCGGCACCTTGAGATCGGCGACCACCCATCGGCGGCCTGGGGCGAGCGCCCGAGCGCCCCTCTCGATCACGCTCTCGTATTCGGGCACCAGCATCAGGGCGAACGTGGACAGGATGCCGCCCAGCCGACCGGGAAACTCGTAGCGAGCCGCATCGCAGGCCACCAGGTCGACGTTCCGCCACCCCTCTCGCTCGATGCGGCGCCGCGCCTGCGAGAGCATCGCGTCCGTGAGGTCCACGCCGATGATGCGTCCCGCGGGGCCGATCGCACGCTGCAGCAGGGGGAAGTTGAGTCCTGTTCCGCACCCGACCTCGACGACGGTGTCTCCCGGCTGGAGGGCCAGTTGGGCCACGGCCGCGCGCCGGTAGGCCCCGAGCCGGAACCCGATCAGGTAGTAGAGGTTGGCCGTGAAGTCGTAGCGCGGCGCCCTTCGCCGGTACACCTGGACGATCGTCTGTTGGTCCAGTGCCATTTCCCTGTCCTCAGAAGACGAGCCTCGCCTCGCTCATGCCGCCGCAGCCGTCCTCGTGGAAGGGCCGCTCGCAGCGCTTGATGTCGCAGGCGGCTCCCGAGTAGCCCCCGGGGTTGGTGCGGCCGATCCAGTCCAGGACTGCCTGGCGCACGCGGCCCGAGTCTGCCCCCTCGCGCGCGATCATGTGGTTCGCGAGACCGGAGGTGCTCTTGAACAGGTTGCAGCCGCAGCAGCGCACGGCCAGAGAGCTGCCGTTGCCGCAGGGCGCGGGGATGGCCGAGAGAGCGTCGGCCTTGACTTTCTCCTGCTCGGGCGTCAGGCGGATCGACCTCGCGTAGCCGATCAGCTCGGCTGTGCGCTGGCGGACGTCACTGCTGGCGGTGGCCTGCGCCTCCGCCGTCGGTTTGACGCGGAGCGCCCCGAACAGCGCGACGAGGGCGGCGACGACCACGACGCCGAGCACGGCCCACCAGAGGGACACGTGGCGGGTTCCGGGCGAGCCACAGTGCCCATGCCCATGTCCATGCTGGACGCGCATCTTCTTCATGGCTCCACCTCCCAGCCATCCACGCGCACGCCGGGGAGGGCCTGCGCGGCGGCCGCCACGCCGGCGACGTCGGCGGCCCTACCGCGCCACGAAAGACTGAGCACGCCCGAGCCGTCGGGCCGGGTCGTGCGCTCGACACGAGACAGGTGGCGGCTCGGGCCGCCCAGGAGCGCCGCCGCATCCGGTGGCTCGCCCGTGAACGCGAGCGTGAGCGAGAGGCTCTCCCGCCCCAGGAAGCGGTGCTCGACGGCCCGCAGGGCGGTGAGGGCCACGAGCACGATCAACGTCGCCCAGACGGCGTCGTGCTCCGCGCCCGCCCCGACGGCGACGCCCAGGCCCGCGACGACCCAGACCGTCGCGGCGGAAGTCAGGCCGTGGACGGCCTGGCGGGCGTGGATGATGGTGCCGGCCCCGAGGAAGCCCACGCCCGCGACCACCTGGGCCGCGACCCGGGCCGGGTCGCCGGAGCCGGTGACGGCGGGGATCGCGAGCGAGACGTGCGTGAAGAGCGCGGCCCCCATGGCGATGAGCAGGTTGGTCCGGAGCCCCGCCGGCTTCCCGGCCAGCTCGCGCTCCAGCCCGACTGCCCCGCCGAGGACGGCGGCGAGCAGCAGGCGCAGACACAGGATCAGGTGGCTCTCCATCAGCCGCGCTCCTCTCGCATGCTCGCGTGCACGGGTGTCGCGGAGTCGCTCGTCGCGCCGATCGGCCCCGAGGCGCGGCTCCCGTTCGACGCGCAGCGACGCAGCGTGACGCCCGTGGCGGCGGCCACACGCGCCCAGGCCTTGAACGGAACCCGCAGGAAGGCGTCGGCGGCGTCGGGGTCGAACTGCGAGCCGCGCCCGTCCGCGACCTTGGAGGCCGCCTCCTCCCACGAGAGGGCGTCGTGGTACGGACGGTCCGTAGTCAGGGCGTCGAAGGCATCCGCGACGGTGAAGATGCGCGCGGCCAGGGGGATCGCCGCGCCGACGAGGCCGCGGGGGTACCCCGCCCCGTCGTACCTCTCGTGATGGGCCAGGATCAGCTCACGGGCCGCGCGCAGCGATGCGATGTCGCCGACCAGCGAGGCGCCCATCTCCGGATGCCGCCGCATCACGGCCCGCTCTTCCTGTCCGAGCGGCCCGGGCTTGAGCAGGATCCGGTCGGGGATCCCGATCTTGCCCACGTCGTGGAGCAGCGCGCCCTGCGCCAGGCTGGCGAGGAAGGCCTGGTCCCGGAGCCCCATCTCGTGCGCGAGAAAGAGGGCGTAGTCCCTGACCCTCCGCGAGTGCCCGGCGGTGTAGCGCTCCCGCAGCTCGAGGGAGCCGGCGAGCGCCGTGAGCGTCTCCTCATGGGCGAGCCGCGTCGCCTCGCGCGCCTCCCGCTCGCGCTGGAAGAGGACTGCCGAGACCAGGCCGACGAGCCAGAAGGTCGCGATCTCGGCCACCTGTTCCGCCTGGACCATGGGCAGTCCCGCCCAGTTGCGGACCACGTGGATAAGGGTCAGCCCGCTCACGGCCAGCGCGGACACGATGGCGCCACGAAGGCCGAAGCTGCGGGCCGAGAGCAGGATCGGGAGGGAGTAGAGCTTGGCCGAGAAGACGTGGAGCCAGTGCCACGAATGCGGGCCGGCTGGAGCGAGGGCATGGATGACCGCCACGATCACTGTCGTCCCCACCACGATCCGCAGCTCGCGAGCGCTGGTTCCCACGGTCACTCCTCTCAGGGCTGGATCGGCTCCAGCGTCACCTGCCGCTTGACCTCGGTGTTCCACTTCCAGAGCAGGTAGATTGCGGGGTAGACGAGCAGCTCCATCAGGAACGAGGTTGCAAGGCCGCCCACCATCGGCGCGGCGACCCGCTTCATGACGTCGGCGCCGGCGCCGACGGACCACATGATCGGCATCAGGCCCATGAAGGCCGCGGTCACGGTCATCATCTTGGGGCGCACGCGCTTCACGGCGCCGTGGATGATGGCCTCGTGCAGGTCGGCGAGGGTCCGCAGCCGGCCTTCCTTCTTCGCCTCGTCGTACGAGAGGTCCAGGAACAGCAGCATGAAGACGCCCGTCTCGGCGTCGAGTCCCATGAGCGCGATCATCCCGA
>CAZMRX010000404.1:0-4943 GCA_964568755.1 uncultured Acidobacteriota bacterium | reverse complement strand
GTCCACATCGTCCACCGCGAGGGCTACCTCCGACCGGTGGACGACTGCGAGAGGAAGTGCGTGGACGAGATCCGATCCAACCTCGGGCAGCTCGGCGTCCAGGCGCGGACGTGGTCCGAGTCGCGGGCACGCGAAGCTCACTCCGGCACGCACTCGGGCGGGGTGTCGAGGACGGAACGTAGCTGAAAGGAAAGACGGCCATGAGTACGAAGAACGTAGGTCTGACGTTGGCCTTGGTCGCCGCGGGGAGTCTTCTAGGCTCGGTCGCGCGCGCCGGGGAACCAGCCGCGCAACAAACGGGAAGCAAGGCGGAGGCGGAGATGAGCGTCCCCGCGACGCCGGACGAGCACCTGGCGCGTGCGGCGACGTACCAGGAGAAGGCGGCGGCCTACCGCAAGGAGGCCGCCGTCCACCGAAAGATGTTCGCCGACTACGAACGACAGACTGGGAACCCGGCGCTCCAAAGCAAGGCCGGCCGAGAGCTGCCCTGGATCGCCAAGATGCGCAAGCACTGCGAGGGATACATCAAGGACGCCGAGAAGCTGGCGGCCGACGCTGAGCGCTTCGCCGAGTTCCATCGCATGCGCGCTGAGGAGATGCGGGGCAAGTAGCGCCGCGTCGAGGCGCCGGGCAAATGCGCCTGATGCCCCGGCGCCTCGGTCTCGCGGCTGCCCTCTCGCAGGAAGGAGGCCATCGATGCTGCCACAGTGTTTCGTTCGCACGGGCACTCTCGTCGCCGCCGCCGCTGCGCTCGTGGGGAGTCCATCCGTCGTGGGAGCCGACTCAGCGTCGCCGTCCGCGAGCGGCCTCGTCCCGGAGCTGCACGTGCAGACCGGGCTCTCGACAGCGTCCCCGCACATGAGCGGAACTACGGCCGGCGGCACTGTGATCCTTCAAATGGGCCGGCGGCTGGCGTTCGAGGGCGGAGGGGCATACCTGAACCGTGGCGAGGGTGCGTCGGCTCTGAGTCTGTCGGCAGGGGTGATCCTGAACCTGCTATCCACGGAGGAGAAAGCAGTCCCATACATCGTCGGAGGAGCCGGTTTGCTTCGCGCGTCCTTCGACACGCAGAACCCTCGCTTCTCCGGGGCGGCTCGCTCCGGTGAAATGGGGGCGGGCCGATACCGGCACGTCATGGATGGCGCGCCGCCGGGCTGGGACCTGGGCGAGCTGCCGCCGTTCTACGGCGAGCGTGTGCAGACCCTGATCGCGCGCAACGGCAGAACGGGGAGGGCGAGCTTCACCGACCCCGCGGTCACTCTTGGCACGGGTGTGCGGATCCGTCTCGGCCGAGGTTGGCTGGCGGGACCGGACGCTCGAGCCCTGCTCATCATGAGAAGCGGCAGCGTCTACACGCTATGGATGGTGACCATCCACCTCGGACGGGCGTTCTAACCGCATCTCCGTGACAAGGTAGGATTCGGCAATGCGCGACCCCCTGAAGCTCGGAGCCCTCGTCGTCGTTCTCGCCTGCGTGGCTTGCGCTCGCGCCAAGGTGGAGCCGCGCCTGGCGGTGCGCCTGCTCGAGACGCCCGCCGCGGCCGGGAGCGGCGAGCCGAACATGGCGGTCGCTCCCGACGGGCGCGTGCTCCTCAGCTGGATCGAGCCGGCGGGTGAGAACCAGCACAGTCTCCGCTACGCGGCTCGCCCGAAGGGCGGCGCCTGGTCGAAACCGGAGACGATCGCGAGCGGTTCCGGCTGGTTCGTGAACTGGGCGGACTTCCCCTCGCTGGCCGCGCTGCCCGACGGCACCCTGTTCGCCCACTGGCTCGCGAAGAGCGGGCCGGGCACCTTTGCCTACGACGTCCGCGTCACGACCTCGCGCGATGGAGGCCGGACCTGGAGTGAGCCCGTCACTCCCCACCGCGACGGCACGCAGACCGAGCACGGGTTCGTTTCCATGTCCCCCGCGAGCGGCCAGGCGATGGGCCTCGTCTGGCTCGACGGCCGCAAGACGGCGGGCACGGCTCACGAGGGTCACGGCGGGCAGGCCGAGATGTCGCTCGTCCACAGCACGCTCGACCGCGAGGGCCGGCTCGGGCCGGAGACCATCCTCGACGGCCGCGTGTGCGACTGCTGCCAGACCGACGCCGCCGTCGCCGAGGGCGCGACCGTCGTCGTCTACAGGGATCGCTCCGAGAAGGAAGTCAGGGACATGTCGGTGGTCCGCTTCGTCGACGGGCGTTGGTCGGAGCCGCGCCCGCTCGCTCACGACGGATGGGAGATCAACGGCTGCCCCGTGAACGGCCCGGCCGTTGCAGCGGCGGGGCGAGAGGTCGCCGCCGCCTGGTTCACCGCGGCCAACGAGACGTCGCGCGTCCGCGCCGCGTTCTCCGCCGACTCGGGCGCGACGTTCGGACCGCCGATCGTCGTGGACGACGGGCGGCCGCTGGGCCGGGTGGACGTCGTGTTCCTGGCGAAGGGCGCGGCGCTCGTGAGCTGGCTCGAGCAGGCGCAGAAGGGAACGGAGCTGCGCGTGCGGCGCGTGTCTCCGGACGGCACGCGCGGCGAAGCGCTGACGGTCGCCGACTCGAGCGCGGCACGCTCGAGCGGGTTCCCGCGCATGGTCGTCTCCGGAGGCGAGGTGATCCTGGCCTGGCGCGACGCGGCCGAGCCCCCGAAGGTGCGCACGGGCGCCCTCACCTGGACGGGATCCGTTCAGTAGCCGAGCGCCGCTCTCACGACGCTCGACTCGCGAGAGGTGTTGCCCCTCAGTCCTGGATCGCGGGGGGTGCCGGCACGCCGAAGACGATGCGCATCGCCAGGAGCTCGCCCGAGTCCAGCTTCTTGAGGTCCACACCCACGCGCTCGCCTTTCTTCAGCAGCGCCCTCGCCGCCGGCTTCGCGTCCTTCTCGAGCTTGGTGTCGGCGGTGACCTTCAGCGTGAGGGTCGCCTTCGCGGTCTTCAGCTCGAAGGTGTCGCCGGTCACGGAGACCACTTCGCCCATCGTCAGCCCGTGGCCTTCGTGTGCGAGAACCCTCGGCGAAACCGCCACCACCAGACACGCTGCCGCCACGATCGCCGTCGCCATTAGCTTCATATCTGCCTCTCTCGATTAGACGTGCCCGTTTGCTGCATGCCGACGCCGCCCATCGCGGCGCAGGCTCACGAACCCCTCGCGAGAAGACCGCCTCACGGCCGCAACAACTTCTCGTAGAAGCCGCTCGTCCTCACGGTCACGGTGACCGGTACGGCGCCCAGGTTCTGCCAGAACCAGCCGTGCGTCCCTGCCACCGGTGCTTCGAAGGCTCCGTGCCCGCCTGACTGCGACGTCTCTTTCCAGTAGCTCGTGTACTCGCCGTCCGGGGCGTTCCGCGCTTCCCCGTGCATATCGACGTCCACAGCGCCTCCTGCGGCCGACCAACTGAAAACGAACCGCTCCCCGCCGCTCATGGCCGCCTTGATCTCGCCGCCCTCACCAGGCTTCAGCGCGAGGGTCATCTCGTCGTTGCGGAACGGCGTTTGGCTCTTGAAGACACCGCCGCGCGATGAAGCGTCGGGCAATGCCGACGCGGTCGGAGGGGGGGCCGCGTCCAGGCGAGGCCTGAAGATGCCCAGCCTCTTTCCGACGCCGGTCGGGTCCAGCCCGTATTCGGCGGGAAGCACGACGGCGACCAGGATGATGGCCGCGACGACCAACGCCGTCGCAGTCGCGCGCAGCAACTGGCGCAACGACGGCAACTCGAGCGGCTCTGCTGTGTTCATTTTCGATCCTCGCCTACTGGACGAAATAGCCTGTCAGCTGATACCCGACGAGCACGAAGCCGCTCGCCATGAGAAAGACGTTGGCGGCAAAGGCGTGCTCGCGAAAGCCGGCCGTCCGGCGCCAATACCCCATCGCGATGAGGATCACGCCGAGCGCCAGCACCTGGCCGAGCTCGACGCCGACGTTGAATGCCACGAGGTTCGCCACCAGGCCCTCGCGCGGCAGGGCAAAGTCCTGGAGCTTCGTCGCCAGGCCGAAGCCGTGGAAGAAGCCGAAGACCAGCACCGCGAGCTTGGTGTCGGGCTGGAAGCCGACCAACCGGCGGAAGGCGCCGATGTTGTCGAGGCCTTTGTATACGACGGAGAGCCCGATGATGGCATCCACGAGGTGTGCGTTCACGTGAGTGCCGCTCAGCACGCCGAACAGGAGCGTCGCGCTGTGGCCGAGCGCGAACAACGTGACGTAGGCCGTCACGTCCCGCAAGCGATACAGGAAGAAGATGACGCCGAACAGGAAGAGGAGGTGGTCGTAGCCGGTCACCATGTGTTTCGCGCCCAGGTAGAGGAACGCGACAAAACCTCCCTGCTGCATGAATGCCTTGTCACCAGCCGACACTCCGTGCGCGGACACTTCAGGGGCAAGCGCGAGAAACAACCCGAGGAACAGGCACAGCCTCGTCACAGCTCGGCGCCCGCGGGTTCGGGGCCGGCCGCCGGGAGCCGCTCGGACTGCGGGGCGCCCACCTCTCGATGGAACACCCGGTACAGGACGGGCAGCACGAGGAGCGTGAGCAGCGTCGACGACAGGATCCCGCCGATCACCACCGTCGCCAGCGGCCGCTGGACCTCGGCGCCCGTGCCGCCGGCGAGAGCCATCGGCACGAAGCCCAGCGACGCGACCAGGGCGGTCATCAGCACGGGCCGCAGACGCGTGATCGAGCCCTCGCTGATCGCCGCCTCCAGCCCCATGCCGTCCTGTCGGAGACGGCTGATGAAGGAGATCATCACGAGGCCGTTCAGCACGGCCACGCCCGAGAGCGCGATGAAGCCCACGGCCGCCGATATCGACAGCGGGATGCCGCGGACCCACAGCGCCAGAACGCCGCCCGTGAGCGCGAGCGGCACGCCGCTGAACACCAGCGCCGAGTCCTTGACGCTTCCGAACGTCGCGTAGAGGAGCGCGAAGATCAGCAGCAACGCCAGCGGCACCACGACCTGGAGCCGCCGCGTCGCCGCG
>CAZMRX010000403.1:0-4959 GCA_964568755.1 uncultured Acidobacteriota bacterium | reverse complement strand
CGAGGCAAGCCCGTCGACCGGCGCGCGGACATCTGGGCCTTCGGCGTGGTGCTCTACGAGATGCTCACGGGTCGGGCGCTCTTCGCCGGCGAGACCGTCTCGGACGTGCTGGCCGGGGTGCTCGCGCGCGAGATCGACTGGAGCCCGCTGCCCGCGAGCACCCCGCCCCACGTCCGGCGCCTGCTCGCCCGCTGCCTCGAGCGCGACCCGCGCCAGAGGCTGCGCGACATCGGGGACGCGCGGCACGAGCTCCAGGAGCCGGGCGGCGGCCCGCGGGCCGACACGACATCGGGACGAATGACGGCGCCGCGTCCCCGTTGGGCGACGGCCCTGCTGATCGCCGGCGCCGCCGTCCTGGGCGCGGCGCTCGCGCTGGCCATCTCTTCCTGGCGCGGGACGTCGGCGCCAGAGGCAGCGATGGTGTTCTCCCTGCCCCCGCCCCCGGGCACCCGGCTGAACCAGGTGCTGATCTCGCCCGACGGGCGCTCGCTGGTCTTCGCGGCCGAGTCGGCGTCCGGCGCTACCGACCTGTGGATCCGCAGGCTCGACAGCCGCGAGGCCCGCAAGCTCGAAGGCACCGAGGGCGCGCTCGAGCCCTTCTGGTCGCCGGACTCCCGCTTCGTCGGGTTCTTCACCGAAGCGCGGCTGTGGAAGGTCGACGCCGCGACCGGGACCGTCGAGGTGGTGGCGACGACCGGCGACACGCGCGGTGGCGCCTGGCGCGGTGACGGAACGATCGTGTTGGGCGGCGGCAGGCTGAACCGGGTGAGCGCCAGCGGCGGTGCCATCTCGACGGCTCTCGCCGCCGACTCGGCCAACGGCGAGAACGCGATGCGCTTCCCCTCGTTTCTCCCCGGCGGGTCGCACGTGCTCTTCTATTCCAGGAACGCCCGGGACCGCGCACGCGCCGGGCTCTGGGTCGCGTCGCTCGAAGGTGGTGAACGCAAGCACCTCACGGCGGCCGCAGCGTCCTCCGCGGTCTACGTCGAGCCGGGCTACCTCTTGTACCGCCGGGATCGCTACCTGCTCGCCCACCCCTTCGATGCGCGCCGCCGCGAGTTCACGGGCGACCCCCGTCCGATCGCCGAGGACCTCTGGTACGACCCCGGCGTCACCGCCCAGATGAACGTGAGCGTCTCCCAAGGCGGCGTCGTCACCATCCGCACGGGCGGAATCGACCTGACCGACCTCGTTTGGCACGACCGCCAGGGCCGCCTGCTGGGCACCGAGTGGGAGGGGAAGGGCTTCGCCTCGTTCAACCTCTCTCGAGACGGCAAGCAGATCCTCGCGACACTCCCGGGCCAGGGCGTCGAACGCCAGGGCTGGCTCTACGACATCGCGACGGCCACCGCGCGCCAGGTCACCTCGGCGGGCGATGCCATCACGGCGGTGTTCTCGGACGACGCCACCCGCGGTCTGTTCGGCATGTACAGCGGCTCGGCGAGCGGCTTGTGGATCGCGCGGCTGGGAAGCGGAACGGCTCCGGAGCCCTTGCCAACACAAACCGGCCACTTCGCCCTCTTCGCCAATGACTGGCGTGGAGCCCAGGTCGTCTACGGAGGCCAGGCGTCGCCAGCCGGTGGCCTCGAGCGCACGCTGTACCTGCGCGACGTCGAGACCGGCGAAGACCGTGCTCTCGTCGACGCACCGGGGAGCCAGATGTTCGGCGTCGTCTCGCCGGACGGCCGGCGCTTCGCCTACTCGTCCGACGAGACGGGGCAGTGGGAGATCTACGTGGCGACGTTTCCGAAGGCAGGCGAGCGTTGGCGCGTGTCCACCGCGGGAGGCCATCAGCCGCGCTGGAGCCCGGACGGGTCGGAGCTCTTCTACATCGCTCCGGACCGGCGGCTGATGTCGGCGCGCGTGCGGGGCGGGGCGACGACCTTCGAGTGGGAGGCGCCCCGGCCGCTGTTCCAGACCGCGATCGTGGACCTCGGGCCGTTTCGCGGCTGCACAGGCTTCGCCGTAGCGCCGGACGGCGAGCGCTTCCTCATCCTCAGCCGCCGCCCGCAGGGCTCGAGCCCCGCCGTCGCCATCGTGAACTGGCGGCCGGACGCGCTCGCGGCTGTAGCACGGTAGGCCCGACGGCCGCTACTCGTAGCGCAGCGCCTCGACGGGGTCCAGTCGGGAGGCCTTGAGCGCGGGCACGAGGCCCGAGGCGACTCCCACGAACACCAGGATCAGCGACGAGCCGAGCACCGTCGCGGCCGAGAGGCGCAGCTGCAGGTCGGCCTTGCCGCTCGTGTCTTCGTAGAGCGGGCCGAGCACGGGCAGGATCGGCATCAACCAGGTGACGGCGTACGAGACGAAGATGCCCGCGGCGCCGCCCACCATCGTCAGCACGAGCGCCTCGGTCAGGAACTGGAAACGGATGTGGCGCTTCCGGGCGCCGAGCGCCCGCCGCAGGCCAATCTCGCGCACGCGCTCGTCCACCGAGACCAGCATGATGTTGGCGACGCCGACGCCGCCGATCCCGAGCGTGAGCGTGCCGATGAAGATCAGCAGCACCTGGAGCCCGATCGTGATCCCGTCGATGATCGGCCGGAACTCCTCGCGGCCGAACATCTGGATCGCGCGCTTGTCGGTGCCCGAGAAGCGCTGGCGCTTGCCCACCGTCTCGCGCACCTGCTGGATCGCGGCCTTCTCGAGCGACGGCGTGACCGCGCTGAAGACCAGCACGCTCGAGTAGCGCGTGTCCCACAGGTCGCCGGCCGTCGAGTAGGGGATGAACGCACACTCGTCGTCGCTCGTGAAGTAGTTGCTCATCTGCATCTTGCGGTCCATGCTGCCCACGACCGTGAAGCGCATGCCGTCGATGCGGATCGTCTCGCCCACCGCGGGACGTCCCTGGAACAGCTTCTTCCGCAGCTGCGAGCCGAGGAACACCACGCGGCGGCGCTCGACGTAGTCCTCGGGGCTCAGCCAGCGGCCGTCGCTCGGGCGCTCGTTGCGGATCTCGCCGTAGACCGGCTCGACGCCGCGCACCGCCGTGTTGGCGGCCGAGTCGCCATAGGAGATCTGGCGCCACTGCACCGTCTCCATGCTGATCTGCTTGACCAGGCTGGCCTCGTTCTCGATCGCGTCGCGGTCGGCCTTCTCGAAGCGGACCTTGCGCCCCGCGCGCTCGCCGCCCGCCTGCTCGCTGGTCTGGCCCGGCCACGCCACGACGGCGCTCTTGCCGAAAGCGTTGAAGGCGTGCGTCAGGATGCGGCGGAAGCCCGAGCCGTAGGCGATCAGCACCGTGACCGCCACGATCCCCCACACGATCCCGAGCATCGTGAGCGCGCTGCGGGTGCGGTGGCGCGTGATGTTGGCCCAGCTCTGGGCGACCAGCTCGCGGATCACGCTAGCCTCCCGCCTCGTAGCGCAGCGCCTCTATGGGATCGATCGAGGCCGCCCGGCGCGCAGGGTAGACGGCGGCCAGCAGCGCGATCGTCCCGAGCAGCGCAAAGGCCAACAGGCCCGAGGACAGCGTCGGCAGCAGGCCCGCGAAGAAAGGCGGCATCGGGATCAGGTTCACGAGCGCGCACAGGCCCCAGGCCAGCGTGAGCCCGGCCCCTCCGCTCACGAACACCACCAGCAGCGTCTCGACCACGAACTGCCGCACGATCGACGCGCGTGTGGCGCCGAGCGCCTTCCGGACCCCGATCTCACGCGTGCGCTCGCGCACCGCCACCAGCATCACGTTCATCACGCCGATCCCGCCGATGAAGAGCGTCGCGATCCCGACCGCGCCCAGGAAGTACTTCATGCCGTCGGTCATGGTGCGGAAGGCCTTGGCCTCCTCGACCGTGTCCCAGATCTTGGCCGCCTCCTCGTCGCGCGGGTCGAAGGAGTGGATCCGGGCCAGCGCGCGGCGCAGCTCGGCCTTGCAGTTCTCGTGGTCGGCCACCGAGCGCGGTGAGACGAGCAGCCGGTCGACCGAGTTCGGCAACGACGGCGGCTTGTTCGGGAAATCCTGCAGGATCGCGCTGAACGGCAGGAACAGCTTGCTGATGTCGCGCCCGTCGTAGCTCGAGTCCTGCTCCTTGTGGGCCATCACGCCCACGATCGTGTAGGGGAAGTCGCCGATGCGCACCGTCTCCCCCATCGCCGGCCGGCTGCCGAAGAGCTGCTTCTTCGCGTCGCTGCCGATGAGCGCCACCCGCCGCACGGCCTTTTCGTCGCCCCAGTCCGGGTAGCGGCCCTCGGCCACCTGGATCGAGCGGATCCAGGCGAAGTCCGGCAGCGCGCCCGTGATCGTCAGCGAGCCGCTGTTGTAGGCGCTGCGAATCGGGGCGCTCTGGCCGAGCTCGGGCATCACGTACTCGCACGACGGCGCCTGGGGCTTGATCTTCTCGTGGTCGGTGGCGGTCCACTGGATCCTGCGGCCCGCCCGCAGGCCGCCTGCCTGCAGGCTGGTGCGCCCGGCGAACACGATCATCACGTTCTTGCTGAAGGCGGAGGCCACCTTGGCCTGGCCAACGCGCAGGCCCTCCCCCGCCGCGACCATCAGCGTGATCGAGACGATGCCCCAGGCGATGCCGAACATCGTCAGCAGCGTGCGGAGCTTGTGCGCGAACAGCGTCCGCAGCGTGTCGCGAAAGAGGTCGCTCCAGACCATGTCAGCGGGACTCCATGTCAGCGGGACTCCATCCCGCGTTCCGCTTGCCGGTCCGGATGGAGTCCCGCTTTCTGGGCCTGCGCGTGCTCCCCTCCGGCCGCATCGTTGCGCTCGGCCATGCTTCAGTCCCTCGGCTCCTCAAGAGAGATCCTCGCAAGGCCATGATCCGGTCGCGTCACTCATCAAGCGGGATCTTCGCAGCCGTGACGATCCGCCTGCGTTTCTGTTCTGGGGGGGCTGAGGGCCCCCCCAGACCCCCCGTGGGTTGCTCGTGGTCACGTTGCTTCCCTGCGGTCCTTACTGCAAGACCACTTTCTCGCCTTCCTTCACGCCTTCGACGAGCTCGGCCTTGACCC
>CAZMRX010000402.1:0-4964 GCA_964568755.1 uncultured Acidobacteriota bacterium | reverse complement strand
GCGCTTCGGCGTCGAGGGCGGCGGGAGCTTCGTGATCGCGACGACGCGACCCGAGCTGCTGCCCGCGTGCGTCGGCATCGCCGCCCACCCGGAGGACGACCGCTACCGCGGCCTGCTCGGCAAGCGCGCGATCACGCCGCTGTTCCGCGCGCCCGTGCCGGTCTTCGCGAGCGAGCTCGTGGACCGCGAGAAGGGCACCGGGATCCTGATGGTCTGCACCTTCGGCGACGCGACCGACGTGCAGTGGTGGCGCGAGCAGTCGCTCGCGCTGCGCCAGGTGATCGCCCGCGACGGGACGCTCGCGCCCGTGGAGTTCGGGACGCAGGGCTTCCCGAGCCTCGACCCCGCCGCCGCGAACCAGGCCTACGCGCGGCTCGCCGGGACGAAGGTGAAGGAAGCGCAGAAGACGATCGTCGAGCTGCTGCGCGATCCGGCGGCCGACGCGGCCGGCGCCGGCACGGCGCCGCTGGTGGCGGAGCCGCAGCCGCTCGAGCACCCGGTCAAGTTCTACGAGAAGGGCGACCGCCCGCTCGAGTTCATCACCACGCGCCAGTGGTTCGTGAAGATCCTCGAGCACCAGCAGGAGCTGGTCGTGGCGGGCGAGCGGATCGCCTGGCACCCCGACTTCATGCGCATGCGCTTCCGCAACTGGACCGAGAACCTGAACCTCGACTGGTGCATCAGCCGCCAGCGCTACTTCGGCGTGCCGTTCCCGGTCTGGTACCCGCTGCGCGCGGACGGCACGCCCGACTTCGCCGCGGCGATCCTGGCGCCCGCGGAGACGCTGCCGGTCGATCCCACGACCGACGTGCCCGCGGGCTACAGCGAGACGCAGCGAGACCTGCCGGGAGGCTTCACCGGCGAGGCCGACGTGTTCGACACCTGGTTCACCTCCTCGCTCACGCCGCAGATCGCGAGCGGCTGGATCGAGTCGCCCGAGCGGCACAAGCGCCTGTTCCCGATGGACCTGCGGCCGCAGAGCCACGAGATCATCCGCACCTGGGCCTTCTACACGATCGTGAAGGCGTGGCTGCACGACCGCCAGATCCCCTGGCGCAAGGTCGCGATCTCCGGCTGGGTGCTCGACCCCGACCGCAAGAAGATGTCGAAGAGCAAGGGCAACGTGGTCACCCCGATGCACCTGCTCGACCAGTTCGGCGCCGACGCCGTGCGCTACTGGTCGCTCGCGGCCCGGCTCGGGACCGACACCGCCTTCGACGAGAAGGTCTTCGCCGTGGGCCGCCGGCTGGTGATGAAGCTCTACAACGCGTCGAAGTACGCGCTCGCGCAGAGCGCCGAGGAGGGCCCGGTCGTCCACCCGCTCGACCTCGGCTTCCTGGCGCGGCTCGGCGAGGCCGCCGAGCAGGCCACGGCGCTCTTCGACGAGCTCGACTACGCGGGCGCCCTCGACGTCGTCGAGCGCTTCTTCTGGTCCGGCTACACCGACAACTACCTCGAGCTCGTCAAGTCGCGCGCCCGATCGGAGACGGACGCCGCCGGCAGGAGCTCTGCGGTCACCGCCGCCCAGCAGGGCCTGAGCGTGCTGCTGCGCCTCTTCGCGCCCTACCTGCCGTACGTCACCGAGGAGGCCTGGTCCTGGGGCTTCGCCGCGGCCACCGGCCACCGCAGCATCCACCGCGCGCCGTGGCCGACCGCCGCCGAGCTGGGCGCGGGCGCGGCGGGGGCCGAGGCCGGCCGCGTGTTCGACCTGTCCTGCGCCTTCCTCGACGCGGTCAGGCGGGGCAAGAGCGCCGCCGGCGGAACCGTGGGGCGACAGCTCGCGACGCTGCGGGTGGCGGCGCACCCGGACGCGGTCGCGCTCCTGGGACCGTGTCTCGCCGACCTGCGCGCCGCGGCCCGCGCCGAGGGCGAGCTGCTCGAGGCGCGCCCGGGACTCGAGCCCGGCGCCTTCGAGATCGTGGAGCTGGTGCTGGCCGAGAAGCAGGCGCGCGCCGAGGGCTGATGGACCGCGCAGCGGCCCTCGTCGAGGCGTTGGCCTCGGGCGGCGGGCCGCGGCTCGCGAGCCTCGAGCGGCACGACACGATCGGCTCGACCAGCGACCGGCTCAAGGAGCTGGCGCGCGCGGGCGCCCCCCAGTGGACTGTGGTGCTGGCGGAGCGCCAGACGAGCGGCCGCGGGCGCGAGGGGCGCGCGTGGCAGTCGCCTTCCGGCGGCCTCTACCTCTCGGTCCTGCTCCGGCCGCGGGACGAGCGGGTCTCGCTGCTGCCGCTCGCCGCGGGGGTGGCGGTTGCCGAGGCGGTGGCCGGCCTCGGCGTCGCGTGCGAGCTCAAGTGGCCGAACGACGTGCTCGCCTCGGGCCGCAAGCTCGCGGGAATCCTGGCGGAGGCCTCGTCGGGCAGCGCGGGCGTCGAGTGGCTGGTGCTCGGCATCGGCGTGAACGTGGCGCTCGACGCCTCCCGGCTGCCTTCGGACCTGCGCGCGAGCGTGACGTCGCTCCGCGCGGAGGGGGCGCGCGACGCGGATCCCGACGCCGTGGCGGTGGCGGTGCTGCGCCAGCTCGCCGTCTGGTACGATGCCCTGCGTGAGGCGCCATCGCGAGTCGCTGCGGCGTGGCGCGAGCGGGCGGTTCCGTGGTGGGACGCTCCGGTGGAGGTGCGCAGCGGCGCGAGCCTGCTGCGCGGCCGGCTGGCCGCGGTGGACGACGAGGGCGCGCTGGTGATCGAGCTCCCGGGCGGTGGCAGGCGGCGTCTCGTCTCGGGAGAGGTTTCGCGGCTGCGGCCGGCCGGGCCCTGAGCGAGCCGTGCTGCTCACCATCGACGTCGGCAACTCGAACACCGTGCTCGGCGTCTTCGACGGCCCGGAGCTGCGCGCGCACTGGCGGCTCACCACGCGGCGGGAGCAGACGGCGGACGAGTACGGGATCCTGGTGCGGAACCTGTTCGCCGGCTCGAGCCTCGACCCGGCGCAGGTCGAGGCGATAGCTCTCGCGAGCGTCGTGCCGCCGCTCACGCCGGTGCTGGTGGAGCTGGCGCGCAGCTACCTCGGGCGCGAGCCGCTCGTGATCGGCCCGGGCGTCAAGACCGGCATGCCGATCCTGTACGAGCCGCCGAGCGACGTGGGCGCCGACCGCATCGTCAACGGCGTGGCCGCGTTCGCGACCTACGGGGGGCCTGTGATCGTCGTCGACTTCGGCACCGCGACGACGCTCGACCTGATCACGCGCCGCGGCGAGTACGCGGGCGGCGTCATCTGTCCCGGGATCGGGATCAGCGCGGACGCGCTGTTCCAGCGCGCGGCGCGGCTGCCACGCGTGGACGTGCGCGACCCGGGGCGCGTCGTGGGCCGCACCACGGTCGGCTCGATGCAGTCGGGCCTCTACTACGCCGCGATGTGCGAGGGCCTGATCGGCCGCATCCGCGCCGAGCTGGGGGAGGCGGCGAACGTAGTCGCAACCGGCGGCTTCGCATCGACGCTGGCCGCGGAGATCCCGTCGATCCAGACGGTGGACCCGGTGCTGACTCTCGTCGGGCTGCGCCTGATCTTCGAGCGCAACCCGCCGCAGCCGCGCCCGGGGCCGCCCGCTTGAGCGCCGACCCGGAAGCGGACTACTACCAGACGGTCGAGGAGTACTTCGTGTCCCTCCGCGGCGACCCGCTGATGCTCTCGAACGCCGAGTGGAACATCGTCCGCAAGTGGCGGCTTGCCGGGCTGCCGCTGCGGATCGTGCTGCGCGGCATCCGCGACGCGCTCGACGCCCACGCGCACGGCTGGAACCGCGAGCGCAAGGTCAAGAGCCTCGCCTACTGCGCGGCCGAGGTGGAGACGGCGGCCGAGCGCTGGCGGCGCGCGCTCGCGCTCGGGGGCGACCTGGATGCCGGATCCGCGCTGCGCGGCTTCGCGAAGGACCTGCGGCGGGCGCGCGAGCTGGGACCGCGGGCGCGCGAGCTCGCGCTCGCGATCGCGCGCGAGCTCGAGGAGCGCGCCGAGGCCGGATCGCTCGACGAGGTCACGGCCTGGCTCACCGAGCGCGAGGCCCGGCTCGTCGAGGCGCTGGCGGCGGATGCGGGCGGGGAGCGCGTGGCCGCGATCGAGGCCGAGATCGACGCGGGGCTCGAGCGCTGGCGGCAGCGGATGCCGGCGCGCGTCGTGGAAACCCTGAGGCGCGAGTCGCGGGCGCGCCGGCTGCTCGAGGCGCACGCGCTGCCGCGGCTGAGCCTGTTCCACCTCGAGGCCGGGGGCGCCGCGTGAGCGGGGACGACGCCCTGCTGCCGGGAGCGCTGGTCGAGCTCTCGATCGAGAAGGGCGTCTTCCGCGGCCGCGGGCTGGCGCGTCTCGCGGGCCGCGTCGTGTTCGTCCCGCGGGCGCACCCGGGCGACCGCGTGCGCGCCCGCATCGCGGAGGTGCACGCCGGCTGGGCCGAGGGGGCGCTCGTCGAAGTGCTCGAGCCGTCCGCGGACCGGCGGGCGTCGCCGTGCCGATTCTTTCCGCTCTGCGGCGGCTGCGCGTACCAGGACTACGGCCCCGAGGCCGAGCTGCGGCTCAAGCAGGAGGTGCTGCGGGAGTCGCTGGCGCGCGCCGGCGCGCCCTGGGACGGTCCCGTCGCGGTCCAGGGCTCGCCCGAGACGGGCTGGCGCACGCGCGCGTCGCTCCACGTCGCTCGTGGCGAGTCCGGACTGCGGCTGGGGCTGCGGCAGGAAGGCAGCCGCCGCGTGGTCGACCTCGAGGCCTGTCTCCAGCTCTCGGACGCGGCGAATCGCGCCGCCCGCGCCGTTCACGCGGAGCTTGCGGCCCGACCGGAGCTCGCGGCGAGGGTGCACGGGCTCGAGCTCCTCGAGTCGCCGGACGGGCGGGCGCTGCTGGCGACGCTCGAGACGGGGCTCGGCCGCCACGAGGCGCCCGCGCTGGCCGCGCTCGCGGCGCGCGTGCCCGGGCTCGCCGGCCTCGGCGTGCGCACGCGCTACCGCTCGCTCGAATGGGTCTTCGGAACGCCGTTCGTGGAGGCG
>CAZMRX010000401.1:0-4976 GCA_964568755.1 uncultured Acidobacteriota bacterium | reverse complement strand
CGGGTCATCCGTGATGTACGACTGCCAGCTGTAGTTCCACTTGGAGCCGACGTTGCCGTAGTTGAAGGTCTGAGATTGGAAGACTTCCCGCTGGTTATAGGTCAGCGTGAAGCCGACAGCCGGACCGCGGGGCGGGCTGTATCCGACGGGAGTGTCCGTGATGTTCAGATTGACGAGCATCGTGTGGTAGGCGTAGGTAGGCATCCCGAACGAGGGTGGCGGTGAGCCGCCGCCGTCGCACGGGCATTTGTGGTCACGCGGTCTTTGCCACTCTGGGTCGTTGGCGTTCGTCGCCCCCTTGCCCCGAACCTCCCCCGCCTCCGCGTCCAAGACGGGCCGCCATCCCCTCGGCAGCGCGCCGTCGCGCACCAGCATGTAGCCGGAGGTCTCTTCGTCGAAGGCGCGGCGGCTCACCCAGATCTCCACGCCGAAGGTCGGGTCCTGGATCAGGTAGCGGCCGTCCTCTTCCTTGACGAGAGCCGCGAAGTGGCCGGCTTTCCAGTGGACGAGGGCCGGCACCAGCACCGGTGCGGCCTTGTCCGTTCGCAGCGCCGGCTGCAGGCCCATCGCGAACTCGCCGGCGAGGGCCCTCATCTCCTGAAGGCTCGTGCCTCGGGCGGTCGAAGGATACATGTGAAGCCGCTGGCCGTCCTTGAAATCGGGCCGGACGCTGGCGAGGATGCGGTCGAGTGCCAAAGGACCGCAGCGGAAGGCGCGCTCGGGCTGGTTCTGCATCTCCCAGAGGCCCTGCTTCGCGCCGGCGAGGAGCTCGCCGGCGGAGCCGCCGATGTCGCGGCCTTCGATCTCCGCGAAGATCTGCTCGAGCCTTTCCCGGTTGCCGAGCCGGGCGTGAAGCTGCGCGAGCTCGCCCACGGCACGGTCGGCGACGGCACGGCCGCGGGTATCGGGTGCGCTCGACGCGACCGCCCAGGCTTCCTCCCAGGCGCGCAAGGCGCGCATGAAGTAGCCCGTGCGCCGGTAGACGATCCCGAGGTTGAGGCGGAGCGAGGCGCGCCAGGGGCTGGCCTGCCGCCCTTCGAGGAGCGCCTCGAGCTCGGCCGTCTTCTCTCCCCCGCCGGCCTGCAGGTAGGCCATGATCCGGACCGCGAGCGCCTGGTTCTCCTCGGGCGTCGTCGGCCCGGTCGGCACGAGCGGCTCGGAAAAGACCCGGGCCTGGAAGATCTCCTCGTCGGTCGGCCAGGTCGAGAAGGCCGGCGACTGAGGCACCGGCTGCACCACGGGCACCTGCCGGTTCGGCGGACGCTGCGGCGCGCGGCCTTGGGCTGCCGCCGCCGGTACCGCCCATGCCACGCCCAGGACCAGCCAGCAGGCCGTTGCTGTCGGGGACGGCTTCTTCATCGTCACTCCTCGTCTCTGGAGAGGCTCATGGCACCGAGCTGATGAGCACGGCGCTCACCGGTTCGGTCAAGGTGATGATCGGCGGGGTCACGTCCCCGGGTATCGGCGTGGGACACGTCGTGCGCGTCGGGTCGAGCGGGAAGCAGTCGGTCCCGTCCGAGACAGAGTCGCCATCGGTGTCGGCGCGCAGCGGGTCGCTCCCCTTCGTCCGCTCGAGCGTGTTCGAGACGCCGTCGCCGTCCACGTCGAGGCTCGTGGGGCTGATGCCGGTGCGCACGGCGGTGCCGTCGCTGACGCCGTCGCCGTTGGTGTCGGCGTTGAAGGGATCCGTGCCGAGCGCCAGCTCGTCCTTCGTGACCAGGCCGTCGCCGTCCGGATCGCCCGTCGGCCAGCTCTGGTCGGCCGCCGAGAAGTTGTCGATCGGCTGCGGCCGGAAGCGGTGGTCGTTGACGGTGGCGCCATTGCCGAGGCCGCTGTTGGTGTTGTTGCCCCAGGTCCACACGCGGCCGTCCGCAGTGAGTGCTATGGAGAAGAGCACCGGCGGCTGGTAGACGCTGTGGCCGAAGTTGCTGGCGGCGACGTCGACGGTGTCGCGGAGCAGGACCGTCCGGTAGGGTGTGGACTTGTTCACGACGGTGCCGTCGCCGAGCGGGCCGAAGGAGTTGTAGCCGGTCGCCCAGACTTCGCCCGCGGCCGTGAGGGCGAGCGTGTGGGCGCCGCTCGCGGCGATCTTGCTCATGCCCGTGACTCCGGCGAGCGCCGCCACCAACGTGAGCTGCGGCGTCTGGGTCGTCCCCAGGCCGAGCTGGCCGAAATCGTTGAGGCCCGCGCCCCAGACGGTGCCGTCCGGCTTGCGGATGAACGTGTGCTGAACGCCCGCAGCCACGAGCGACGCCTGGCTCGCAATGAGGACGGGCGAATAGCGCGTGGTGGTGGTGCCGTCCAGGAGCTGGCCGCTGTCGTTCGAGCCCCAGGCCCACACGTTCCCCGTGGGCGAGCCGTTGGTCTGGAGCGCGACGCTGAACCAGCCGCCGGCGGCGATCACGGTGACGCCCGTCAGGCCCGGCACCTGAATCGCCTTGTTCTGGCTGCTGGTGTTGCCCTGACCCAAAGCGCCGTAGTAGCCGAAACCCCAAACCCACACGGTGCCGTCGGACTTGAGTGCGATCGTGTGCCGCTGCCCGGCCGCGATCGCGACGACTCCCGTCAGCGCGCCCGAGGCGGTTACGACCTGAACCGGCGCGGTCCGCTGCGTGTCGGGAATCCCCGCGCCCAGGATGCCGTCGGCGCCGCCGTTGTAGCCCCAGCTCCAGACGGTCCCGTCGAACTTGAGCGCCACCGTGTGCAGCTGGCCCGCCGCCACCGCGATCACGTCGTCGAGGCCGCCGGTGACGTTCACCGGCGAGACGCGGCGGGTGATCGTCCCGTCACCGAGCTGGCCGTAGTCGTTGACGCCCCAGGTCGCGACGGTGCCGTCCGCGCGCAAGGCGACTCCGTGGCCGCTGCCGGCCGCGACCGCACCCACGATCTCGTAGTCGGCCGAGGTCACGGCGCTCGGCTGAAGGCCCGTCTTCCAGGCCCGCGCCTTGAGCCTCACCGAGCGCTCGATCTGCACCGTGCCGCCGGAGGCGACGATCGGATCGGTGGTGGTGGGATCGATGCCGGTCGTGGTGTAGCGGATGGTGGTGCCGGCCATCGGGCTCGTCACGGTCACCCGCAGGCCGTTCGCATAGCGGCCACTGGCCCGGTTGAGGAGCGGCGGATCCGCCGCCGCGCCCGTGCCGATGGTGTAGGCATCCGTCCTCACTGCGCTCGGCAGCCAGTCCAGCTTGTAGGCCCGGGCCTTGATCGTGCGCGAGCTCGGCACCTGCAAGGGCGCCGCGTAGATCGGCGAGGTGAACGTGGGGTCGGTGCCGTCCTGGGTGTAGCGGATGAGCGCCCCGGACGTCGCGCAGGAGAGCGTGACCGTCTGAGCTCCGGAGTAGCTGCCGCCGGCGGGCGCGGCAGTTGGAGTGGCGACCGTGCCCACGGTGACGGCGTACGTTCCCGAGGCGACTGCGCTGTCGCTCCAGCCCGCCTTGGTCGCCTTCGCCTTCAGGATCAGGGTGCGGTCGACGCTCACCGACGTGCCCGAGGGATCCGTCGGACCCGGATCGACGCCGTTCGTGGTGTAGCGGATCGTGGCGCCCGCGGTGGCGGTCGAGAGCGTGACCAGCTGGGCTCCCGTGTAGCTTCCCGCGGGCGGCGAGAAGCTCGGCGTGCCGACAACCATGGTGTAGACCGCGGTCGTGACGACGCTGGGCGTGAAGCCCGTTTTCCAGCCGCGCGCCTTGAGCGTCAGCGACTGGCCGACCGAGACCGTTCCGCCGCACGCCACGCTCGGGTCGCTCTGCGTCGGGTCGGCGCCGTTCGTCGTGTAGTGCACGGCCGTCCCGGCGACGCCGCAGTTGACCGCCACGCTCTGCGCGGTGTTGAACGTGCCGGAGCCCGGCGAGAAGGTGAGCGGCGGCAGGACCAGAGCCGAGGGCGTGAAGTTGGAGCTCACCACGATGTCGGTCATGGCGGTCCCGTTGGAGTAGAGCGAGGTGTCGACCAGCAGCGGGTATTGGATCGCTTGCGCGCTGGTGTAGAGGAGGGTTCCGTTCTTGCGGTACTTCACGACGCCGCCTTCGACGGCGATCCGAAGCCGGTCGCCCACGGCGTAGGCGCCGTAGTAGTTGATCAGCGTCCCGTTCTGGTAGACGGCGAGGTTCCCGTTCACGGCGGAGAGAGCGAAGTCGATCTCCGTGTAGTTGCGGTCGGCGTCGCCCTTGCTGAGCCCGAGCATCCGGTAGCTGCTCAGGTCGGTCGCGGTGTACTCGGCCCACCCATCCCCCGAAGCCAGCTCCACGGTCGAGGCCGCGCCCGAGTTACCCCAACCGGTCGCGGCGGTGTCGAGCAGGCTATAGCCCCAGACCGAGACGCCCAGCTCGTTGCGGAACACAAGCCTGCCGAGCCGCACCTCGCGCAGCGTCGCGCCCGTGGTGTCGAGAGTGGTGTCCACGCTCAGCGGATAGCTCGGCGCGACTCCGCTCGTGTAGAAGACAATGCCGTTCTTTCGGTACTGGATGACGCCGTACTGGACCTCGACGCGGAAGCGGTCACCGACGGCATAGGTGCCGAAGGTCCCACGCAGCACGCCCGACTCGTAGACGCGCACGTCCCCGTTGCTCTGGAGCCGGATCGCGAAGTCGATCTCGGCCGGGTCATAGCTCGTGTCCTGATCCGCGAGGCCGCACGCGCGCGTCGTTGTGGTCTCGCTCGCCGTGAACTCCACGAAGCCATCGCCCGAAGCGATAGCGGCCGTCGAGGCCGCTCCCGCGTTCCAGCCCGCCGAGCCCGTCTTGGTGAGCGAGCCGCTCGAGATCGCGACGCCCGTCGCGGTCATCCACTCGATCTCGGCGACGACGTCGTCCGAGAGCGTCGCGCCCGCGTCGTAGAGCGCGGTGTCGGCCCACAGGGGGTAGACCGGGGCCACGGCGCTCGTGTAGAGCAGAATCCCGTTCCGCAAGTACGTCACCACCCCGTCCTGGACGTCCACGCGGAAGCGGTCGCCGGTGGTGTAGGAGCCGAAGCTG
>CAZMRX010000400.1:0-5025 GCA_964568755.1 uncultured Acidobacteriota bacterium | reverse complement strand
CTACTGTGCCCGGACACAGTCGCAGCGGCCTCGGCTTCGACCCTCACCCGCCTCGAGCCCAAGCTGATCGCCGAGGCGAGCCCGCGCGGAGCCCTCGTCTCGAGCCCGACTCGACGTCCGGTCGTCGAGCCCCTGTCGCCCGGCCGTTACCGGGTCCAGTTCACCGCCAGCGCCGAGCTCCACGACAAGCTGGAGCGGCTGCGGGCGCTGATGCGTGCCCAGCCCCCCGGTGGCGATCTCGCCGCGGTGATCGACCACGCCGTCAGCGAGACGCTCGCGCGGCTCGAGGCCCGCCGCTTCGCGAAGACGAGCGCTCCTCGCAAGGGGATGTCGGACACGAGCACCGCGCCGGCTTCGCGGCACGTGCCGGCGGCCGTGAGGCGTGCCGTACGCGAGCGCGACGGTGACCGTTGCGGCTTCGTCGATACGCGAGGTCGGCGCTGCTCCGAACGGGAGCGGCTCGAGTTCCACCACCGGTATCCCTTCGGCATGGGCGGAGACCACGATCCGGGAAACGTCGGCCTGCTCTGCCGGGCGCACAATCAGCTCGTGGCGCGCAGCGACTACGGCCTGCTCGCGACGACGCGACGGACCGAGCCGCGGGCGGGGGCCTCGCCGCATGGGGTGTCGACACCGCCGCCGAACGGGACGACCTAGTCGTCGTCCTCCGCCGAGAAGCGGAGCGGCCAGCCGTCGGCGCGGGCGCGTTGCTGCGCCGCCTGGATCCGGGCCTCGGCTTCCGCGCGCGGGAAGCGGCCCACCACCGCGCGGCCCGTGACGTGCGCCTTCAGCATGACCCAGGCCGCCCTGACGGCGCCGAGGCCGAACTCCTGCTCCAGCACCGTCACCACGTAGTCCGCCGGGGTGAAGTCGTCGTTGTGGATCAGGACCCGGACGGGGCGGTCGCGCCGGGTGGCGTCCTCCGGCTCCTCGTCGAGCACGACGGCCGGAGGCTGTCGGGCCGGCTGCAGGAACGAGACGCCCACGTCGCGCCGAGCCCCCGGGCCCTAGCCCTGCGGCGGCGGCAGCGCCGGGGCCTGCGGCGAGGGGAGCGCCGGCTCGTCGGCGAAGCGCACGCGCGCGCGGTACTGCCTGCCGTCGCTGAAGCGCTGCACCAGCCAGGTCTCGACGAACGCCTCGACCTTGCGGCGCCCCGTCTCGCGCACCAGCGGCACGTGCTCCCGGGCGCGCCGGTCGAGCAGCGGCGTGAGCTCGGCCCGCAGCCGGTCGAGCACCAGCTGCTCGTCGCGCAGCACGCTGCCCTCGCGCACGGAGTAACGCAGCGCCGACACGTCGGGCGCCGGCCGGTTCCACTCGACGGGCGGCACGGTCACGTGCACCAGGCCGTCCTCGAGCCGGAAGCGCCACTCCTTGTCGAGGTCGAGGAAGTAGGTGTAGACGACCGGCGCGCGCGCCTCGACCACGACGTCGGGAAGCGCGAGGGCGCCCCACAGCACCGCGGCCGCGTCGCGCCGCTCGAAGAGCTCCTCCTGCCGCAGCTCGGCGAACTGGAGCCGCGTGGCGCCGGTGACCGACGTGGCGTCGCCGCGGAACGTCGTGGTGACGCTGCCGGTCCGGAAGGCCGCCGCGACCTCGCGCAGCTCGGAGAGCGCCTTGCGCCCGCTCTCGGCCACCTCGACCGGCAGGCTGCGGACCGAGCGGAAGACGTAGAGCGCGCCCCCGGTGACGATCAACGCGACGGCGACCACGGCGGCAGCGAGGGCCCACGCCGTGTGCTGTGGCCGGCCCGTCTCGCTCATTCGGCGACGAGACTAGCACGGGTCCCCCCCGGGGGTATGCCGCGGCACCACGCGAGTCCGGGGAGCGGCGCTCGTGGGAAGTCGTTGTCTTCGAGGCCGTTGGCGTCACTGAGGCGGTCTTGATGGCTCGCGGCCGTGTCTTGACACCATCCTGATGGTGAGGCGCGTAGCCTTCGAGCATGAACGCCGCTCGACGCCCGCGCGCAGCCTCGGCGTGCGCTGAGCGCCGCGCGTGAGGAGCAAGAAGGAGACCCTCGACATGCTTCTGCTGGGAATGGTCCTGCTCGGGCTCGCGAGCTTCGCCGCGATGCTGGCGTTCGTCCACCTGTGCGACCGGGTGTAGGTGAAGTCATGCTGCTGCTGCTGCTGAGCCTCGCCGCCGGCGCGTACCTGCTATACGCGATGCTGCGCCCGGAGCGCTTCTGAGGCTGGCCATGGGACTGGAATACGCCGCTGTCGTCTTCACGATCGTCGTCACCGCCCTGACCAGCCTGCCGCTCGGGCGCTACATGGCCCGCGTGTTCGGGGGGGAGCGCACCCTGCTCGACCCGATCCTCGGACCGATCGAGCGGCTGGTGCTGCGCGTGACGGGTGTCGATCCCGACCAGGGCCAGGACTGGAAGCAGTACGCCCGCTCGCTGCTGGTCTCGAACGTGGTCATGTGGCTCGCGACGTTCGCGGTCGTGACGCTGCAGAAGTGGCTGCCGCTCAACCCCGACGGGATCGCCAACATGGAGCCGACGCTCGCCTTCAACACGATCTCGAGCTTCACGACCAACACGAACCTGCAGCACTACAGCGGCGAGTCGGGCCTTTCGTACCTCAGCCAGATGATCGCCATCACCTTCCTGCAGTTCGTGACCGCCGCCACCGGCATGGCCGCCTGCATCGCCGTGATCCGCGGGCTGGGCGGCAACCGCCTGACGCAGCTCGGCAGCTTCTACCTCGACCTGACGCGGGCGAGCGTGCGCGTGCTGCTGCCGCTCGCGCTCGTCGTGGGCACGCTGCTGATCTCAGAGGGCGTCCCGATGACGTTCGAGGGAGCGGTGAAGGCCACGACGCTCGAGGGTCGGGAGCAGACGATCGCCCGCGGTGTCGTGGCTCCCGAAGTTGCGATCAAGCAGCTCGGAACGAACGGGGGCGGCTACTTCGGCCCCAACTCCACCCACCCCTACGAGAACCCGACCCCGCTATCGAACTTCGTCGAGACCTGGTCGATCGCGGTCATCCCGATGGCGATGGTCTGGACGCTCGGCCACATGCTGGGCCGGCGCCGGCTCGCCGTCATGGTCTTCGCGACGATGCTGGCCGTCTACCTGCCGATGGTCGCCGCCGCCGTCGCGTTGGAGGCGGGCGGCAACCCCGCGATCGGCGCCATGGGCGTCGATCAGTCGACCGGATCGATGGAGGGCAAGGAGGTGCGCTTTGGCGCCGGGCTCTCCGCCCTGTGGGGCGTGACCACGACCGTGACGTCGAACGGCTCGGTCAACTCCATGCACGACTCCTGGACGCCGCTCGCCGGGCTGATGCCGCTCGTCGGCATGTGGCTCAACAACATCTTCGGCGGCGTCGGCGTGGGCTTCATCAACATGCTCATCTTCGTCGTCGTGGCCGTCTTCGTGGCGGGGATGATGATCGGGCGCACTCCCGAGCTCCTGGGCAAGAAGGTCGAAGCCCGGGAGATGAAGCTCGCGAGCCTCGCGCTGCTGTGGCACCCGCTGTCGGTCCTCGTGGGCACCGCCATCGCCGCCTGGGTGTGGGCCACCACCGCCGACCCCGGCACCAGCCTGGCGTGGCTCAAGAACCCGGGTCCGCACGGCTTCTCCGGGATGCTGTACGAGTGGAGCTCGGCGACGGCGAACAACGGCTCGGGCTTCGAGGGCCTCGGCGACAACACCCCGTTCTGGAACATCGGGACCGGCCTCGCGATGCTCTTCGGCCGCTACATCCCGATTCTCGCGCCGCTGGCGCTCGCCGCGGCGCTCGCGGCGAAGCCCCGGGCGCCCGAGACCAGTGGCTCGCTGCGGGCCGACAGCGCGACATTCGGCTTCACGCTGTGGGCCGTGATCGTGATCCTCGGCCTGCTGATGTTCCTGCCGGTCGCCGTGCTCGGGCCGATCGCCGAAGCCCTGGCGCAGTCCTAGTGCGGAGCGAAGCCATGCTGAGCGAAGTGCGAAGAGGCGTCCTGTTCACCCTCGTGACGATGATCGTGCTCGGAGTCGGCTACCCCGTCGTGCTGTGGGGCGTCGGCCGGGTCCTGTTCCCCGCGCAGGCGGAAGGCAGCCTGCTCCGTCGCGGCGACGGCAGCGTGATCGGCTCGCGGCTCGTCGCCCAGGGCTTCACCCGGCCCGAGTACTTCCACCCGCGGCCGTCGGCCGTCGACTACGACGCCGCGTCGACCGGGGGCAGCAACCACGGCCCGTCGAACCCGGATCACCTCGAGGCCGTGCGCGCGCGCCTCGACGCGCGAGCCGCGCTCGAAGCGGCGACGCCCGCGCAGGTGCCGTCGGAGATGGTGACGGCGAGCGGCGGGGGCCTCGACCCTCACATCCCGCCCGCCGCGGCCGAGCTGCAGGCCGCGCGCGTCGCGGCGGCCCGAGGCATCGCGGTCGCACGCGTGGTGCGACTGATCGCGGCGCACACCGAGCCCCCGACGTTCGGCTTCCTGGGCCGAGAGCGCGTCAACGTTCTGGCGCTGAATCTGGCGCTCGACGCGCAGGCCCCACGGGGCGACCGGCCATGACGAACCAGCTCGACCCGACACACCCTCGACCTCTGGTGAAGACGAGGACCACGACCACCAGGTCAGAGCGCGCGCGTCGGACCTCGATCTGGGACCCGGGCATCGTCCGTCAGGCCGTCATCGACTCGTTTCGCAAGCTCGATCCACGGATCCAGGTTCGCAATCCGGTGATGTTCATCGTGGAGCTGGGCAGCCTGATCACGACGGTGATCTGGGTGCAGGAGCTGCTGGGCGGCGGGACCGGCAACGTGCTGTTCACCGGCCAGGTCGCCTTCTGGCTCTGGTTCACCGTGCTGTTCGCGAACTTCGCCGAGGCCCTGGCCGAGGGCCGCGGCAAGGCCCAGGCCGCCACGCTGCGCAAGACGCGCTCCGAGACGACGGCCCGGCGCATCCGCGACGGGGCCGAGGAGAGCGTGGCCGCGAGCGCCCTCCGTTCCGGCGACATCGTGCGCGTGGACGCGGGCCAGATCATCCCGGGCGACGGCGAGGCGATCGAAGGCGTCGCCACCGTGGACGAGTCCG
>CAZMRX010000399.1:0-5038 GCA_964568755.1 uncultured Acidobacteriota bacterium | reverse complement strand
GTGCGTCGGCGAGGCCAGGAAGCTGGCGGCGTTCGGGACCCAGTCGTAGACGGCGCCGATCGTGCGGCGCAAGCCCAACTCGCGCTGCACGCGGAAGTAGGGCACCAGGAACGGCAGGTTGAGCGCCAGCAGAGCCAGACCCACGACACCCACGTCGCGCAGCAGGGTGCGCAGCGGAGGCACGGCCCGGCGAACCACCAGGTAGAGGCCGAGCGCCAGGAGCGCCAGGAACAGGAACAGACCGCCATGGCCGCTGGTCAGGGACTGCAGGGTGAAGAACGAGATTGCGACCAGGAGGTCTCGCCTCCGTCGACGCTGCAGATAGGCGTGGACGAAGGCGAGACAGAAGGGAATCCACTGGACGGTCGCGAGATGAAGCTGTGCCAGGCGGGTGAAGCGCGGCGGCGCGAAAGCGAAGATGACACCCGCGGCGAAGGCGCCGGCGGTGGAGATCCCGAGCTGGCGCGCGAGCAGGAACGCGCCCGCGCCCGACAGGACGCAGGACAGCAGCACGACGACGTTCAGGGCCAGAACGGGGTTGTCGCTCGCGAGCAGAAACGGCGCGCCGAGCACGGCACTCCCGACGAGGTGCTCGGAGTACGCGAGCGTCCGCGGCTCCGGGTGGAAGATGTTCGCGTCGAACAGCCGCAGCGGCTGGTGCAGCAGCGCGTGGACGTCCCACGACAAGGTCCACAGGAAGAGCCGCGTGTCGGCCGAGAGCGGCAGCGCGCGCGTGCCGGGATCCAGGCTCAGCGGGTAGGTGAGCACGCCCGTCAGGACGACGAACACGGCGACGATCGCCGCCGCGCGCCAGGATCGCATGCAGCTTTCTAGCACAGCGCAGGGGTCCGGTCAGCGATGGCCGGCCGAGATGAAAGACGAGAACACGTACAACTCCGTCCGGACGGAGTTACCGTTCTACTCATTCCAGCGGAGCCGCGCTCTCGACGGCGTTCTTCTTTCCGGTAAGCTGCTGCTCGACGCTGCAGCGTCTGCGCGACGGCACACCCCGAACCAGACATGGCAAGCATGGCAGGAGGCGACATGGTGAGACCGGATCCATCCAGGCGGCTTTTTGTGGCGGCGACGCTGGCGGCCTGTGTGCTCGCGTGGTCGCCTGCGCTGTCGCAGGAGCGCACGGGCGTCGTCCGTCTTCAGGTGGTGCCCGACCGCTCCGACTGGACCTATGCGCTCGGCGCGCCGGCGAGCTTCCGCGTGCTGGCCACGCGCGACGGATACCCCCTCGCCTTGCCGTCGGTCACCTGGAAGCTGGGGCCGGAGCTGCAGGATCCGAGCGAGGAGAAGACCGGGCCGCTCCCTGCGGAAGGCCTGAGCGTGAAGGCGGCAGGCCTGAAGCAGCCTGGATTCCTCCGGCTGGTCGCCACGGCGACGTTCGAGGGCCAGGACTATCGCGCGCTCGGAACCGCGGGCTTCGCGCCCGACAAGATCGCGCCCACGGTCGAGGATCCCGCCGACTTCGACGCTTTCTGGACCGAGGGCACGGAGGCGCTGGCCAAGCTGCCCGTGGATGCCAAGCTGGTACCGATGCCCGAGGCCAGCAACGGCAAGGTCGACTGCTGGCACGTGAGCCTGCAGAACGTGGGCGCGGATACGACGGGCAGCAGCCGCTTCTACGGCGTGCTGTGCGAGCCGAAGGGCGACGGGCCCTTCCCGGCGCTGCTGCAGGTCCCGGGCGCGGGCGTGCGCGCGTACGGCGGGAACGTCGAGATGGCCGAGAAGGGGATCATCACCTTACAGGTGGGCATCCACGGCCTGCCCGTCAACCTCGACCCGTCGGTCTACGATTCGCTGCGCACAGGCGCGCTCTCAGGCTACCCGACCTTCAACCTGGACGAGCGCGACCGCTACTACTACCGCCGCGTGTACCTGGGCTGCGTGCGGGCCAACGACTTCCTCACGTCCCGGCCCCGTTACGACGGCAAGACCCTGGGAGTGACCGGGGGCAGCCAGGGCGGCGCGCTCTCGATCGTGACCGCGGGCCTCGACCCACGCGTCAAGGCGCTCGCCGCGTACTACCCGGCGCTCTCGGACGTGACCGGCTACCTGAACGGCCGCGCCGGCGGCTGGCCGCACATGTTCCGAGACGCGAAGCGGCGCCTCCCGCTGCGGATCGCGAACGTCGGCTACTACGACGTCGTGAACTTCGCGCGCCGCGTGAAGGTGCCCGGCCTCTACTCCTGGGGCTACAACGACGAGACCTGCCCCCCCACGTCGATGTACGCGGCGTACGGAGTCATCCCCGGGGAGAAGTCGCTGTTGCTGGCCCTGGAGACCGGCCACTTCACGACCCCGGAGCAAGTGAAGCGCGTCAACGCGTGGCTGGAGGCGCGGCTGCTGGCGCGCTAGCCCCGATCGGCGGGTTCGAGCCTACTCGCGCGACCGGAGGTCGTACAGCACGGCGCGTTCGCCGTTCCGGGCGACCTCTTCATCGAAGTGCCGGACGATCAGACCTCGTCGCGCTTCGAGCGCGTCGAGCTGGTCCGCCTTCAAGAACCTCCCCAGCCGCCGCTCGAAGGCCTCGCGATCCAGCGCGCGCAAGTTCGCGAGGACGCGGCGGTCGCATCGCGTCAGGCTGTCGGGGTACTGGAGCCGGTGAGAGGCTCCGAACGTGAAGGTGTGGCCGATGAGCGCCACGTTCCAGTCTCTAGTGATGAGCAGATTGTCCCAGAGCGTGGACGTATAGGCAGCGGGATCCATGCTCCGGTAGGCGTTGGCGACGAGCTCGTCGAACACGCGCACGGCCTGCATCTGCCGATCCCAACGCTCGGGGTCGGGCGGCGCCACGCTGCGCCGTCTCCGACTCACCTCGTCCATCAGGACGTCGTCGACCCACCATACGAGGGCGACCGGGCGCCCGTTCACCGTGCGCTCCACCGAAGGCGAGACCAGATCGAGATCGAGCATCTTGTCCAGCTCGAAGGCGGCCACGTTGGATCGGTAGTCCCCGTGTGCCGGATCACCCGAGCTCCAGGCGACGGCGGCATGGTGCGTCCACTTCCCGCCGGCAAGGCTCGCCCGTCGCGCCCCCGGGACGAGTGTCGCCTCGCCGACGATGCTGGCGGTCGACAAGAACGCCTCTCGCTCGGCACGCGTCGTCGGCCCAGGAGTGTCCGGCTGCGTCTGGGCTGTCGCGAACACGCACAGCAGCATGGACAGCGAGGCCAGCAAGGTGGCTCGCTGATTCCGATGAGCGTCCAAGGCGCCCTCCCCTCCGCTGGAGTTCGCGGGATGCCGGCGGGCCGGGTCAGACCTTCAGGATCGTCACCAGCTCGCGGACGGCGTCGGCCGACTTGTGGAGCGCGGCACGCTCGGCGTCGGTCAGCTTGATCTCCCAGATCTTCTCGATCCCCTTGGCGCCGAGCTCGGCGGGAACGCCGACGTACAGGCCCTGGATCCCGAACTCGCCCTCCAGGTAGCAGCAGCAGGGCAGGATCTTGTGCTTGTCCTTCAGCACCGCGTCCACCATCTCGGCGGTGGACGAGGACGGGGCGTAGTAGGCCGAGCCCGTCTTCAGCAGCGAGACGATCTCGGCGCCGCCGCTGGCGGTGCGCTTGACGATCGCCTCCACGCGGTCGGGCGGCAGCAGCTCCGTGATCGGGATCCCGGAGACCGTCGAGTAGCGAGGCAGCGGCACCATCGTGTCGCCGTGGCCGCCGAGCACGAACGCGCTCGTGTTCTCGACCGAGACGCCGAGCTCCATCGCGATGAAGGCCCGCATGCGGGCGGAGTCGAGCACGCCGGCCATGCCGAAGACGCGGTGCTTGGGGAAGCCCGACACCTTGTAGGCCACCTGGCACATCGCGTCGAGCGGGTTGGAGACCACCATCAGGATCGCATTCGGCGAGTGCTTGGCCGCGTTCTCGGTGCACTCCTTGACGATCTTGTAGTTCGTGTTCAGCAGGTCGTCGCGGCTCATGCCCGGCTTGCGCGCGATGCCGGCGGTGATCACGACCACGTCCGAGCCCGCGGTGTCCTTGTAGTCGTTGGTGCCGACGACGCGGGCGTCCGAGCCCTCGACCGGCGTCGCCTGCATCATGTCGAGGCCCTTGCCCTGCGGCATGTCCTCGACGATGTCGATCAGCACCACGTCGGCGAGCTCGCGGTCGGCGATCCGCTGCGCGAGCGTCGCCCCGACGTTGCCTGCCCCGACCACCGTCACTTTCCTGTTCATGAGTTCTCCGAGCGGGATAAAGACGAACCGGGCGATTCTAGCGAACAAACGGCTAGAATGTCCGGTCGCCGAAGGAGGCCTGATTCAATGCCCTACAAGAACGTCAAGGTGCCCGCGGAAGGCGCCAAGATCACCATCAAGGACGGAAAGCTCCAGGTGCCCGATCGGCCCATCGTCCCGTTCATCGAGGGCGACGGCACCGGCCGCGACATCTGGCGCGCGAGCGTGCGCGTGCTCGACGCCGCGGTCGCCAAGGCTTACGGCGGCAAGCGCAAGATTGCCTGGATGGAAGTCTTTGCCGGCGAGACCGCCTTCAAGCAGTTCAACAACTGGCTGCCGGACGACACCGTCGAGGCGTTCAAGGAATTCCTCGTCGGCATCAAGGGTCCGCTCACCACGCCCGTCGGCGGCGGCATCCGTTCTTTGAACGTCGCGTTGCGCCAGATGCTCGACCTCTATGTCTGCCTGCGGCCCGTGCAGTACTTCCAGGGCGTGCCCAGCCCGGTGAAGCAGCCGGAAAAGGTGGACATGGTCATCTTCCGCGAGAACACCGAGGACATCTACGCGGGCATCGAATACGCCGCCGGCACACCCGAGGCGCAGAAGGTGTTGGACTTCCTGGCCAAGGAATTCCCCAAGCAGTTCGGGAAAATCCGCTTCGGGACCGAGCCGGCCGCCGTCGAGTTCTGGGAGGCCGTCGGGGCGAAGAATTTTCCCTGTGAAGTGCAGGTGGGCGTGGGCATCAAGCCGGTCAGCTACTCCGGCAGCGTGCGCCTGATCCACAGCGCGATCAGCTACGCGGTGAAGAACCACCGCAAGTCGGTGACGCTCGTCCACAAGGGCAAC
>CAZMRX010000398.1:0-5060 GCA_964568755.1 uncultured Acidobacteriota bacterium | reverse complement strand
ATCGCGCAGTAGGCGTAGATCATCGAAGGCAGGATGTCCGGGTGGCTCTCGTCGAGGCCCTTCTCGAACTTGGCTAGCGAGGAGTGGACGTCGCCCGCCTCGCGGTAGACCTCGGTCGAGCCGCACCACACCATCACCAGGCGCTCCAGGCCCTTCTCCTTCTTGAAGCGCTCGATGTCTGCCGAGACCTGGTCGGCCAGGTCGCGCTTCGACTTACCCTTCTTGACGTTGGGTCCGTTCAACTTCTTCACGTACTGGGGATCGAACACCGCCGGCCACGGCTTGATCCCCTCCATGAAGTCCTTGATCGGCTCGAGGTCCTTCGATTCCAGGACGCCAGCCTTCTTCGCGGCCTCGTAGGCGCTGTCGGGGTAGACGTCCCAGCCGCCGAACTCGAGCTGATCGAGCGACGCGAGCGGTACGAAGTCCTTGATCAGCGGCGAGCGCCCGTCGGTGCGCTTGCCGAGCCGCACGGTGCCCATCTGCGTCAGGCTCCCGATCGGCTTCGCCAGGCCCCGGCGAACCGCCTCGACACCCGCGATGAAGGTCGTGGCCACCGCGCCCATGCCCGGCAGCAGCACTCCGAGCTTCCCGCTCGCCGGCGCGATCTCGCGCCCCCTGGTTCCGTTCGACATCAGCTCGCCTCCTCTGCGGCTCACGCGCGTCTTGCCAAACGGGGATGCTATCACACGCGCGCGAGCGGGCGTGTCACCGCGATGCGCCTGGGCGCGGCTACGACTCGCGCTGCAGCCGGCCGCTCTTCTCGAGGAACGCGAGCGCGGCGTCGGTCAGCTCGGCGTCGTGACGCGGGCCGACGAAGCGACGCTCGCCGAGGTGGTAGTGCAGGATCCCGGAGCGCGCCAGCCGCTCGTCGTTCTCGAACGAGTAGAACATCAGGATCCGGCTCTCGCGCGGCTGGCCGCTGTCGTCGAAAAATCCGAAGCTGAGCTTTCTCATCGTCACGGGGTCTGCCGGCGGAAGCGTGCGGGCGTCGCGAGGGAACGAGAAGCAATCTAGTTGTGGCTCCCGGCCGTGTCAAGAGTCCGTGCGAGCCGCACGCGCGACGTCAGGCGCCGCCGCGGCTCGCGCCGCCCTTCGCCGTCTCGAAGAACGCCGGCAGGTACTCGCTGTCGCCGAGCTCGAGCCGCTTGTACGCCTTGCCGATCGCGTCCCAGGCGGAGCCGTTGTCGAGCGCCACCACCATCGGCCACGGCGACACGCCGCGCAGTGGAGAGCGCGCGGTCGCCACCCACCCGCCGCCCAGCTGGCGCACCATCACCTCCCCCAGGTAGCAGCCAAACACGAACAGCGCCTCCGCCGCGTCCTCGCCGTCGCGGCCCTCCTCGCGCAGCGAGTCGATCAGCGCGTCCAGCAGCTCCAGGCTCGCAGGCGACAGGTCGAGCTCGGCGTCGAAGTCGTCGCGCGCCAGCGCCACGGCGATGCGGGCGTGATCGGACGCGTTCTCGGGGGTGGCCGGGTAGCGAAGCGAGATCTTCACAAGCGGTGCTTTCGGCCTGGGGGGAATCCCGGCCGGCAGGGGTTAGTATAGTCGCGTCCCCCGGCCCCGCCCTGAATGCCTCGCCAATGACCAGAGCCCCAGCGGACGCACTCGACCAGAAGGCGGCCCAGGCGGCGGCGATCGCGGCCTTCCTGCTGATCGCGAACCAGGTCGCCTCGCGCGCGGTCCGCGACGCGCTGTTCCTCTCGGCGTTCCAGGTGCGCTCGCTGCCCCTGGTGATGGGCGGCGCCGCGATCGCGGCGCTGCTCGGCGCCGAGCTGCTCTCCCGCGCGCTCGCGCGGCACTCCCCGGCCCGCGTGGTGCCGGCCGCCGCCGCGCTCTCCGCGGCCCTGCTCGCCGCCTGGTGGGCGGTCGGCTTCGTCTCGCCGCGCGCCGCCGCCCTGCTCGTGTACCTTCACGTCTCGGCCTTCGGCGGAGCGCTGGTCTCCGGCTTCTGGTCGCTGGTCAACGAGCGCTTCGATCCCCACACCGCGCGCCGGGTCGTCGGCAAGATCGGCACCGGCGCCACGGCCGGCGGCATGGCGGGCGGAGCGCTCGCCTGGATCAGCGCACAGTTCCTGCCGCTGCCGGCGGTGCTGCTGGTGCTGGTGGCGCTCGGCCTCGTGGCGGCTCGCATACTCGCGCGCCCGGGCGCGCGCGGGGCCGAGGTCCGCGCCGCGGTCGCGGAGGACGCCCCGCTCGCCGCCGCGGTGCTGCTGCGCAACCCTCACCTGCGCAACGTCGCGCTCGTCGTGATGCTGGGCGCGATCACCGAGGCGCTGCTCGACTTCCAGTTCAAGGCCCAGGCCACGGAGCGCTTCGTCTCGGGAGCACCCCTGCTCGGCGCCTTCGCCGCGTTCCACACCGGCATGGGCGTGCTGAGCCTGCTGCTGCAGGCGACCCTGAGCCGCGTCGCCCTGCGCCAGCTCGGGATCGCCGGCACCCTGGCGCTGCGTCCGCTCCTCACGGGGCTGAGCGCGCTGTCGGGCGCGCTCCTGCCGCGGCTCGCGACGGCGACGCTCGCCCGCGGAGCCCACGAGTCGCTCACCAACTCGCTGTTCCGCTCGGCCTACGAGCTGCTGTACACGCCCGTGCCCGAGGGCGAGAAGCGGCGCGTCAAGGCGGTGGTCGACGTGTCCGTCGACAAGGCCGGCGCGCTGCTCGGAAGCGCCGTGGTGGCTCTCGTGCTCGCGCTCGCGCCGGCTTCCGCCTCGACGCTGCTGTTCGGCCTCGCCTGCCTGCTCTCGCTCGCGGCGCTGTCGCTCTCGCCGACGCTCCACAACGGCTACGTCCAGACGCTCGAGCAGAGCCTGCTGGCGGGACGCGTCCGGCTCGACGGCTTCGAGGCGGTCGACCACACCACCCAGGTGACGCTCGCCCACACCGGCCACCTCGAGCGCGACACGCTGCTGCGGCAGATCGCGCTCTTGCGCGGCGAGGAAGCCTCGCTCGGCGCCGATGGCGCGCCGCTCGACCGCTCCACGCTCGACGCGCTGCGCCAGCTGCGCTCGGGCCAGCCCGCCGCGGTGCGGAGCGTGCTGCGCGCCAGCCCCGAGCCGGACCCGATGCTGGTGGCGGCGCTCCTGCCGCTGCTCGCCCGGGACGACGTGATGCCCGACGTGGTCCGCGCGCTCCGGCGCGCCGCGCCGCGCGTGACCGGCCAGCTGGTCGACGCCCTGCTCGACACCTCGCTCGACCCCGTGATCCGGCGGCGCATCCCGCGCGTGCTCAAGGCCTGTCCCACGCTGCGTGCCGCGGAAGGCCTCCAGGCCGCCCTCGACGACTCCGCCTTCGACGTGCGCGCGGCCGCCGGCGCAGCGCTCGCGGCCCTGCACGAGCGCAGCGCCGTGGTCCACACCTCGCGCGACGCGGTGCTCGCGCGCGTGCGCCGCGAGCTCGACTCCGGTGAGACCGTCGAGCGCCAGATTCCCCAGATCTTCGCGCTGTTGTCGCTGGTGCTCGAGCGCGGGCCGCTTCAGATCGCGTGGGCCGCCATGAAGGGCGAGGACCGCAGCCTGCGCGGCACGGCGCTCGAGTACCTGGCGAACGTCCTTCCCGAGGACGTCTTCAGGCGGCTGCGCTCGTGCTTCGGCGCCGGCACCTGGACCGCCCCCGTCCCGCGCCCGATCGCGGAGCTGGCCGACGAGCTGCGCACCTCCGCCGTCGGACTTCGCATCGAGCATCCCCCCTGGCGCGAGACCGGCGAAACGTCCTAGTACCCCAGGTTCGGAGCCAGCCAGCGCTCCACGGTCGCCAGGTCCATGCCCTTGCGGCGGTGGTAGTCCTCCACCTGGTCGCGTCCGATCTTGCCGAGCGCGAAGTAGCGCGCCTGCGGGTGCGAGAAGTAGAAGCCGCACACCGACGCCGCCGGCTGCATCGCGAAGCTCTCGGTCAGCCGGATCCCGACCTGCTCTTCGCCTCCCAGCAGGTCGAACAGCAGGCGCTTCTCGGTGTGGTCGGGGCACGCCGGGTAGCCTGGCGCCGGCCGGATTCCGCGGTACTTCTCGCGGATCAGCTCGTCGACCGCGAGCGTCTCGTCCCTGCCGTAGCCCCACTCGCGGCGCGCGCGCTGGTGAAGCCACTCGGCGAGCGCCTCGGCCAGCCGGTCCGCGAGCGCCTTGGCCATGATCGAGGCGTAGGGATCGTTCTCGCGGTCGTGCCGCGCCACGATCTCGTCGGCGCCGAGCCCGGCGGTGACCGCGAAGGCGCCGATCCAGTCGGGAACGCCGGCTTCGCGCGGCGCCACGAAATCGGCGAGCGCGTGCGTGGGCAGCCCGTCGGCCCGCACCGCCTGCTGGCGCAGCGTGTGCAGCGTACCCAGGAGGCCCGAGCGCGACTCGTCCGCGTAGATCTCGACATCGTCGCCCACCGCCGCCGCCGGGAAGAAGCCGTAGGACGCGCGCGCCTTCAGGCTGCCGCCCGCGACGAGCCCGGCGAGCGCGGACTGCGCGTCGTCGAACACTTCCCTGGCCTTCGCACCCCAGTCGGGGTTGTCGAAGATGCGCGGGTAGGTGCCGCGCAGCTCCCAGACCGCGAAGAAGGGCGTCCAGTCGATGTACGGCACGATCTGCGCCAGGTCCACGTCCAGGATCTGCCGCGGCCCCCGGAACTCGGGCCGGGGGGGCGTGTAGCCCGCCCAGTCCAACGTCGTCCGCCGCCGGCGCGCTTCCTCCAGGCTGACGAGCGGCTGCTCCCGCTGCCGCGCCTCGTGGTCGCGCCGCAGGCGCTCCTGGTCGCCGCGGTTCTCCGCGTCGAGCACCGCGCGCTTCTCCTTGTCCTTCAGCTGGCCCACGACACCCACCGCGCGCGAGGCGTCGAGCACGTGCACCACCGGCCCGTGGTAGGCCGAAGCCCTGGCGCTCCATCTCGCGCGCCACGTGCACCATCTCCTCGAGCGAGGGCGTGATCAGGCCCGACAGGCCGACCATGTCGGCGCCCGACTCCTTGGCGGCGGCCAGGATGCGGTCGGCCGACACCATCACCCCGAGGTCCGTCACCTCGTAGCTGTTGCAAGCGAGCACCACCCCGACGATGTTCTTGCCGATGTCGTGGACGTCGCCCT
>CAZMRX010000397.1:0-5091 GCA_964568755.1 uncultured Acidobacteriota bacterium | reverse complement strand
CGCAAGGCGCTCGGCGCGACCGGCCTCAACATCATGGCGCAGTTCCTGGTCGAGAGCGTCGTGGTCACGATCTTCGGGGGCCTCGTCGGGCTCGGGCTCGGAGTCGGCTTCACCTCCGCGATGAGCGCGATGATCCAGCAGCCGGTGGTGCTCACCCCGCAGATCATGCTGCTCGGCCTGTCGTTCGCCGTTGGCGTCGGGATCTTCTTCGGCTTCTACCCCGCGATCCGCGCCGCGCGCCTCAACCCGATCGAAGCCCTGAGGTACGAGTAACGTGCACGTCACCGAGGCGGTTCGCACCTCGCTCGCCGAGATCCTGGCGCACAAGCTGCGCTCGGGCCTGACGCTCGTCGGCATCGTGCTCGGCACCACCGCGCTGGTGGTGATGGTCTCGGTGATCGGCGGCCTGGCACTTTCGGTCCAGCAGGGGCTGACCGACCTCGGCTTCGACGGTGTCATCTTCGTGGTGCCGCAGAAGACCGAGGACCGCATCGAGAAGAAGAAGGAAGGCTACTCGCGCGGCCTGCGCAGCGCGGATGCCCACGTGATCGAGCCGGGCCGCGAGGTGATCCGCGAGGCGGCGCCGGTGCTCGGCCTCGGCGACGAGACGGCGCGCATCAACGGGCGGACGATGAAGGTCCCGGTCGAGGGCGTGACCCCGGCCTGGGGGCGCATCCGCAACCGCGTGCCGGCCGAGGGACGCTACCTGCTCGAGCGCGACGTGGAGACGCGCGCCACCGTCGCGCTCATCGGCCACAAGCTCAAGCGGGACGCCTTCGGCGACGAGGAGGCGCTCGGCCGCGAGATCACGATCCGCGGCGTGCGCTTCCAGGTCGTGGGCGTGCTGAAGCACCTCGGCACCGACCAGGTCAACGACGACGAGATGGAGCGCGACAACGCCAAGGTCTACGTCCCGCTCACGACCGCGCAGAAGTACTTCGCCGGCAACGACACCGTCCACGCCTGGGCCTTCCAGGCCCCGCCCGAAGACCTCGAGAACGCGCAGAAGGAGGCCGAGGCGCTGATGCGCCGCAGCCACCGCGGCATCACCGACTTCAAGGTCCAGAACATCGGCGAGGAGATCCTGCGCGTGCGCCAGGAGGTCGACGTGCTGGTCGGCAACTGGCGCGTGGTGCTGGCTTCGATCGCCGGCATCTCGCTGCTGGTCGGCGGCATCGGCATCTTCTCGGTGATGCAGATCTCGATCAGCGAGCGCACCTACGAGATCGGGCTCCGGAAGGCGATGGGCGCTACCGACCCCGAGATCTTCGGCCAGTTCCTGATCGAGTCGGTCTCGCTCTCGCTCGTGGGCGGCGGCCTCGGCGCACTCCTCGGCTACGGCATCACGCTGCTCGCCGGCCAGGCCTTCGAGAGCGGCCTGCCCGTCTCGCCGCTCGGCCTGGCGCTCGCCGCGGGCTTCGCGATCGCCATCGGCCTGGGCGCCGGCGTCTACCCGGCCATGCGCGCCTCGCGCCTGCACCCGGTCGACGCCATCCGCGGCGCCTAGCCGACGCCTCCCGCCGGCCTCCCGCCGCTCAGGTCTCCAGGAAAGGATTGACGGCGCGCACCGATCCGAATAGAGGAAGTAGCTGACCTCAGCCAGGGATTTCTGGACTGGGCTTCTCGGGGGGCTGAGCGCCCCCCGTGCCCCCGCTGGCGACCCCGCTGGCGACCCCGCTCGCGATCGTGAAGCAGAACGTCGAGCCGCGGCCGAGGCCCTCGGACTCGGCCCAGGCCTTGCCGCCGTGGGCCTCGACGATGCGGCGCACCAGCGCCAGGCCCACGCCGGTCCCGTCGCCGCCCGCGTCGAGCTTCTCGAACAGGCCGAAGACGCGCTCCAGGAAGCGCGGCTCGATGCCCTGGCCGTTGTCGCGCACGTAGAACACGCGCCCCGCGCCGTCCGTGCGCCAGCCGACCTCGATCCGAGGCTGCGGCTGCGAGCCCGTGAACTTGGCGGCGTTCTCGAGCAGGTTCTGCAGCACCTCGAGCAGCCGGCGCCGGTCGGCGCGCACGATCGGCAGGTCCGGGGCCACCTGCACCACGACGCCCTTCGGCTCGAGCTGGCCCTTGAGCAGCTCGACCGCGTCCTTCACCAGGTCGGCGAGCGAGACGTCCTCCGGCGGGTGGACGACGCGCCCGATCCGCGACAGCTCGAGCAGGTCGTCGAGCAGGCGGTGCATCTTGTCGGCGGCGGCGACGATGCGCCCGAGGTCCTTGCGCACGGCGTCGCTGCGGCCCGCCACGAGGTCGGTCCCGGCCAGGCCGGCGAAGCCGCGGATCGTGACGAGCGGCGTCTTCAGGTCGTGGGACACCGTGTAGTTGAAGCGCTCGAGCTCGGCGTTCTTGGCCGCGAGGTCGGCGCGCTCGGCGCGCAGCGCCTCCTCGTGGGCGCGCAGGTCGCGCGCCATGCGGTTGAGCGCGCGCGCCAGGTCGCCGAGCTCGTCCGGCGAGTCGAGCGTCAGCGGGTGGTCGAGGTTGCCCGCGGCGATCTGCTCCGCCGCGGCGCTCATCTCGGTGAGCGGGCGCGCGAGCGTCCGTGAGATCAGCAGGCTCGTCATCAGCCCCAGCCCGAGCGTCGCCAGGAGCACCAGCCCCCCGAGCGTGAGCAGCGAGGCGCGGTGGCCGCTCCACAGCTCCGCCGTGCGCTTCTCCTCCAGCGTGCGCAGCGACGCCTGCCAGGGAGGCTCGGCGAGCGTCACGAGCGCCCAGCCCGCCGCCTCGCCGCCCGCGGCGACCCGGAAGCGCAGCTCGGTCTCGTCGCCCTGCCGCCGGGTGACGACCGGCCCGTCGCCGCCCGGGAGCGGTCCGGCGACGGCCTCGCCGTAGCGCGGGTTATCGGGCGTGCCGTCGGTCAGCACCCGTCCCTGGCGGTCCAGCACCACGAACGACACGACCGGCAGCCAGGTCCGGGTCTGCACGATCGCCTCGTTCAGCCGCTCCACGTCGAGCTGGTAGAGCGGGTTGAACAGGTGAATCCCCAGGTAGCGCGCGGCGCCGTCGAGCGCGCGCGCGTCGTCGGCCTCCCGCGCCGAGGCCACCGCCCGGTGCAGCTCCGCCTGCACCACCTGCATCTGGCCGAGTGCGATCGCCCCCGCGGCCACCAGCGCGACCACGACCAGCGCGAGCGCGAGCGCGGCTACGTACAAGGCGTAGCGCGTGCCGATGCTGGTCCTGCGCATCAACGCGGGCGCGCGGGCAGCAGCACCTTGGCCCACTCCAGCACCTCGCGCCGCTCGGTGGGCGTCAGGCGCTCGAAGCGGGTGATGCCCGCGGCCTGCGCGAGCACGTCCTTCCCGGCCTCGTCCTCGTGCAGGCCCAGCAGCACCTGCTCGAGCGTGTGGCGCGTGGTCGCGTCGAGCCCGTCGCGAAACGCGATCAGCCCGCGCTGGATCGGGCGGCTGCGCTCGAAGATGCGCAGCCGCTCGCGCACCTTCTCCGGCAGCGCCTGCCAGTCGCCCTCGTTGAAGGCGCCGGCGTCGCCCTTCTCGTGCAGCACCCAGACGGCCTGGTTCACCTCGGCCAGCGCGAGCACGTAGCGCACCGCCTTCGGGTCGGCGGCCGAGTCGTCGGCGTCGACCAGCCGCATGCCGAGGCGGGCGAGCTCGGCGCGCGGCAGCGCAAAGGCGGATGTGGAGCGGACCGCCTGCAGCACGAGCGTGCGGCCGCGCAGGTCGGCGAGGCTCTTGATCGGGCTCTCGCGGCGCGTGAAGAAGACGCTGCGGTACTGGCGCTCGCCGCGGCGCACCACCAGCAGCGCGGGGTCGAGGCTGCGGCTGCGCTCGCGCAGCGAGAGCATGGGAAAGACGCTCTCGAGCACGAAGTCCACCTCGCGCCGGGCGATCCGCTGCGCCAGGTCGTCGAGGTCGCGCGCGATCACGAGCTCGCCGACGCGGACCCCCGCGGGCTCCGCCCGGCGCCGCAGCAGCGCGAGCAGCGGCGAGTAGACCTTGAACATGCGGTCCGGCTCGTTCGGCTCCTCGGCGATCACGCCGAAGCGAACCGTGACCGCTGGCGCCTGCTGGACGAGGGCGGGAGCCGGCCAGGCGACGAGAGAGGTGACGACGAGTCCGAGCAGGGCGAGCACGCGAGTCCGTCTCGACATCGGCGCACATTGTACGTCCCGGCCGGCCTCGCCGCGGCCCCCGCACCTGCGTGCTACCATCGCCTGTTGGCCTCGAGAGGCCAGCACATGACCGCATGGATCGCGAGCGGATTGGCAAGTACACGATCGTCGGCGAGCTCGGCCGCGGCACGATGGGCGAGGTGTACAAGGCCCACGACCCCGTACTGAACCGCTACGTCGCGCTGAAGACGCTCCCCGCCCGCCTCGGCCCCGACAACGAGACGCTGCAGCGCTTCCAGCGCGAGGCCCAGGCCGCGGCGCTGCTGAACCACCCCAACATCGTGACCGTGCACGACTTCGGGGAGGAGCAGGGGCTGCTGTACATGGCCATGGAGCTGCTCGAGGGCATCGACCTGCGCGAGGCGATCGACTCGGACCTGCTGAAGTCGCTCGACGAGAAGCTGAACATCATGGACTCGACGCTCGCGGCGCTCGACTACGCGCACGCCAAGGGCGTCGTGCACCGCGACATCAAGCCCGCCAACATCCACCTGGGCAAGAGCCGCGTCGTCAAGATCATGGACTTCGGCCTCGCCCGCGTCAGCACCTCCGAGATGACCCAGGAGGGGATCGTGCTCGGCACGCCCAACTACATGTCGCCGGAGCAGGCGCTCGGCGACAAGGTGGACGGCCGCTCCGACATCTTCTCGACGGGCGCGGTGCTCTACGAGCTGCTCACCGGCCACAAGCCGTTCGAGGCCGACACCACCCCCAGCGTGCTGTTCCAGGTGGTGCACAAGCAGCCGCCGCCGGTGCGGCGCTGGGTGCCCGACATGCCGGGAGCCGTGGTCGCGGTCGTGAACCGCGCGCTCGAGAAGGACCTGGAGCGCCGCTTCGCCTCCGCGGGCGACATGCGCGCGGCGCTCGCGATCGCCCGCGAGGGGCTCGCCCCGGCGCGAGCGGCGGCGGCGCCGCCGGTGCCGTCGCAGACGCCGGCCCCGCGCACGCGCCTCGCTCCCCCGCCGTTG
>CAZMRX010000396.1:2043-5117 GCA_964568755.1 uncultured Acidobacteriota bacterium | reverse complement strand
TTGCGGTTGAGGTGGCGGACGAACGACTGGAGCCCACCCTCGAAGTAGAACGATCCCGGGAGAGCTGAGCCGACCCTGCCCCCGGTCGTTCTCCAGGTTCGTTGGCGTTCCGCCGCGTTCGGCTCGTCGCTCGCGCTTCGAGCCGCCTGCTTCTTCTTCGCCTGCAGCGGCGGCACGGCCTTCGGCTTCTGCCTCAGCTGAGAGCCATCGTCTCCGCGGGGGACCGGAATCCCGTGCCGAGTCCAAGCGCCCCGACCGGGGACTCGCCCCGGGAGCCCTCCGGCTCCCCCGCTACCCGTGGCTATCGGCCGTGGGTTGCTGCCGTGGCCTCGTTCGGCGCGCTACTTCTTCTTCGCCTGCAGCGGCGGCTCGTCCTTCGGCGCGTCGTAGCCGCGACGGTGGCGGACCCGCAGCTCCGGGCGCTTCAGCTCGACCGTGATCTTGCGGAAGCGGCCGTCCCGCTGCGTGTTGTCCGAGGTGTAGCCGAGCACGTACTGGCTGCCCAGCTCGCCCAGGATCGTCTCGTAGATCGCCGCCAGCTGCCGCGAGGCGGTGGGCTGGAACACCTGGCCGCCGGTCATCTCCGCGAGCCCGTGCAGGAACGAGCGGGCCCGCAGCGCGTCGGTGCTGTTCGGCCGCTGCTGACCCGGGAAGGCCACCGGGTACACCGTCACCTCGCTCGAGCGCAGCAGCCGCTGGACCTCCTGCGGCGGGACCTGGCTCGTGGTGTCGTCGCCGTCGGTGAAGATCACCAGCACCTTGCGCCCCGGGGTGTCGACGACGCGCGAGAGGTAGACGGCGATCGCGTCGCGCAGAGCGGTGTGGCCCATGCCCTGGGTCTCGAGGATGCGCGAGAAGATCCCCTGCTGGTTCTCCGAGTTGTAGCGCGAGATCCGGATGTCGCGGTCGAAGAACACCAGCACCAGGTCGCGGGCGCGCGGGATCGACTCGAGGAAGCGCGTCGCCGACTGCTGGCTCAGGCGCAGGTCCTTGCGCATGCTCTCGCTGGTGTCGAACAGCATGCCCAGGTTGAGCGTCAGCTCCTCGCGCTCTTCCTTCGACGCCGCCGGCGCGAACAGCCGCACCTGCTGCGGCCGGCCGTCCTCGAGGACCTGGAAGTCCTCTTCGCGCAGGTCCGACACCAGGCCGCCGCCGGCGTCGCGAACCGTCACCGTCACGTTGACCAGGTCGAGGGCGACCGGGAACACCGGCGGCGCCTGGGCCGCGGCGCCCGCGGCCAGGAGTCCGAAGCCGAGGAGCGCGCCCGCCGCGAGCCGAGTCACTGACGTCACCTGTCCCGAGTCTAGCGCAGCACCTCGATCACGCGCACCGCCAGGTCCACTTTGTTGAACGGCGGCATGATGTAGACGCCCTGGGCCAGCTCGCGCGCGGCGAGCGTCGCCTCCTGCGCGATCTTGACGCCCTCGAGCTGCGCGCGCTCGCCGGAGCCCGCAACGCGCATCCGCTCGCGGATGTCGTCGGGGATGCTCATCCCGGGCACCTCGTTGTGCAGGAACTCGGCGTTCTTGTGCGAGTAGAGCGGCAGGATCCCGACCAGCAGCGGCACGTCCAGGTGCTTGATCAGGGACAAGAAGCGCTCGAGCGTGCGCGGGTCGTAGACGGGCTGCGTCATGATGTACTCCGCACCCGCCTTGACCTTCTCCTCGAGCCGCCTCACTTCCTTCTCGGTGTCGGGCTTGCTCGGGTCGGCGCCGCAGCCCACGTGGATCGCGAGCGCCGGGCCCATCAGGTTGCCCGCGAGGTCGGCGCCGTGGTTGAGGTTGTCCATGATGCGGATCAGGCCGATCGAGTCCACGTCGTAGACCGCGGTCGCGTCCGGGTAGTCGCCGAGCTTGGGCGGGTCGCCGGTGATCGCGAGCACGTTGCGGAGCCCGAGCGCGTGGGCGCCGAGCAGGTCCGACTGGATCCCGAGCAGGTTCCGGTCGCGGCAGGTGTAGTGCAGGATCGTGTCGATCCCCACCTTCTCCTGCAGCAGCACGCACAGGGCCTGGGCGCTCATGCGCGCCGAGGCGCGCGGGCCGTCGGCGACGTTGATCGCGTCGACCTCGTTCTCCTTGCAGTACTGCGCGCGCTCGATCAGGACGCCCGCCTCGGCGCCGCGCGGCGGGTCGAGCTCCACCGAGACCACGAACTTGCGGCGCAGGCTGCGCGCGAGCGGCGACTTCTGCTCGCGCGGCACCGGCGCGGGCGCCTCCTTGCGCCGCTGCGGCGCCACCACCTTCGCCTCGACCTCGCGCCCCGGCTGGAACATCCGCACCGAGCGCACCAGGTCCCGGATGTGGGCGGGCGTCGTGCCGCAGCAGCCTCCGACGACGCTGGCGCCCGCCTCGAGGAAGCGGCGCGCCCAGGTGGCCATGTACTCGGGCGTGCACAGGTAGACGTAGCGGCCCTCGACGTAGGCCGGCGAGCCGGCGTTGGGCATGGCCGACAGCTTGGCGGTGCGGGCTACCGCGGCCATCCGCGACAGCGTCTCGAGCATCGCCTGCGGCCCCTGGCTGCAGTTCGCGCCGACGACCGGCACCCCCAGGGCCTCCAGCTCGCGCACCACGTCCTCGGGTGAGTCGCCGTAGAGGGTGTGGCCCTCCTCGTTGAAGGTCAGGCTCACCGCGACGGGCAGCTCGCTCGTGAGCGAGCGGACGGCCTGGAGCGCGGCCTTGGCCTGGTCGAGCGACGGCATGGTCTCGAGCAGGAACAGGTCGATCCCGCCCTCGAGCAGCCCCTCGGCCTGCTCGCGGTAGGCCGCCTCGGCTTCCGCGGAGGGGATGCTGCCGATGGGCTCCAGCGGCTTGCCGATCGGTCCGATGGCGCCGGCGACGAGGCCTTTCGTCCCGGCGGCCTCGCGGGCCACGCGCGCGCCTTCGCGATTGATCTTCCGCACCTGGGCGTCGAGGCCGTGGGGCCCCAGCTTGAAGCGGTGGGCGCCGAACGTGTTCGTCTCGATAACTTCAGCGCCTGCTTCGAGATACTCGGCATGCACCTGACGGACCAGGTTGGGGTTCGACAGGTTCAGCTCGTCGAAGCAGCGGTTCACGAAGACGCCGCGGCCGTAGAGC
>CAZMRX010000396.1:389-2033 GCA_964568755.1 uncultured Acidobacteriota bacterium | reverse complement strand
AAGCATGGTCCCCATGGCCCCGTCGAAGACGACGGTGCCCCGGCCGAGCCTCTCGAGGAAACGCATCCGTTGAGTGTAACTCACTGTGCCCACGGGCCTCCCGGCAACCCCACTGTGAGCGGGCTCATTGCGCACCCTCGACCTAAAGTGTTACTTGAGGTAAAATGCCCGGCCCGCGGCTTTCCGAACCCGAAGTCGCTCGCAGCGGAGTCCACGAGGAGGCTTCATGAAGCGCGTCGCCATGCTGGTGGTCGCCATGGGGATCGCAGGAGCCGCATCGGCTCACGACAGAAACCAGCCGGACGGCTGCTCCCCGATCGAGATCACCGCGCCGGGTGCGAAGAAGCAGCCTCGCGACGGCCGCTACTCGACAATGAAGATCCTGGACCTCGAGTTCGAGACGCGCCTCGACCGGCCGATCTACGGGGACCACGTGGTCCGCTTCAAGGTCTTCACGCCCAGCGGCTTCCTGTACCAGGAGCTGAACGTGCCGTTCACCTGGCCCAAGCCGAAGCGCGGGCGCAAGGGCGACCGCGATGACGCACCGACCGTGCCGGTCGCGGCGAGCTACCCCGGGGCCCCGGCCGTCCAGGTGCTGGGCGACTACGAGGGACGCTGGGGCCGAAGGCGCGACACGCTGACCGCCCGTCTGCCTGTGGCGGGCACCTCGATCACGATGAGCACGCTCTACGGGCGCTGGACGGTCCAGGCCTTCCTCGACGACAAGACGCGTCCCTGCAGCCCGCTCCGCCGCTTCACGATCCACTCGAAGTAGAGCCGCATGCGGTCACCCGTGGAAGGAGAACACCGAATGAGCCGCAGGCCGTCCGAGTACGCGCCGATCCTCGCGGCGCTCGCGTGCGCCTTCGTGCTTTCGGCCCCCTCGCTCGCCGACGCGGACACCTGCAGCGGGCTGAGCCTCACCACGCTCGCGGGTGTGGGTGTCGGAACGACGCCCAACGCAGTCGCCTCGGGCGACTTCAACCGCGACGGGCGCCTGGACCTGGCGGTGGCCAATGCCGCCGGCAACAACGTCAGCATCCTGCTCGGCAACGGCTCCGGCGGGTTCACCGCCGCCACCGGCTCACCGGTGGCGACCACGCAGCCGAATCCGGTGGACATCGCGGCGGGCGACGTCGACCAGGACGGCATCCTCGACCTGGTGGTGGCGTTCGGATCGGTAGCCCAGGCCCAGGTCCTTCGCGGCCTCGGGGGCGCCTCGGCCGGCCAGTTCAGTCCGGTCGCGCCCTTCAACCTGCTCGCGACGCCCACGCGGATCTACCTGGCGCGGTTCACGTCGGACGCCGATCTCGACCTCGTGGTGCTGGCCGAGACGGCCCAGCGCCTGATGCTCCACGCAGGCGCTCTCGGCGCCGCTTTCGGGGGCGCGCCCCTGACCGACATCAACCTGGCGATCCCGCTGCCCGGCGAGAGCCCCGCGGGCGCCGTCGCGCTCGATTTCAACCGCGACGGCCGGCTGGATCTCGCGGTGGTGATGCGAAACATGAACCTGGTCCGCGTCTACCAGGGCAACGGGGCGGGCGGCTTTTCGGCAGGGCCCTTCGCAAGCACCGGGAACGGGCCGCGGGACGTGGCCGCCGGTGACGTCAACCGCGACGGCTGGCCCGACCTCGTGATCGCAGA
>CAZMRX010000396.1:0-379 GCA_964568755.1 uncultured Acidobacteriota bacterium | reverse complement strand
GACAGCGCCGCCGGCACTGCCTCCGTCTTGTTCAGCGCGGGCGGCGCCTCGCTCACCCCCCAGCCCGCGGTCACCGTCGGCAGCGTTCCGCTGCGCGTCGCGCTGGCGGACCTGGACCACGACGGCGTGCTCGACCTCGGGGTCCTGGACGATTCGGGGACGCCGCGCATCTCGGCCTTCCCCGGGCTCAAGACGGGACCGCCCTACTTCGACCCGTCGGGGACCGCAGCCACGCTGCCGTCCGCCGGGGCGCGCGGTCTCGTGGTCGGGCGCTTCAGCGCGGACGGCCGGCTGGACCTGGCGACCACGCTCTCGGTCGGGAACCAGGCCGTGGTGGTGGAGAACCGCTCCGGGACGCCGTGCGCCCGGGCCTCGTTCG
>CAZMRX010000395.1:0-5139 GCA_964568755.1 uncultured Acidobacteriota bacterium | reverse complement strand
ACGCCCATCCCGCCGCTGCCGAGCTTCGACGTGATCCGGTAGTGGGCGACCTCGCTGCCGACCAGGGACTGCTCGCTCAGAACGCCTCCTTGTTGACGACGAACGGCATCTGCTTCGGGTCGCCGCCGTAGCGCCCCTCGAGCACGTCGATCGTACCCTGCACGCAGCGGCCGGCCATGCCCACGTCGGGATCGGGCGAGAGCCGCGTCGCCCGCGCGGCCGAGGCGGCGTGCGGGAAGAGCCGCAGCGTCGGCACCAGCGTCGCGTCCCGCAGCGGGCTGTCGTCGGGCAGCGGCTCCTGCTCGAACACGTCGAGCGCGGCGCCCGCGATCCAGCCTTCACGCAGCGCCTTCGCGAGCGCCACCTCGTCCACCACCGGCCCGCGCGCCGTGTTCACGAGGTACGCGGTCTTCTTCATCAGCTTGAGCCGCGCCTCGTCGATCAGGTGGTAGGTGGGCTCCCTGGCCGTGCCGGGCATGGTGAGCGGCACGTGCAGCGAGACGAAGTCGGCGCGGCGCAAGGCGTCCTCGAGCGAGACGGCCTCGATCGTCTGTCGCCGCGACGAGAGCCCCTCGCGCTCGCGCAGGTCCATCAGCCGCTGCACGCTCGCCACGTAGCCGGAGAGTGCGGCCGAGCCGCGGCTGCTGTGGCACAGCACGTCCATGTCGAAGCCGACCGCCTTCGCGACCATGCTCTTGCCGATCCGCCCCATGCCCACGACCGCCAGCGTCCGGCCCGTGACCTCGTCCCCCAGCCAGGGCAGGTACGGGTGCCAGGTGGTCCACTGCCGCTCGCGGACCTGGACCTCGGCGGGGTAGAGCCGGCGCGCCACCGCGCCCAGCATGAAGAACGCGTACTCCGCGGTCGCGTCGGTGAGCACGTCGGGCGTGTGGGTGAACGGGATCTTGTGGCGGTTGGCGGCGGCGCGGTCGATGTTGTCGACGCCGACCGCGATCTGGGACACGACCTTGAGCCCCGAGGCCTTGCCGGCCGCGAAGACCTCCTCGTCGATCCGGTCGCGCAGCGTGGTGACGAGCGCGTGGACCCCCGCGCGCAGCTTCTCGATCACGAGCGCCTTGGGCGGCGGCTGGACCTCCGGGTAGACCTCGACGGCGTAGCCCCGCTCGCGGAGGCGATCGAGGGCGGCCTGGCCGATGTCGCAGGTGGCGTAGACGCGAACGGGCTCGAGCATGGGGAGTGCGAAGCGTACCTGGTAGCGAGGGACAGAGAGGATATCACCGCACCGGCGCGGCTTGTGGCCCCTCGCCCGCCCTGCTAACGTGCCGGGCGTGAGACCGACCGACCTGCGGGGGATCCTCCAGTACGTCCCCCAGTTCCGCGAGAAGGCGTTCGTGGTCGCCGTCGACGGGGCCGCGGTGGCCCACGGGAACTTCGGTAACATCCTGATGGACGTCGCCGTGCTGTGGTCGCTGAACATCCGCACGGTCCTCGTCCACGGCGCGTCGATCCAGATCCGCGCGCTCGCCACCGAGCGCGGCCTCGAGCCGAGCGACCTCGAGGGCTCGGGCGTCACCGACGAGGCCACGCTCGACCTCGCGCTCACCGCCGCGACCCGCCTGACGCACGAGATCCTCGAGGGGCTCGCGGCCGCCGACCTGCGCGCCGCGGCGACCAACGCGGTGATCGCCCACCCGCTCGGGATCCTGAAGGGCGTCGATCACCTGTTCACCGGCAAGGTCGAGCGCGTGGACACCGCGTTCCTGCAGACGTTGCTCGCGAGCGGGATCGTGCCGGTGGTGCCGCCGCTCGGGCTCGACGGCGAGGGCCGCACCTTCCGCGTCAACTCCGATGCCGTGGCGCTCGAGGCCGCGCGGGCGCTACAGGCCGTGAAGCTGGTCTACATCACCACCACGGACGGCCTGCTCGTGGACGGCGCCGTGGCCCGGCAGCTGTCGGTGCGCGAGCTCGCCGAGGCGCTCCAGCGCGGCGCCGTCGACCCGTCGCACGTCTCGAAGGCGCGCCACGCGGTCGCCGCGTGCGAGGCGGGCGTGCCCCGGGTGCACGTGATCAACGGCGGCGTCGACGACGGCCTGCTGGCCGAGGTGTTCTCCAACGAGGGCATCGGCACGCTGGTCTACGCCAACGACTACCAGCAGATCCGCCAGGCCCGCCGCTCGGACGTGCGCGCGATCGAGCAGCTGATCAAGAGCTCGATCGAGAAGGACGAGCTCGCGCCGCGCACGCGCGCCTCGATCGAGAAGGAGCTCGCCGCCTACTGGATCTTCGAGGTGGACGGCAACCCGATCGCGTGCGTGGCGCTGCACCCGTACCCGGCCGAGAAGAAAGGCGAGCTCGCCTGCCTCTACGTGCGGCCCTCGCACGAGAACCAGGGCATCGGGCGAAAGCTCGCGCAGTTCGTCGAGACGAAGGCGCGCGAGGCGGGGCTCACGCAGCTGCTCGCGCTCTCGACGCAGGCCTTCAGCTTCTTCCAGTCGAAGGCGGGCTTCGCCGAAGGGACCCCCGACGACCTGCCGCCGGCGCGCCGCGCGCGCTACGAGCAGAGCGGCCGGCGCTCGAAGGTGCTGATCAAGAAGCTCTGAGCGCTCCCGCTCAGGAGAGCGAGCCGGCCAGGAACAGCGTGCCGAAGTGCAGCGTGAGGACCGCCTTGCCCTCGAACTTGCCGTGTCCGGGCGTGACGTCGATCAGCATGTGGTCGGCGGTGCCGTGGTCGGCCGAGAACATCGAGTCGAGCCGGATCGCCTTGGCGGAGTCGGGAACGTCGCCGCGTTGCAGACGGCCCGGGTAGAGCGCGAGCGTCCAGTCCTTCTCGCCGTTCTTGACGACTCCGATCGTGTACTCGCCGGCCGGCAGCGTGGCCTTCTCGGTCTTGAGCTCGGCCGAGAGCTTCAGCACCGGCCGGCGCGGGGTGACGAACTCGCCGACCTTCGCGCTCTGCGCGTGGGCCTCGTTGGCGGGTGTCGTGTTGTAGGTGATCGTCAGCTCCACTCCGGGCGAAAGCGTCGCCGTCACGGTCTTGTTGAAGTGCGGGTGAGCGAGCGCGGCGCTGGCGACGAAGCTCAGGACGAGAGCGCGGCCGATGTTCTTCATGACTTCCTCCTTGCAGCAGGGGTGAGTTCGCCTCGATTCTACGCGCCCTCGCGCACGCTCAGGGTGCTAGACTTCCTCGATGTCCACGTCGGCCCGCCGCGTGCACTACACGTATGCTCAGTATCTCGCGCTCGAGGATGAGAGCTCCGTGCGCCACGAGTTCCTCGACGGCGAAATCTACGCGATGGCGGGCGGGTCGCCCGACCACGCGGCGCTCGCGGCCACGGTGATTCGCATCCTGGGCGGGCGCCTGCCCCCGAGTTGCCGCATGTTCACCTCGGACCTGCGGGTGCGCATTGCGGCCAGCGGCTTGTCCACCTACCCCGATGCCGCCGTCATCTGCGGGCGGACGCTGCGGGCTGCCGACGACACACTTGCCGTCGTCAATCCGGTACTCCTCGTCGAAGTCACGAGCGCCTCGACGGAGGACTACGATCGCGGCGAGAAGCTGCGGCACTACCAGGGTCTGCCGAGCCTGCGCGAGGTTCTCTTCGTCTCTCATCGGGGACCGGAGCTCACACTTCACCGGCGCGAGGACACGGGCTGGGTCGTTTCGACGGCCGGACCGGGCGAGAGCGTCGAGCTCGCGAGTGTCGCCGCCCGGATCGCGGTCGACGAGGTGTACCGCGACGGCCTCGAAGATGCCGGATAGACCGCCGAGGAGTCCATGACCACGGCACTGCGCTCGCACTTCGACGACTACGCGGCGTTCCACAGGACGCCGGGCAACAAGACCTGCCACATGTTCGGCATCCCGATCATCGTGCTCGCCTCGTTGGCGCTGCTGGCCCGGGTGCCGCTCTTCACCGTGTCGCTGAGCGAAGGGGTCACCGGCGCGTTCACGGTGACACTCGCCGAGGTCGTGATCCTGCTGTTCGTCGCCTACTACCTGACGCTCGACGTGGCGCTCGCCACCGGGATGCTGGCCGCCTACGCCGCGCTGGCCGTCGCGGGCCGCTTCATCCCGCCGGCAGCCGCCCTGGGCCTGTTCGTCTTCGGCTGGATCCTGCAGGGCGTGGGGCACTGGGTCTACGAGAAGAACTCCCCCGCCTTCTTCAGGAACTTCGTCCACCTGGCCGTCGGCCAGCTCTGGATCCTCGCGAAGGCCGTGGGCCGGGCCTGAGTCCGGCGTCTCGCGCTACTTCGCGAGGCAGGTCTTGATCCGGCGCAGCGCTTCCTGGATGTTCTCGAGGCTGTTCGCGTAGCTGAAGCGCAGGTGGCCCTCGCCCCACTCGCCGAAGGCCGTGCCCGAGAGGCACGCAACCCCGGCCTCGTCGAGCAGGCGGTCCGCGAGCGCTTTCGCCCCGTAGCCGGTGCCGGTGATGTTCGGGAACGCGTAGAAGGCGCCCTGCGGCCGCGCGCACTTGAAGCCGGGGATCAGGCGCAGGCCCTCGACGATCGCGTCGCGCCGCGTGCGGAACTCCGCGACCATCGCGTCGATCGGGGCGTGGTCGCCCTTGAGCGCCTGCACCCCGGCGAGCTGGGTGAAGCTCGCGGTGCACGAGACCGCGTTCGTCTGCAGCTTCGCCAGCACCTGCGCGAGCGGCGCCGGCATGATGCCGTAGCCGAGCCGCCAGCCGGTCATCGCGTAGGTCTTGGAGAAGCCGTCGAGCACGATCGCGAGCGACTCCATCCCCGGCATCGCCGCGATCGAGACGTGCTTGCCGTCGTACAGGATCTGCGAGTAGATCTCGTCCGACAGCACCGGGATAGAGGCCCGCACCGCCGCGTCCGCGATCGCGCGCAGCCCGGCCTCCGGGATCACGCCGCCGGTCGGGTTGTGCGGGTAGTTGAGGACGATCAGCCGCGTCTTCGGAGTGATCTTGCTGATCAGCTGGTCGACGTCGAGCGCGTGGCCCTTTTCTTCCAGCAGCCGCACCGGCACGGGCACTCCGCCGATGAAGCGGATCATCGACTCGTAGATCGGGAAGCCCGGGTTCGGGTAGAGCACCTCGTCGCCCGGGTCCACGAGCGCGAGGATCAGGTAGAACATGATCGGCTTGCCGCCGGGGGTGACCACGACCATCTCGGGGGTGGCCTTCACGCCGCGGCGCGCCGTCGAGTCCTCGG
>CAZMRX010000394.1:4472-5173 GCA_964568755.1 uncultured Acidobacteriota bacterium | reverse complement strand
AGCCGGAACGGGCACAACAACGAGCCGGAACGGGCACAACAACGAGCCGGAACGGCTGGAGAGTGGACGTGGGGGGCGCCTGCCTCGCGCCCCCCACACCCCCCTGAGGAGCTACCTAACGATCAGGTACCCCTGCATCTCCTGGTGCAGCGCCGAGCAGAAGTTGGTGCAGTAGTACGGGAACACGCCCTTCTTCCTGGCCTTGAAGGTGACGGTCTTGGTCTCGCCGGGGTCGATCACGATGTTGATGTTGTAGTCGAGGATGCCGAGGCCGTGCAGCTCGTCGGTCGTCTGCTCGATGTTGGTCACCGCGATCGTGACCTCGTCGCCTTCCTTGACCTCGAAGTCGGTCGGGGTGAGCGTCGAGCGCACCGAGATCATCTTGACGGTGACCTTGTTGCCGTTGCGCGAGACGCCCGTGTCCTTGATGTCCCAAACCGCCAGCGGGTGGTGGTTCTCTTCCTTCGGGTAGACCTCGATCGCCTTGATCTTGTCGGCCTTGATGATCTGGGCGTAATGCGGCTCGGGCTCGGTGAAGAAGTCGAGCAGCAGCTTCATCTTCTCCTCCGTGATGTCCACGAGCTGCGAGGACTCCGGCTGCGAGGGGCCGACGGTGAGGTGGCGTCCGTGCGACAGCTTGTTGAGGCCGACCAGGTACTTGCCGTCCGGGCTCACCGTGTCGCCCTCGGCCGAGGTCAGGT
>CAZMRX010000394.1:0-4462 GCA_964568755.1 uncultured Acidobacteriota bacterium | reverse complement strand
GTAGGACATCGGCACCTTGTCCACGACCTCCCAGCTCCCGAGCTTCCACTTGGCGATCGCGCTGTCCACGAACAGGGAAGTGTAGGCGTAGCCGTCGGGACCGAACTGCGTGTGCAGCGGTCCGAGGCCGACCGGCACCTCGGCGTCCTTGATCGACTCGTACTTGAGCACCGGGATGCCGTCCTCGTCGCCGCTGAAGTCCTTGTTGCGGATCGCCGTCTGCACCTTCTCCCAGTTGAAGGCGGTGGTGACGCCCTGGAGCTTGCCGGAGCCGATCACGTACTTGCCGTCGGGCGAGACGTCGACTCCGTGGGGGGACTTGCCGCAGGGCATGAAGAAGACGAGTCCGGGGTTCTTTGCTGGGTCGATCACCCGAACGCCGCCGATCATCTGCCCCTCGCCTTTCGCGGCGAGCTGCTCCGCCAGCTTCCAGTCGACGGCCGCGATGTAGTCGCGGTCCTTCTGGGCCGAGGTGATCTCGAGCTTGCCGGTGGCCTTCTCGGTGTTGTACGAGGTGAAGAAGACCCAGCCGTTCGAGACCAGCTTGCCGGCATCGCCCAGGTCGTAGTCGAAGGGCGGCATCAGGATCTGCCAGCCGAACGTCATCTCGCCGCTCTTCGGGTCGACCTTGATTCCGGTGACGACGCCCTTGTAGTCCGTCGCGTACTTCGCGACCTCGACCGCCGTGCCCTTGGGGATCGGGATCGAGAAGCGCGAGGCCATCACCGAGTACTCGGTGCCGGGGGTGACGAAGGACGAGCCGTGGTTGCCGGACACGTTCGGCACCGGCCCGATGATCTGCTTGGTCTTGAAGTCGCGCAGGTCGATGCGGGCGATGCGCCCGTTCATGTCGTTGATGAACAGCCAGCGGCCGTCGTAGTCGCCGTTCGTCTCCGAGAGCGCGGGGTGGTGCGTGTCGCCCCAGGTGAGATCGCCCAGCATCTTCTTGGAGTCGTCGTCGAAGCCGTAGCCGGTCGCGGGATAGGGTGTGAACACCGGGATCGTGGAGATGTGCCGGCCCGAAGGCAGGCCATACACGTACATCTGCCCCGAGTGTCCGCCCGAGGCGAACAGGTAGTACTCGTCCAGGTCGCCCGGCGCGACGTAGACCTTCATGGCCGCCTGCGCCACGTCGGAGACGGCGGCGCCCTTCTTGGCTCCCTTGGGCGCGCTCGGGGCGCAGCGCCCCGCGAGCAGCCCGAGGGCGACGATCCCGGCCACGGTCACGAGGACCTTGCCCTTTGCTTCCATCTTCATGATTGCCTCCTCTGTACTCATTGCCGGCTCTCGATGACCTGGCCGGGGTTCTTCTTCGCTTCGCCGGCCTTCTGCTTCTGGTGCTCTGCGAACGCATCGCGCAGCTTCGACACCGCCACGGCCTTCTCCTCGGGCGTGAGCACGATCTGGCGCGACAGCACGACCGACATCGTCCCGGTGGGCTCGCGAATGAAGTCGTCGAGCGTCCGTCCGAAGCGGGTCTGGACGTCCTCGACCGCCGTCGAGAGGTCGGGCCCGATCTGCGCCGGGCTCTTCACGCCGTAGACCGAGATCGAGTGGCACACGAAGCAGCCCGTCTTGACGAACCACGCGCCCGGGCCCTCGCGCATCTGCTGGTCGGCCAGCTTCTCCTCGACCGTCTGCGGGTCGCTGCGCGGCACGCCCGGCACGAACGAGGCCGGCACCGGGGCCTTGCGCCACGACAGCACCAGCATCGAGAGCGCCTGCGCGTCCTTGCTGGTGAAGTGGAAGTTCGGCATCACGCTGTCCTGAACCAGCGCGCGCGGGTCCTTGAAGTGGGCGGCGTGCCAGGCGAAGCTCGTCTTCTGCCCGGAAAGGCGGCCGTACTCGTACTGCTCGGCCGGCTTGTCGCCCACGTAGGTGAGGTCGGGGCCGATCGTCCCGCCGCGGCCGTTGATCACGTGGCACGCCCGGCAGCCCTTGTCCTGGACCAGCTTCTTGGCGTGGTTGATGAACTCGGCGCCCTTCGTCTCGCGGTCGTAGCGGTGGCAGACGTTGCAGCTCATCTGCATCAGTGCGCCCTTGTCCTCGACGATCGAGTAGGCCTCGCCCATGCTCTTGCCGAGCACGGGCTCCTCCCAGAAGTGCACGGGCCCGTGGGCGGGCTCCTGGTCGACCGCGAAGCCCTGGCCGCCGTGGCACGAGGTGCAGCCCCAGGTCTCGGGAGGATGGGTCCTGAGGATCTCCTGCGGGTGTGTCCGGAACGGGTGGTCGGCGGTCTCGAAGCCCTTCCAGTGGGTGGCCTGGTGGCAGGTGACGCAGCGGTCGGCGCGTCCCATGGCCGGGACCCAGATCTGCTGCATTCCCGAGGGCACGGTCTTCGCGAGATCCTTGCCGAACTTCTCGGTGACGAGGTTCTTGAACTCCGCCTGGTACCAGCGCCACTCGTGCTCGCGGTCGTTGCGCAGGAACAGGATGGTGGCGATCACGAGCACGACGCCGATCACCGCCAGCACGGGCCGGTCGAGGCGGGGGTAGGGTGAGTCGGTGCGCTTTTCCATGGTTCAGATCCTCGTGGGGATCTCCGGCCACGCCTGCCAGGGCCAGAAGAACTGCCAGGAAGGCCCGCGCAGGAAGGTGCCGACGATGGTGAGCAGGACGACGGCGAGCACGCACAGCAGGAACACGCGGTTCTGCTTGCGGCGGCTGCCGTGGAACCAGACGCCGGTGGCCTCGGCCGGGGAGCGGTCGAGCCAGGGCCAGGCCGTGAGCAGGGCGAGGATGATCCCGGGCAGGATCACGCCGCCCAGGAACGCCCCGTTCACGGTGAAGCCGCCCACGGTGAAGGTGGTGTCGGTGACGATCTCCTGGAGCCAGAGGAAGTACCAGGGGGCCTTGGCCGGGTTCGGCGTCACGAGCGGGTTGGCCGCCTCCTCGAGCGGCGAGCGGATGAACGAGGACAGCACGCTGATCACCGCGAAAGTGCCGAGCACCGCGATCGCGGCGCGGCGCACCAGGTCGGGGACGGCGTTCACCGTCAGGTCGCGCGCCTCGAGCGTCGCGGCGCGAATCGCCGGGGCGGTGCCGCGGGCGACACCGAGCAGCGTGTAGGTCTTGGTGCTCGTCACGTCCTCGGCGACCTTCTCGCGCAGCGTCGCCACGCGGTCCACGCGAGCGAGGCCGCCGTCCTTGCGCACGCGCCACATGTGGTAGCCGAAGAACGCACCCAGGGCGCCAGGCAGTACGACGATGTGCAGGATGTAGAAGCGCAGCAGCGTCGGCTGGTCGATGGCGCGGCCGCCGATCAGCAGCTCCCGGACTTGCGGGCCGACGTACGGGATCGAGGCCGCGATGTTGGTGCCGACCGTGACCGCCCAGAAGGCCAACTGGTCCCAGGGCAGCAGGTAGCCGGTGAAGGAGAGGAAGAGGGTGAGCAGCAGCATCACGACGCCCAAGACCCAGTTCCACTCGCGGCGCTGGCCGCGCCCGGCGCCGTTCTTGTAGGCGCCGGTCAGGAACACGCGCACCAGGTGCAGGAACACCGCCGCCACCATCAGGTGGGCGGAGAGGCGGTGGACCGAACGGATCCACGACCCGAACGTGACCACCCACTCGATGTCCTTGACCGAGCCGTAGGCACGCTCGACCGAGGGCACGTACAGGAACATCAGCGGCAGGCCCGAGACCACCAGCAGCAAGAACAGCGCGGCGCTGATCGTGCCGAGCCAGAAAGAGTAGTTCCAGTCGAGCGAGGGCTTGAACACCTTCGCCGGGAACCAGTGCAGCATGAAGTTCGAGACGATCGCGTCGCCCGCCTCGCGGTCGGAGCGCGGCTTGAAGCTCCAGAGCGGCTTCGGGTGGACGCCCGGGGCGCTCGGGGCCGGGGCTGCGGGAGGTTTCAGGGCAGTGGCCATGGGCGTTCTCCTCAGGCCACGGTCAGCCGGAAGTCGCGCTCGACTTCCTGCGCGAGGTCGGCGACGAGCTGGCCGTCGTCGGGCGAGACCTCGAGGTGGTACCAGGCGAGAGCTTTCGGCGCAGGGCCCGAGACGACACGGCCATCGCCCGTGTACTTCGAGCCGTGGCACGGGCACGCGAAGCGGTGCGTCACGCGCAGGGGCGCGCCGCCCACCTCCATCGTCTCCGGCTGCGGCAGCGCCTCGGCGCGGACGGTGCAGCCGAGGTGGGTGCACACGGCCGACACCGCGTGGAACACCTTGCCCTCCCGGAACACGAAGAGGCGCAGCTCCGGCAGGAACTTCATCCCGTCGGGGAAGTCGCCGGGCAGGCCCAGCTTCACCGTGGTCGGGGCGTCGTAGGAGACGTTGGGCAAGAGCGAGCGCAGCGAGGCCGCGGCCTGGGTGCCGATCCCGACGACGCCCGCCCCGATCCCGAGCTTGGTCAGGAACTCGCGGCGGTCCTTCTTCGAATGATGTTCGGTCATACGGGCTCCTTGGCGGGCGCTTCGGGGGCGAAACGCTCCTGGATCTGGAAGCGCTCCATCGTC
>CAZMRX010000393.1:0-5189 GCA_964568755.1 uncultured Acidobacteriota bacterium | reverse complement strand
CGTCGCCAACCGCGGCGAGATCGCGGTTCGGGTGATCCGCGCCTGCCGCGAGCTGGGGATCCGCAGCGTGGCGGTCTACTCCGAGGCCGACGTGGACGCGCTCCACGTCCGGCTCGCGGACGAGGCGCTCCCGATCGGCCCGGCCGCCTCGCGCGAGTCGTACCTGCGGATCGACCGCGTGCTGGAGGCGGCCCGGACCAGCGGCGCCGAGGCGATCCACCCGGGCTACGGCTTCCTGGCCGAGAACGCGGCCTTCGCGCGCGCCTGCGAGGAGGCGGGCATCGTGTTCGTCGGCCCGAAGAGCGGGACGATCGCGCTCATGGGCGAGAAGACCTCGGCCCGGCGCGAGGCGGTGGCCGCGGGCGTGCCGGTCGTCCCGGGAGCGCTCGAGACGGCCGCGGAGCTCGCCGACGTCAGGCGCGACGCGGAGCGGCTCGGCTACCCGGTGATGCTGAAGGCTGCCGCCGGAGGGGGCGGCAAGGGGCTGCGCCTGGTCGACTCGCCCGGGGAGCTCGAGGCCGCCCTGGCCCGCGCGCGCTCCGAGGCGCACGGCGCCTTCGGCGACGGCAGCGTGTACCTGGAGAAGGCGATCGTGCGGCCGCGCCACGTCGAGATCCAGGTGCTCGGCGACCAGCACGGCAACGTCGTCCAGCTGTTCGAGCGCGAGTGCTCGATCCAGCGCCGCCACCAGAAGCTGCTGGAGGAGAGCCCGTCGCCGTTCCTGACGAACGAGCTGCGCCAGCGCATGGGCGAGCTCGCGACGGCGCTCGCGCGTCGCGTCTCGTACGTGGGCGCGGGCACGCTCGAGTTCCTGGTGGACGCGCAGCGCCAGCCGTACTTCCTCGAAATGAACACGCGGCTCCAGGTCGAGCACCCGGTGACCGAGATGGTCACGGGCGTCGACATCGTCCAGCTGCAGCTTCGCATCGCCCAGGGCGAGCCGCTGCCCCTGCGCCAGGCGGATCTCTCGCAGCGCGGGCACGCGATCGAGTGCCGCGTGTACGCCGAGGACCCCGACGCCGGCTTCCTGCCGAGCCCGGGGCGGATCACGGCGCTGCGCGTGCCCGGCGGCCCCGGCATCCGCGACGACTCGGGCGTCTACGCGGGCGCCCGCGTCGAGATCCACTACGACCCTCTGGTCTCGAAGCTGGTGGCGTGGGCCGACAGCCGGGCGCAGGCGATCTCCCGGATGCGCCGGGCAGTGGCCGAGTACCGGGTGGTCGGCATCCGCACCACGCTGCCCTTCTTCGACCGGGTGCTGCGGGATCCCGGCTTCGTCGCGGGCGACTACGACACGTCTTTCGCCGCCGCGCTGCTCGCCCGCCCCGACGCGAGACCCGAGCGCCCCGTCGAGGCGGCTGCAATCGCGGCGGCGGTCCGGGCCTTCGAGGAGCGGCGCCGCTCGGGCACGCGCGCGGCCGCCTCCGCGCCGCCCTCGGCCTGGCGCAGCGCGGGCCGGCGCGAGGCGCACACCGCCCGGATCGGAAGCCGCGGGTGATCTTCGACGCCACCGTGCTGGGGCGAACCTTCCGCGTCGAGGTGCGCGGGAGCGACGGGCGCTACAGCGTGAGCCTCGACGGCGCGCCGCACGCCGTCAGCGTCAGCGACGCCGCACACGGCCTCACCCGCGTGACGATCGACGCGCGCGGCCACGAGCTGGGGCTGGAGCGCGAGCCGAGCGGCTACCGCGTCGACTTTCCGGGCGACAGCCTGTGCGTGGAGCTCGCCGTCGCGGCGCGCGGCGCGGCTCCGGCGCGGCGCGACCACGGTCCGGCCCGGCTCACGGCGCCGATGCCGGGTCGCATCGTCCGCGTGCTGTCCGAGGCCGGCGCCAGCGTGGTGGCCGGGCAGGGCCTGGTCGTGATCGAGGCGATGAAGATGGAGAACGAGCTGCGCGCGCCGCGCGGCGGGCGCCTGCTGGAGCTTCTGGTCCGGGAAGGCCAGGCGGTCGAGACCGGCGCGCTCCTGGCGGTGGTCGCCTAGGAGAGGCGCGGTGTCCCGCCGGCGCAAGCTGCTGCTCGTCGCGCTCGTGCTGGGAGCGACGGGGCTCTACGCGCTGTGGCGCGCCCCGCAGTGGGGCGCCCACCTGATCGAGAGCTCGCTCTCGTACCGCTTCAAGCGCCCGGTCACGGTCGGGCGCCTGGGCGTGAAGCTCGCGACCGGCGAGCTGGAGCTCACCGGATTGCGCGTGGGCGGCGTCACGCCCGACGCGCCGCCGTTCCTGGAGATCGACTCGGTGCGCGTGCGCCCGAGCGTCGCGCCCTGGCGGGGCAACCGCATCGTGCTCTCGCGCCTGCGGCTCGAAGGCATGCGGCTGCGGGTCCACGCATTCCCCTCGCCACCGCTCGGCCCCGGAGGGGACGACATCCCGAAGCTCGGCGGCGGCGGCGGGCGCGGCGGGCTCGCGGTCTCGGTCGAGCGGCTGGTGATCGTGGGCGGCGAGTTCGTGCTCGACCACGAGCGCGTGCCGCTCGACCTCGACCTGCCCGAGTTCCGCGGCCGCCTGCTGGGGCGCCCCGAGGGCGGGCTCGCCGGCCACATCGCGTTCGAGCCGGGTCGCCTGAAGATGGGCAGCGCCCCGGAGCTGCAGCTCGGCACCGAGCTGGACGTGATCGTGAACCGCGGCGTCGTGGACATCCAGGGTGCGCGCGTGTTCGCCGACAACGTCAACCTGGCCTACCACGGCCGGATCCGCTTCGCCGGGCGGCCGCAGGGCCAGCTGAGCCTCGAGGGCCCCGTCGACCTCGCGGTGCTGGAGCGGCACGTGTTCCGCTCGGGACTCGGCTTCGCGGGACAGGCGCGCTGGACCGGGCTGCTCTCGATCGACGGCTCGCGGCTGCGGATCGAGGGCCGCATGCAGGGCGAGGACGGGCGCTTCCTGGGCGTGAGCGTGGCGCGCTTCGCGAGCTGGCTGTCGTACGACGGCACCAGCGGGCTGGTGATGCGCGAGCTCGACGTGCAGACGCTCGGCGGCCAGGCGCTGCTCTCGGTCGACGTTCCGCCCACCGCGACGCGCCGCCCCGTCTCGATCCGCGGGCGGCTCGAGGGCGCGGACGGCGAGGGCGCGCTGCGCATGCTGTTCGGCTGGGGCGAGCTCGGCGTCGGCACCGCCGCGACCGGCGACGTGGACGTGAGCTGGCCCAAGGGCCAGACGCGGCGCCAGACGGGGCGCCTCGCGCTCGTGCTCGCCGAGCGGCCGGACGGGCGCCTGCCGCTCGCCGGGCACCTCGACTGGCGCGCCGAAGACGGACGCCAGAGCTACGAGCGCCTCGAGCTCGCCGGAGCGGGCCTGGGCGTGAAGCTCAGCGGCGAGGTGGACGAGCAGGACCGCGCGCGGCTCGAGCTCGCATTCGACGCCGAGGACCTCGCCGCCGCCGAAGCCGCGCTCACCCGCGTACGCCGGGCGCTCGGCAACCCCGAGGCCCAGCCGGCGGGATTCTCGGGCGCGGGCCGCTTCCGCGGCCGCTGGAGCGGCAGCCTCGACTGGCCGCTCTTCGAAGGCCGCTTCGAAGGCAGCGGGATCGGCTACGCGGGCGTCGACTGGGGCGAGGCCTCCTGGTCCGGGAGCTTCGACACGCGGGCCGAGGCGGTGACCTCGCAGCCGCTCCTGCTGCGCAAGGACGGCGCGCTCGTCGAGTGGGAGGGCCGCGCCGAGGTCGGCTGGCTCGGCCAGCGCGACGCGCTCGCGGGGCGCGCGCGCGCGACGCAGTGGCCGGTCGAAGACCTGGCGCGCTTCATGGAGTGGGACGTCGCGGCGAGCGGCCGGGTGAGCGGGACGGCGAGCGTGCGCGGCCGGCGCAGCGCGCCCGAGGGCGAAGCGCAAGGCACCGCCCGCGGCGGGCGCTACCTGGGCGTCGCGTACGACGAGGCGCAGATCGAGTCGCGCTGGCGGGAGCGGCGCGCCGAGGTGACCCGCGGCGAGCTGCGCCTGGGCGGCGGCCGGGTCCGCTTTGCCGGCAGCGTCAGCGACGACGGCGTCTACGACGGCTCGAGCGAGATCACGGACGTCGACCTGGGCGCGCTGGTCCAGGCGCCCACGCCCACGGCCGGGCTGGGCGGGCGTGTCTCCGGCCAGCTGCTGCTGCAGGGCACGCTCGCGCGGCCCCGCCTCAAGGCCACGCTCAGCTCGCCGCGGCTGTTCCTCGGCGACGAGGGCATCGGCGCGCTCGAGGCGCGCCTGACCGGAACGGGCGACGGCCGCGTCGTGGTGGACGGGCGCTGCCGCTCCGGGCGCGTGGACATTTCGCTCGCGGGCTCCGCCTTCGCGGCCGCTCCCTACGAGGCCGACCTGCGGCTGTCGCTGCGCGACACCAGCATCGATCCGTTCCTGCGTGCGCTGCGGCAGCAGCTGCCCCAGGGGCTCGCGATCGTCGCCAGCGGCGACGCGCGGATCGCGGGCCCGCTCGCGCGGCCGGAGGAGGTGCGCGCCGAGGCGCGGCTCGCGCAGCTCGAGCTGCTGCTGGCCGACTTTCCGGTGCGCGCGCGCGAGGGCGTGGAGCTGCGGCTCGCGGCGGGCCGCTTCGATCTCGGCCGGCTCCAGCTCGCCGGCGAGGGGACGGACCTGGCGGTCGACGGCTCGGCGGACCTCGTGGGCGACGGCCAGCTCGCGTTCACGGCCCGCGGCCGCGCCGACCTGCGCGTGCTGGCGGCGCTCACGCGCCGCTTGCGTGGAACGGGCGACGCGAGGCTGTCGGTGTCGGTCTCGGGCGCGCGCAGCGCGCCGGTGGTGCGCGGCACGCTCGACCTCGAGGGCGCCGGCCTGCGCCTGCGCGGCTTCCCGCACGGCGTCGAGGGCCTGCGCGGCCGCGTGCGCTTCAGCGAGCGCGCGGCCGAGCTCGAGGGGGTGCAGGGCACGCTCGCCGGCGGGCCGCTCACGCTCGAGGGCCAGATCGCCTACGCGGCCGCCGAGCTCAGCTCCTACGACATCCGCTCCACCGGCCGCTCGCTGGCGCTGCGCTATCCCGAGGGGCTGCGCAGCCTGATCGACGCGGACCTGCGCCTGTTCGGCGACGCCCAGCAGCAGTGGGTCACCGGCTCGATCGACGTGCGCCAGGCGCTCTACACCAGGCGCTACGACGTGGCCTCGGAGCTGCTCGCGCTGCGGCGCTCGCTGCCCGTGCCCGCGGGCGCGGCCGCGGGCGCGCCCGGCGCGCCGCGCGCGCCGCGCGGCCGCGCGCCGGGCACGCTGC
>CAZMRX010000392.1:0-5200 GCA_964568755.1 uncultured Acidobacteriota bacterium | reverse complement strand
GATGAGGCTCAGGACCCAGCTCGCCGTCGCCTTCTTCCTGCTGGCGGTGGTACCGCTGCTGGGCGTGACGCTGTACTCGTGGCAGGGCTCGCAGCGAGCCTTCCGCCAGGCGGTGGCCGCCGAGGCCGGCGAGTTCGCCGCGGAGATGTCGACGCGCGTCGACGTCGTGGCCGACGAGCTCAAGGCCCGGCTCGAGCGCATGAAGTCGCGGCCGCAGGGGACCGTCGAGAGCGCCTACGAGAAGGCGCGCCGCGAGGCGCTGGCGGCCGCCGAGGCCGAGGCGCTGCGCCTGCTGCTGCGCGCGATCCTGTCGGGCGCCGAGCGGCGGCAGGGGGCGATTCCCTTCGCGCGCGACGCCGAAGGACGGCCCTACGCGCCCGACCCCAAGGACGAGGCCGTGCTCGAGGAGCTGGGTCTCGTGCCGGGCCGGCCCGCCACGCGCAGCGACGCGGGCGACTGGGTGGTGGCCGAGCGGCCCGACCCGGAGACGGGGATCGTGATCGCCGTCGCGCGTCCGATCGGCCCCGCGCTCACCGAGATCCGCGCCACCGCCGCGCGCAACCTCGCGCTCGGCCTCGGGCTCGGCGTGTTCGCTCTCGTCGGGATCCTCCCGCTCTCGCGGCGCATGACCCGCCACCTCACGTCGCTCACGCACGGGGCCGAGGCGCTCGCCGGCGGCAACCTCGACGTGCAGGTGCCGGTGCCCCACGGCCGCGAGTTCCGGCGCCTGGCGGAGACCTTCAACCGCCTCGCCCGCGACCTGCGCCGCAACCAGGAGCGCCTGATCGAGCAGGAGCGCCTGCGCAAGGAGCTCGAGATCGGCCGGCGCATCCAGGTGGAGCTGCTGCCGCGCGGGCCGCTCGTCTCGAGCTTCGCGGAGTCCTGCGGCGTCTCGATCCCCGCCCGCGAGGTGGGCGGGGACTTCTTCAACTACTTCCCGCTCTCGGAGCGCGAGATCGCGATCCTGATCGGCGACGTGTCGGGCAAGGGCGTCGGAGCCGCGCTGCTGATGGCGAGCGTGCAGGCCACGATCCGCGCCCGGCTCTCGCTCGAGCGCAACCTCGCGAGCCTCGTCGACGCGCTCGACCACGAGATGGGCAACGACGAGCCGCTCGCGCCCTACTACACCCTGTTCCTCGGGATCCTCGAGGGCCCCACGGGCAGGCTGCGCTACGTCAACGCCGGGCACAACACGCAGTTCGTGCTGCGCCGCGACGGGGCGGAGTGGCTCGCGTCGACCGGGCGGCCTCCCGGGCTCTACCCCGGCGGCGGCTTCGAGGAGCGCGTGACCGAGCTGCGCAGCGGGGACTCGCTGTTCCTCTTCACGGACGGGTTGGTCGAGGCGGAGGACGAGTCGGGCGAGCCGTTCGGGATGTCGCGGCTCGAGGCGCTGCTCGCGGTGCACCGGGCCCAGGGACTCGAGCAGCTGCTCGGGTCCGTCGGCGCCGCGGTCAGGAGCCACCGCGGTCCGCTGGAAGCCGCCGACGACGCCACCATGGTGGCCCTGCGCTACTCGAGCGGCGGGACGGCGGTCGGGGCGTGAAGCGCGACATCGCCGCTCTCGCGGCGCGCGAGTGGGATCTGGCGGTGGTCGGGGCGGGAATCCACGGAGCCGCGGTGGCCTGGGACGCCGCCCAGCGCGGCCTGGCGGTGGCGCTCGTGGAGCGCGAGGACTTCGGCGCGGGGGCGTCCTGGAACAGTCTCAAGACGATCCACGGCGGGATGCGTCACCTGCAGCGGCTCGACGTCGCCTCGCTGCGCGAGTCGGCGCGCGAGCGCCGGACCCTGCTGCGGATCGCGCCCGAGCTGGTCGAGCCCTTGCGCTTCCTGGTGCCCTGCCGCGGGTGGGGATCGGGCAGCCGGGTGGCTCTCGCGGCAGGGCTGCGCGTGAACGACCTGCTGACGCGCGACCGCAATCAGGGCCTGCCGGTCGAGCGCCAGATCCCCGACGGCCGCACGCTGGGCGCCGCGGAGGCGCTCGCGCTGGCGCCGGGCCTCGAGCCGCGCGGCCTGGCCGGCGCGGCGCTGTGGCACGACGCCCAGGCGGCGAGCACCGAGCGCCTGCTGCTGGGATTCGTCCACGCCGCGGCCGACGCCGGGGCGGCCGTGGCCAACCACGCCGAGGCGCTCGAGCTTCTCCGCGGCCCGCGCGGCCGCGTGTGCGGTGTCGCGCTGCGCGACAGCCTGGGTGGCAGCTCGCTCGAGGTGCGCGCACGCCTGGTGGTGAACGCGGCTGGCCCGTGGATGGACGAGCTGGGCGCGCGCAGCGGCCTGCGGCGCCCAGCGCTGCCGCTGCTGCGCGCCCGCAACCTGGTCCTGCGCCGAGCGTGCCCCGTCCCGCTCGCGGTGGGCGCGCGAAGCGACGGCCGCTTCCTGTTCCTGGTGCCCTGGCAGGGCCGCTCGATCGTCGGGACGTCCTACGAGCCCTTGGCCTCGCCGCCCAGCGATCCGCTCGCGTTCCTCGCCGAGGCGCAGCGCGCGTTTCCCTGGGCGGGCGTCGAGCGCGCGGATCTCGCCCTGGTGCACGAGGGGCTCGTGCCGGGCGAGGGCGGCCCCTCCGGCCTGTGGACCCGCTCGCGCGTCGTCGATCACGAGCGCGAGGACGGGCTGGCGGGGCTCGTCAGCCTCCAAGGTGTCAAGTACACGACCGCGCGGGCCGTGGCCGAGCGCGCGGTCGACCTGTCGCTGCGGCGTCTGGCGCGGGCGCACGTCGCCTGCCGGACCGCTGAGACCCGCCTGGCGCGGGCGCGCCCGCTCACGGGCCCGCTCGACGAACGCGCCCGCGTCGCCGTGCGCGAGGAGATGGCGCTGTCGCTCGCCGACGCCGTCCTGCGCCGACTCGACCTCGGAACGGCCGGTCCGCCCGCCGCCGCCGAGCTCGCCGTCGTCAGCGAAGCGATGGCGCGCGAGCTCGGCTGGGACGCGGCTCGCGAGCGCGCCGAGCAGGCGTCGCTCGGGGAGTTCTTCAGGCGCCGCTCCGGCGCGCTAGAATGACACGCCTCCCGTCATGACCGCGCCATTCGAGAGCCGCGCCCCGCAGCCGCCGCGCACTCCGGTGCGCGCGCCGGCGGGTGCGTCCGGCGGCCGCGACCGGCTGTTGCAGGCGCTGGTGGCGCTCGTGGACGACCTCACCGTCGAGCGGGACGAGGCGGGGCTGCTGAGCTCGGCCCTCGAGCACATCATTGCCTCGCTCGAGCTGATCGGCGGCGCGATCTTCGTGAGCGGCGCGGAGGGCGAGCTGGTGGAGGCCGCCGAGCAGCACCTCGCGGTCGACGTCGCGAGCTTGCGCGAGCTGGCGGCGGCGGCGGTCGAGCAGGACGGCCCGCTGGTGCTGGAGCTGCCGGGCGCGGGACTGCTGGCGGCGACGCCGCTGCGGTCGCCGGGGCGCTCGCTCGGCGCGCTCGTGCTCCACGAGGGCAGCGTGGCCGCGACGGGGCTCGACCGTGAGGTGCTCGAGGTGCTCGGCAAGCAGCTCGGCACCGGGCTCGCCAACGTGCAGCTGTACGCGGAGCTGCGCGCCTCCTCGGCGCGCGGCGAGGCGCTGCGGCGGATCACCGCGGCGGCGACCTCCGGCAGCGAGCTCGCCGCGATCATCCCCGCCTTCGCCGGCGAGCTGCAGGCGCTGCAGCCGTTCGACCGCCTCGCCTGCGGCTTCGTCAACGAGACCGGCGACTACCTGGAGATGGTGAGCCATCCCGAGGGCACCTCGTGGGGCCTCGGCAGCGTGCTGCCGGTGGTGGGCAGCGGTCCGGGCTTCGTCGCGCTCAACAACCGGCCGGTGCTTTCGAAGGACCTGGTCCACGAGCACCGCTACCTCGAGGACATGCGGCTGCTCGAGGAGGGGCTGCGCTCGTATGCGCTGTTTCCGCTGAGCAGCCGCGAGCGCGCGCTCGGCGTGCTGGCGCTCGGCTCGTGCCAGACCGGCGCCTTCGACGACCACACGCTCGCGCGGCTGCAGCCGCTCGCTGACGCGGTGGCGCTGGCGTTCGAGAACGTGCGGCTGTTCCAGAAGACGCGCGAGCTGTCGATCACCGACGAGGTGACGCCGCTCCACAACTTCCGCTACTTCCACCAGGCGCTCGAGCGCGAGCTGAAGCTGGTCAACCGCTACGGCTCGACGCTGTCGCTGCTGTTCATCGACCTCGACCGCTTCAAGCCGATCAACGACCAGTACGGGCACCTGCGCGGCAGCCGCACGCTGCGCGAGGTCGGCTTCCTGATCCGCGCCGCGGTGCGCGAGACGGACATCCCGGCCCGCTACGGCGGCGACGAGTTCGTGGTGATCCTGCCGCAGACGGACGGCGCATCGGGCCGCGTGCTCGCCGAGAAGCTGCGCGGGCTCGTGGAGGGACACACCTTCCTGCAGGAGGAGGGCATCAACGCCCGGCTCGGCGTCTCGCTGGGGCTCGCCACGTACCCCGCGGAGGCCAACACCAAGGAAGGCCTGATCCGGCTCGCCGACAAGCGCATGTACGAGGACAAGGAGTCGCGGAGGACCGGCCGGTGATCGAGTCCGCCGGCACGCTGCTCTACCGCCGGACCGGCGGACAGCTCGAGGTCCTGATCGTCCACCCCTGGGGCCCGTACAACCGGCGCGCGCCGTGGAGCATCCCCAAGGGGCGCACGAACCCCGGCGAGGACCTCGAGACGGCCGCGCGGCGGGAGACCGTGGAGGAGACGGGCGTCAAGGCCGGCGCGCTCCACTCGATCGGCAGCGTCGACCTCGCGCGCAGCCGCAAGCGCATCCACGGCTTCGCCGGCCCCGCGCCCGCGGACGCCGACCCGCGCTGCGACCAGAAGGAAGTCGACGAGGCCAAGTTCGTCCCGATCGACCGCGCCCGCTTCCTGCTGCACCCGGCGCAGGTGACGTTCCTCGACCGGCTGCTGGCGACGATTGATCTGGGGGGTGTTGCGCCACACCCCCCAGACCCCCCGCTACGCTCGCCGGAGTGAATCCGGCTCGCTGCGCAGCCCGTTGTCTGAGAGCGTTGCGCCACACCCCCCAGACCCCCCGCTACGCTCGCCGGAGTGAATCCGGCTCGCTGCGCAGCCCGTTGTCTGAGAGCGTTGCGCCACACCCCCCAGACCCCCCGCTACGCTCGCCGGAGTGAATCCGGCTCGCTGCGCAGCCCGTTGTCTGAGAGCGTTGCGCCACACCCCCCAGACCCCCCGCTACGCTCGCCGGAGTGAATCCGGCTCG
>CAZMRX010000391.1:0-5202 GCA_964568755.1 uncultured Acidobacteriota bacterium | reverse complement strand
CGGGGGGGGAGTCACGCTCTGGGACCGGCGGCGCAACCAGTTCCGCAGCTACACCGAGAAGGACGGGCTGGCTCGCTCCTACAGCTGCGACGTCTTCCTGGACGACGAGGAAGTCTTCGTCGCCCACTGGGACGAGGAGCGCGGCCTGAGCCGGATCGACCGTCGCTCCGGCCGGGTCGAGACGCTACAGCGCAGCGCGAACGGGATCGAGCTGGGTGGTGTGGTGCTCGCGGGCGAACGAAGCAGGCTCTGGATCGGCCAGCAGGGAGCGCTCGTGCGGCTCGACCGCGCGACCCGCCACGCGACTGCGCTGCGGGAGCAGGACGGCCTTCCCGGCCACATCGTCTCGGGCATCGCGGTCGGCGGTGAGGGCGTCTGGGCGAGTCTCTATAGCTACGGCCCGGACGGCGTGCGTGCCGCCGGGCTCGTGCGCCTTGCGCGACGTTAAGGGGAAGCGTCGGGCTGCGAGGGGGAAGTGTCGGGCTGCCGCGCCCGCCAGTTTGGGGAAGGGGTAAGGCGGACGCGGCAGGTCCGACGTACCACCTAAAGCAGGAGCCGTGCCAGCGGCCAGGCGGGCGCGTTTCGCGGGAGTTGTGCGCGCGATTGTCGCCGCGCGTCCCGCTGCTGGACGCGCGTTCCCGGATCTGGACTACACTCACGCCGCTCGATCCCGGAGGTTCCCATGAAGCTCGCGCTCGCGCTCGCCGCGTGCGTCTTGGCGCCGTGCTCGCTCGCGGCCCAGCAGACCGACGAGCCCTTCGGGCTGCCGCTGTCGGGCGAGGCCGCCGAGGCCTTCCTGCGCTCGGCGCAGGTCGTGTCGAAGAAGGCGCTGAGCGTCGGCATCACACACTCGGACCAATACACGCTCAGCGACGGCACCCGCACCGCGCGGGCGCTGTGGAAGACGATCGACGAGAGCAAGCCCGGCGTCACGCACTTCGAGGGCGGCGGCTTCGTGGTGGACTTCGCGGACTCCTGGAAGCACGAGGTGGCCTCCTACGAGCTCGACAAGCTCGTGGGGACCGGGCTCGTGCCGCCGACGGTCGAGCGCACGTTCGACCGCACGACCGGCTCGCTCCAGCTGTGGGTGGAGAAAGCGATGACCGAGGCCGACCGCAAGCAGAAGCAGATCGCGCCGCCCGACATCGAGGCCTGGAACAAGCAGATGTACGGCGTGCGCCTGCTGCACCAGCTCAGCTTCAACACCGACGCCCGGAACATCCGCAACGTCCTGAGCGACCCCACCTTCCGCGTCTACGCCGTCGACTTCTCGCGCGCGTTCGCGACGTACAACGACCTGCGGGCCGAGAAGGAGCTGCTGCGCTTCTCGCGTCAATACCTCGAGCGGCTGCGGGCGCTCGACCGCCCCACGCTCGACGCGAAGCTGGGCCGCTGGCTGAACGGCCGCCAGATCGCCTCCATGCTCAAGCGGCGCGACAAGATCCTGGCCCTCGTCGACAAGCTGGTCGCCCAGAACGGCGAAGGCGCGATCCTCTACTGAGGGGTCAGGTCTTGAATCTTGGCATCGGAGCCGGAATGCCAACATTCAAGACCTGACCCTCAAGGCCTCAGCGCCTGCTCCTCGTACACCTTGCGGGCCCGGGCGAGCAGCGCGAGGACGGCCTGCTTCTCGGCGGCGGTGTTCCAGCCGGCATGGGCCTCGGCCGCGGCACGCACGCGGTCGATCCAGGCCGTGAAGTACGCGGCGTCGGGGGCGGAGCGAAGCGGGGCCCCGCCCACCGTCACGTACACGGGGCTCGTGGTGCCGAAGGGGTAGAAGTCGAGGACCGGGTGGCGCGAGCGCTCGTTGTGGGCGCGCGCCACGTACCAGCCCGAGCCTGAGACGGGAAGGCTCACGGTGGCCTCGGCCGACATCCGGTCGCCCGCGAGCGGCACGCTGACCACCACGTCGCCGTTGCGGACGATCTCGAGGCGGTCGATCGGCACGATCGAGCGCAGCGAGACGCGCGCCTCGAGCGCGTGCGGGCCCGCCGGCAGCTCGAGCGCGTCGCCCGGCTCGCTCCACGCACCGCTCGAGCCCCGCGGCCGCAGCGCGAGCTCCACGAGCGGTCCGTTCGTCGCCATGCTGCGGCCGGCCTTGAGGCCCGCGAGGAAGCGGTCGAAATCGAGCGGCCCGCCCGCCTTCACGAACACGCGGTTCATTCCCACCGGGCCACGCAGCGAGGCGTAGTTCGTCATCGCGTCGGTGCCGGCGCCCGCCGGGATCCGGAAGCCGCAGTTGAGCAGGCGGTACCAGACGGCGTTCGTGGCGCGGTGGTCGGAGAGGCCGACCGCCTCGTAGAAGTCGAGCGTGCCGAGCGCGGCGTCGACCGGCAGGCCGATCGGGTCGCCCGATTCGAAGCCCGGCAGCGGGTACGCGGCGGGATCGCCCGCGCGCGTCGGGTCGGGCACGCTGTCGAACGGATGCACGTAGCCGACGAGGGCGCCCTGCGCGCGCGCGAGAACGGCGACCGTCGCGTTCGCCGGGTGCAGGCTCGCGGCCGCCGTACCCGCGTAGCCGGCGTAGTCCGGCAGCAGCACGTGGCTGCGCAGGCCGAGCAGCGACAGGTGGCCCCAGAAGCTGGTGTGGAACTCCTGGTCGTGGCGCAGCAGCGTGCGCGCGGTCGAGGCCGGGTCGGGCGCGCCCGTGAACCAGCCGATGTCCGGGATGCGCTGCTCCTTGTTCACGATCAGGTTGAAGACCACGTGCAGGTCCTCGGCCTCGGCCATGGCGCGCAGCGTGAGCGGGGTCGCACGGTAGGCGCCGCCGTAGTTCATGTGCACGTGCAGGTCGCCGCTCCACCACCCGCGCGCGGGCCAGTCGGCGATCCGCTCGAGCGCCACGTTCTCGGTGCGCGTCTCGCCCGCCAGGAGCTCGAGCGTGCGCCGCACCGGGCGGTACTCGAGGCCGCGCGTCACCTCGAGCGTGACCGGGCCGGCCGGCACGTCGACCACCGCGCCGCCCTGGCTGTGGAAGTAGCCGTGCTCGATGCGGCGCTCGGCACGGTCGAAGTAGTCGTCGGCGTGGCGCCACGCGCCCTCGGGCACGAAGCTGCGGCCGTCCGCGCCCGTGATCGAGACGCGCGCCGGCACGTAGCGGCCGTTCTCGGTGACGTCCACGACGAGGCGGCCGGTCGCCCGCAGGCTCCGCCGCTCGCGGATCTCGACGCGCCGCCGCTCGCCGCCCGGCACCGCGATCGTCCACAGCGCCGGCACGCCGGCCTCGTTCGACACGTATGCGATGCGCGTTCCGTCCGGCGACCAGCGCGCGGCCGTCGCGTCGAACTCGCCGTACGTGAGCGGGAAGGCGTCGCCGCCCTCGGCCGGGACCAGCCACAGCTGGTGCCACTGCCGGCCCTGGTAGGACGCGTAGACCACGCGCCGGCCGTCGCGCGCCCAGTCGGGCCGGGCCTTCCAGGTGGACTCCTCGTCCAGCACCGCGCGCATCGGCGCGCCCGGCTCGGCCCGCATCCGCCACAGGCCGCCGCTGCCCGAGAGGCGCCCGCGGTTCGAGACGAGGATCAGCTCGCCTCCGTCGGGCGACCACGTCGGCGAGAGGTACTGGTCGAAGCGGGAGTAGTAGTAGCGGGGCAGTCCGGAGTCGCGCTCCTCGGTCAGGCGCTGGGCGGCGCCCGGCGTGCCGTCCGCGCCCAGCTCGAGCAGGAACACGTGGAAGCGCCGTTCGAACGCCGTCGACACGAACGCGATCCGCTTCCCGTCGGGCGAGAAGCGCGGGTCGAGGTTCACCGCCCCGTTCGCGGTCAGCGTGACGCTCTTCCCGCTCGCGAGCTCGAGCGCCCGCAGCTCGAGCGCGTCGTCGCGGTAGGAGGCGTAGGCCAGGAAGCGCCCGTCGGGCGACCAGTCCGGCTGGTGGTCGTAGCCGGGGCCGTCCGTGAGCTGCCGCGCGACGCCTGTCTCGAGCTCGACCCGGTAGAGCGCGCCTTCGATCGAAACGGCCATCTCGCGCCCGTCGGGGGACCAGGCGGGCGAGCTCACGCCGCTCGCGGCCTGGGGCAGGTACATCTCGCGGTAGTAGTAGTGATGCGGGACCCGGACCTGCTTCAGCACACGCTCGCGCCCGGGCGCTTGCGCCGCGGCCCACGCAACGAGCGCGGTCGACGCGAGCGCCACGAGCGGCCCGAGCGGCAGGCGAGGGCGAAGGAGCCGGGGCGGGAGGGACATGCCGCGCGCGATTGTACCGGGAAGCCGCGCGCGCGCGGCCCGCGGTGCGCTACACTCTGCACGCGAGCGGTGCCGCGAAAAGCACGGCGCCGAAGGGGGGGAAGATGAAGGCTCGTTGCTGGCTCGTGGCGGCCGCGGTGGTCGGCCTGCTTCCTGCCGCGGCCCACGCGCAGGGGCTGAAGGGCCGCTTCACGATCGCGGCGCAGGTCGGCACGCAGTCGGAGGTGTCGGGCGACATCCTCCAGAGCGCCACGGGCACCCTCTTCGACAAGCCGGTGACGATCGACTCCGTGCGCTACCGCGACGTCTACGCGCCCGCCCTGCGCCTGCAGGGGCTCGTCGGCTTCGGCGTCGGCGAGCGCACCGAGCTGATCGCGCGCACGAGCTGGTACGAGGCGGAGTGGACGGGCGTCGAGGCCGGCAACCTGGACGGCGACCCGCTGTTCGCCTTCTTCGAGCCCTACAACTACGAGGAGCTCGGCTTCGAGATCGGCCTGCGCTACTACCTGGCTACGCAGGCGCGGCTCAAGTCGTACGTCGCGCCGATCGTGGGCGTGCGCTTCCTGAACGAGATCCTGGTGTCGTACTCGGTGCAGGAGGCAGGCTCGTCGATCCGCTTCGTGCCCTTCAGCAAAGAAGGCGCCGTGCCCGTGTTCGGCCTCGACATCGGCTTCACCTTCGACCTGGGCGAGAAGTTCTACATCGGAATGGACACGGGTATCCGCTACCAGACGCCGCCCGGCGAGTTCGACTACCTGCCGAACCTCGGAGCCCTCGACGACAGCGACGGCCGCTGGTCCGCGCCGGTCACCGTGATGCTGGGCGTGCGCTTCTAACGCCAAGCCCGGGGGTCTGGGGGGCGGCTTGGGAGCCCCCCAGGTTGTTACCGATCCGTTGGCTCCGTAATCCAGCATGGTGAGGCCTCGCGACGTAACCGGGCTAGCGGCTTGATTCTGACTTTTCTGTTCTGGGGGGGTGCGGCGCACCCCCCCAGGCCCGTGCGCCCAGCACGGACGACGA
>CAZMRX010000390.1:0-5211 GCA_964568755.1 uncultured Acidobacteriota bacterium | reverse complement strand
GGGAGCCGCTGCGGGCCTCGGCTACGCTCTCGCAACTCCGCGGGCCGCAGGCGGCATGGCGACGCCGCGCGGGCCGGCCGCGGCGCGCGCCGTGCTCCTCACCGGCAGCGTGTGCGCCGCGGCCGCGGTGACCCTGGCACTCGCCGGCCGCTATCTCGGCGCCATGAGCCTCGACTTCATGGCCCACGCGTTCCCGGGCTCAGAGGTCGGTCTCGCGCCGCTCGCGCGGCTCCTGGGAGAAGAGGAGCCCGGCGTCGTCACTCGCGTCGCGATCAGCGGTTTCGAGGGACTGCTCTTCGGCGCGGGGCTTGCGCTCGGTCTCACGCGGCGGCCGAACGGCGAGGCTTCCGGAAAAGGCTGAGCCAACCCTCACCTCTCGCTCATCTCTCGGACACCCCTGGCCGCTAGCTTCCCCGTAGCCGCGCACGCCCACGAGTGCGCGGCGAGGAGGGGACCGGATGGTCGCGAGCCTGTTCGTCAGCGTCGAGGACGGAACCGTTCTGCGGGTGTGCCGGGACGTCGTCCGGCTCCGGACCGAGAAGCCGCTCCAGTTCGTGGACCTGACGGCGCTCGTCGCGGAGCGGGTGCGCCGCTCGGGGATCCGCGACGGCAGCGTCACGATCCAGAGCCGGCACACGACCGCGGCGGTCGTCGTCAACGAGAACGAGCCGCTCCTGATCGAGGACTTCGAGGATGCCCTCGAGCACTGGGCTCCGCGCGGCGCCCGCTACCGCCACAACGACTTCTCTGCGCGAGGCAGCGTCCCCCAGGGCGAGACGCCGAACGGCCACGCCCACGCCCGCGCGCTGCTGCTGGGCGCCTCGGTCGCGCTCAACGTCGCGGCGGGCGAGATCGACCTCGGCGAGTGGCAGAGCGTCTTCCTCGTGGAGCTCGACGGACCGCGCTGCCGCACGGTCTCGGTCCAGGTCATGGGCGTCTCGACGCTGGGGCCCCGGCCGTGAGGGTCAAGATGATCCTGCCGGCCCTCACCGAGGCGGTGAGCCCCTTCTTCCGGCCGATCAAGTACTCGCTCTTCCCGCCGCTGGGCCTCGCGACGCTCGCCGCCTACCTCGGCGACGACGACGAGGTCGAGATCCAGGACGAGCACGTCGAGCGCGTCCTGACCGACGGCGAGCCCGACCTCGTCGTGATCCAGGCCTACATCACGTCCGCGAGACGCGCCTACGCCCTGGCCGATCACTACCGCAGGAGGGGCGCCCACGTCGCGCTCGGCGGCCTGCACGTGACCTCACTCCCGGAGGAGGCCGCAGCCCATGCGGACACGATCTTCCTCGGACCCGGCGAGGACACCTGGCCTCGCTTCCTCGCCGACTTCCGCGCGGGATGCCCGCAGCCGCTCTATCGCTCCTCCGTGCGCACGCTCGCCTCTCTGCCGAAGATCCGCCGCGATCTCATCCGCCGCCACCTCTACCTCGTCCCGAACTCGATCGTGGTCTCGCGCGGCTGCCCCCACACCTGCGACTTCTGCTACAAGGAGGCCTTCTTCGAGGGCGGCAAGGGCTTTTACACGCAGCGCGTGGACGACGCGCTCGCGGAGATCGAGCGGCTCCCGGGCCGCCACCTCTACTTCCTCGACGACCACCTGTTCGGGGACGTGCGCTTCGCGACGGCTCTCTTCGACGGCATGCGTGGGATGGGGCGCCTGTGGCAGGCGGCGGGAACGGTGCAGTCGGTCCTGAAGCCGCGCCTGCTCGAGAAGGCCGTGGCGGCGGGCCTGCGCAGCCTCTTCGTCGGGTTCGAGACGCTCAACCCGACGAGCCTGCGCGCGCAGGGCAAGGTCCAGAACCTCCACCGCGACTACGGGCAGGCGGTGCGGCGGCTGCACGACCTTGGCGTGATGGTGAACGGCAGCTTCGTCTTCGGCATGGACGAGGACGACGCCTCCGTCTTCGACCGGACGGTGGCCTGGGCGATCGGCGAGGGAATCGAGACTGCCACGTTTCACATCCTGACGCCGTACCCGGGAACGGCGCTTTACCAGCGCATGCAGGCGGAGGGGCGGATCCTCCATCGTGACTGGGACCTGTACGACACGCGCCACGTCGTCTTCCGCACGCGCGGCATGCGCGCCGAGGAGCTCGAGGCCGGCTACTGGCGCGCCTATCGCGACTTCTACCGCTGGGGATCGATCTTCCGCGGCGCCGCCACCAAGCCCGAGTGGCGCGCTCGCCTGCGCCACGTCGCCTACGCCGCGGGCTGGAAGAAGCTCGAGCCGCTCTGGGACTTCGTCATCCGCACGCGGCGAGTGGCGCACATGCTGCCGGTGCTGGAGACCGTGCTCGGCTCCGGAGGCAGCGACGCCGAGCCCGCGCCGCAAGGCCCGCCGCGAGCCGATTGGCGTCCGGAGACGGCTGCTCCGTAGTCGCTGCCCCGCACTCGAGGGGCGCCTTCTCTCCTTTCACGTGCCTGGTCGTGGCGAGAAGACGGCGCCGCCTTGTTCGCCAGGGGAACGCGGCGCAGAATGGCTCGCCATTGGGCGCTACCGACAGGCCGTACGGAACTCGCGAAATCAGTACGATCGCAGAGCGCACCACAAGCGGAGGCGACCGATGAACAGTCCCGGCAGTTTCGACGCGGAGTCCGAGCGGCGACTGAAGACCACCCTGCTCGACGTCCTGATTCAGGCCGGCCTGATCGCCACAATGGTCGTGCTTTGCTACCAGGTGTTCTCGCCGTTTCTGCACCTGACAGTCTGGGCGATCATCCTGGCGGTCGCGCTCTATCCGCTTCACCAGGCGATTGCAGGCAGACTCGGCGGTCGGCAGGGCCTGTCCTCGATCTTGATCGTCCTTCTCGGCGCGCTGCTGATCCTCGCGCCGACGGCCGTTCTGATGGGACTGCTGGGCGATACGGTGCATGACCTGATCAAGAGTATCCAAGCCAACACGCTGCAGGTCCCGCCGCCTCCTCCCGGCGTTGCCGCCTGGCCGATCGTCGGCGAGAAGCTCCATTCGCTGTGGTCGCTGGCGTCCACGGATCTGCCTGCGGCGGTCCAGAGTCAGCAGCCCAAGATCGGCGACATCGCGAGGGCGGCGCTTGCCTTCGTGGCCGGAATCGGTGGCGCGTTCCTGCAACTCGTGGCCGCGTTCGTCATCGCCGCGATCATCATGGCGTACGGCAAGGCGGCGATCGGGGCAAGCCACGCGATCTTCGAGCGCATGGCCGGCACGGCTCGCGCCGGGGACTTCGCCCAGCTCGCGACGTCGACGGTGCGGGCGGTCGCGCTCGGGGTCATCGGCGTCGCGGTGATCCAGGCGATCCTGATCGGCCTGATGATGGTGATCGCCCACGTGCCCCTCGCCGGCGTGGCCGCCGCGATCGTGCTGGTGCTCGGGATCGCGCAGGTGCCGGCCCTCGTCGTGACGATTCCCGCCATCGCGTACATCTGGATGAGCGGCCAGTACGGCACCGCCCTTGCCATCGCCTACACGATCGGCCTGGTACTGACGGGGATGGCCGACAACGTCCTCAAGCCGCTGCTGCTCGGGCGCGGCGTCGAGGCGCCGATGCCCGTGATCCTTCTCGGCGCGCTCGGGGGCATGGCAGCCGCTGGAATCCTCGGCATGTTCGTCGGCGCGACCCTGCTCGCCCTGGGCTACCAGATCTTCATGCGCTGGGTCGCGGCGCGGCACGAGTCCGCACCGGCCGAGGCGCCGCAGGAGCCCGGCACGGGCTAGCGCGCGAGGCGCTCGGGGTCCCCCGGCACGTCTCATGCGCCCTCTCCCCGGCCCGCAGTTTTCGGATAGCTTTCTATGGCCCGAGCAGTTCTACTTCAACCGGGAAGGCGGCCGCCCGTCTCATGCGTGATGACCGACGATCGGTGAAGAGCATATGGTGACCAGCTCACCGACCCGATGATGCGGGATTGCAGGGCCGAGCGGCGGGCCGCGAAGGCCGCTCTGTCGAGGACGAACTGATGGGTTTCTGGCTGCAGCTTGCCGTCCTGCTCGCCGCCATCGTCCTCGGCGCGCGCCGGGGCGGGATGGCCCTAGGGCCCATGGGCGGGCTAGGCCTCTTCGTCTTCGTCTTCCTGTTCGGCCTCCCTCCGGGAAGCCCCCCGGGCACGGTCCTGGGGATGATCGTGGCCGTCATCACCGCGCTCTCCCTGCTGGAAGCGGCGGGCGGCCTTGATCTCGTCGTCCGCTTCGCGGAGCGCATCCTCCGTGGAAATCCCCGCTGGGTCACGGTGCTGGCGCCCCTCGTGACCTACGCCCTGGTCCTGGCCTCGGGGACACAGCACGTGATCTATGCGCTCCTCCCCGTGATCGCCGAGGTGTCGCGCAAGGCGGGCATTCGCCCCGAGCGCCCGCTCTCCATGAGCGTCATCGCCTCGCAGCAGGGGCTCATCGCCTCGCCGGTGTCGGCGGTCACGGCCGCTCTCGTCGTCACCCTGGCGGGGGGCCCGGCCCTGCCGCAGATCCTCCTCGTGGTGATCCCCGCGACCCTCGTCGGCCTGGCCGCGGGGACGCTCTCCGTCGCCTTCCGCGGGGTCGAGCTCGCCGACGATCCCGGGTACAAGCAGCGCCTCGCCGAGGGCAAGGTCCAGGACGCCGCGGAGCGGCCTTCGATGGACGCCTCCAACCGCAGACCCGCGGTCGTGGCCTGCGCGGTCTTCGTGGCCGCGATCGCCGCGGTGGTCGTCATCGGCATCTTCCCGGAGATCCGGCCGATCTACGAGCAGGCGAGCGAAGGGATCACGGAGTCCGGCCAGGTGGAGCTGGGGCGGGCCACGATGATCGTGATGCTGGCCGCGGCGGGTCTGCTCCTGCTCCTCGCGCGGGCCGACCCCGAGAAGGCCATCAAGGGAAGCGTGATGAAAGGGGGCCTGACCGCGGTCATCTCGATCCTCGGGGTGTCGTGGATGGGCTCGTCCTTCTTCGAAGGCAACCGCACCGCGATCGTGAGCGCCATCTCCGCCACGGTCGAGACGCATCCCTGGGTGTTCGCGGTCGGCCTCTTCGTGCTCTCGCTTTTGCTCTTCAGCCAGGCCGCGGCGGTCGCCATCCTGGGGCCGGTGGCGATCGCGATCGGCCTGCCCGCGCCGCTCGTGGTCGGCGCCTACCCGGCGGTGAACGGCAACTTCTTCCTGCCCACCTACGGGACGGTGCTGGCTGCGGTCTCCTTCGACCAGACCGGGACCACTCGCATCGGCCGCTATCTCCTCAACCACAGTTTCATGCTTCCGGGGCT
>CAZMRX010000389.1:0-5211 GCA_964568755.1 uncultured Acidobacteriota bacterium | reverse complement strand
AGCGCGTCGAGATCGTGCGCGGCGCGGCCAGCAGCCTCTACGGGACCGACGCGCTCGCGGGCGTCGTGAGCCTGCAGACGCGGCGCGCCGCCGCCGGCGACAGGCCCTCGCTGCGGGCCGAAGGCGAAGCCGGCTCGTTCGACTGGCAGCGCTGGCTCGGCGCGACGTCGGGAGCCCGCGGCGCACTCGACTGGAACCTGGGCACGCAGCGCCTGACGACCGACAACGAGACGCCCAACAGCGCCTTCGAGCAGACCGCCGCCGCGCTCTCCGCGGGGCTGAAGCTCGACGACCGCACGCAGGCGCGCGCCGTGGTGCGCTTCGACGAGAGCGCCGCCGGGACACCGGGACCGACCGCTTTCGGGCCGCCCGACCAGGACGCGTCCTTCGAGCGCGAGGACCTCGTGCTGTCGGCCACATTGCGCCGCGCCCAGGCCCGCCTCTCGCAGCAGCTCAGCCTTGGCTACTCCACCACCGACCAGCTTTCGCTGAACCCCGCCGATTCCGGGTGCTACACGCCCGAGTGGGAGGGCCAGCAGGGCTCCTTCCCGATGTGCGACTTCCCGAACCCGGCGGGCTTCCAGAACCAGACGGATCGCCTCGCCGCCGGCTACCAGGCGGACTTCTCGCTCGGCGCGCGGCACCTGCTGACGGCCGGAGCGGAGCTCGAGCACGAGACCGGCGCGCTCGGAGACCGATCGGACGAGCTGCTGCGGCCGTCGCGCACCAACTTCGGGGCCTACCTGCAGGACCGCCTGCTGATCGGCACGCGCGCGTACCTGACGCTCGGCGCCCGCGTCGAGAGCAACGGCAGCTACGGCACCCACGTCGTCCCGCGCGCGGCGCTCGCGGTGCGCGTGCGCGAGGGCGAGGACGCGACGACGCTGCGCACGAGCGCCGGGATGGGCATCAAGGAGCCGAGCTTCCTCGAGTCGTACGGCGAGTCCTTCTATGCCCGCGGCAACCCCGACCTCGACCCCGAGCGGAGCGCGACCTTCGACCTCGGCGTCGAGCAGCGGCTCTTCGCGAGCCGGCTGCGTGCGTCGCTGACGTACTTCCACCACGACTACCGGGACCAGATCGCCTACACCGTGGTGGACTATGGCACCTTCGAGGGAAGCTACGTGAACCTCGCCCACACCCGGGCGCAGGGGCTCGAGGTCGCACTGGAGGCGCGGCCGGTGCCGCCGCTGTCGCTGATGGGCCAGTACACCCTGCTCGACGGCGAGATCCTGGAGAGCCCGAGCGACTTCGATCCGGTCTACGCGGTCGGGCAGCCGCTGCTGCGGCGGCCGAAGCACCAGGGCTCGCTCGGCGCGCAGCTCTCGTTCCCGCGCTGGAGCGCCGGGGTGACGTTGGCCCTCGTCGGCGAGCGGGCGGACAGCGACTTCGTCGGCATCGGCCTGACGACGAATCCCGGGTACGCCCGGCTCGACGCGCGGCTGCGCGTCCGGCTGGTGGGGGCGCTCGAGGCGTACGTGGTCGGCGACAACCTGACGGGCGAGGCGTACCAGGAGGCGCTCGGCTACCCCGCCCTCGGCCGCGCCGTTCGCGGCGGGCTGCGGCTGCGCCTCGGCGGCGGGCGCCCGTGAGCGACCCCGCGAGGCCGCGGGCGTGAGGCGCCGGGCACTCGTCGCCGGGCTGCTCCTCGCCGCCTCGTCCGCGGCTCCCGCACCGGCCGAGACCACGAAGCCCCGGCGCGTGGCTTCGATCAACCTCTCCGCGGACGAGGTGCTGGTGGCGATCCTCCCCACGGAGCGCCTCGTGTCGGTCACGAGCTGGGCGGACGCGCCCGGGACCTCGAACGTCGTCGGCCGCATCCCGCCCGCGGTGCACCGCTTCGTGAAGGCGGACCTGGAGCAGCTCGTCGCGCTCCGCCCCGATCTGGTGGTGGTCTCGGAGTACACCGACGCCGACTTCATGAAGCAGCTGGAGCGCTCCGGCCTGCGCGTCCACCGCATGCTGGGCCTCGCGACGCTCGCGGGTGTGCGCGGTGCGATCCTGGACCTGGGCCGCGCCGTCGGCGAAGACGAGGCCGCGGGGCGGCTGGCTGCAGAGTTCGACGGCAAGCTCGCGGAGCTCAGCCGGCACCTCGCCGGCGCGAAGCGGCCGCGCGTGCTGTACTGGTCCGGCAACATGACCGCCGGCGCCGACACCGCGATCGGCGCGCTGCTCGAGGCTGCAGGTGCCGTCAACGTCGGCCGCGAGATGGGCATCGTCGGCATCGCGCCCCCGGGCGCCGAGCGGGCGTTCGTCACGAACCCGGACGCTGTCCTCGTAGGCAGCTGGCCCGGTTCGAAAGAGGCGCTCACCGAGCACCCGCTCTTCTCGCAGTGGGCGGCCGTGCGCGAAGGCCGGGTGGTGGCCATGCGGACGGAGCTGCTGGTCGCGCTGTCGCAGTTCACCGCCGACGCGGCCTGGGAGCTCGCCCACCTGCTCCACCCCGATCGCGTGCCGGCCTCGCGCGGCCCCCGGCCGTGACGAGCGGACGCCCGCGCCTCGTCGTCGCGGCGCTCGCCGGAGCGCTCCTGCTCGCGCTGCTGCTGGCGACGGCCAAAGGCAGCGTGGCGCTGCCTTTCGAGGGCGTCGTGCTGGCGCTGCTCGCGAAGCTGGGGCTGGCGCAAGCGTCCGGGCTCGACCCGACCGGCGAGACGATCCTGTTCACGCTGCGCCTCCCGCGGGTCCTGCTCGCCGCGCTCGTCGGGGGCGGGCTCGCCGTGGTGGGAGCCGTGCTGCAGGCCGTGTTCCGCAACCCGCTCGCCGACGCAGGCCTGCTCGGCGTCGGCTCAGGTGCGGCGCTCGGGGCCGTGGTCGCCGTCCACCTCGGGCTCGCGAGCGCCGTCTTCTTCGCGCTGCCGTTCGCGGCATTCGCCGGCGCCCTCGCCGCGGTGCTGGCCGTCTACTTCATCGCCGGGGCGTCGGGACGCGCGAGCCTGCACGGCCTGCTGCTGACGGGGATCGCCGTCTCGGCGCTGGCGGGCGCCGCGACCTCGGTTCTGCTGGTCGCGACCGAGGAGTTCCGGGTGAAGACGGTGCTGTTCTGGCTCGCGGGCGGCCTCGACGGCCGCGGCTGGACCCACGTGCAGGCGGCCGCGCTGTTCGTGCTGTCGGGCGTCGCCCTGCTCGTGCTGCTGGGCCGTCCGATCGACGTGCTGTCGCTCGGCGAGCAGGAAGCGGCGTCGCTCGGCCTCCCGGTGCGCGCGACGCGCCTGTCGCTGCTCGGCCTGGCCGCGCTCGTGGCCGGGGCGGCGACGGCGGTCGCGGGCTCGGTTCCCTTCGTCGGCCTGATGGCCCCCCACGCGCTGCGGCCCCTGGTCGGCCCCTTGAGCCGGCGGCTGCTGCCCGCGGCGTTCCTCGGCGGAGCGACGCTCGTGGTTCTCGCGGATCTCGGCACGCGCACGCTGAGCGCGCGCTTCGAGCTGCCGCTCGGCGCGCTCACCGCCTGCGTGGGCGCGCCCTACTTCCTGCTCGCGCTGCGGGCCAATGAGGGCCGCGGATGAGCTCGCGCGAGGTGCTGCTGTCCGCCCGCGGCCTTTCGGTCGACCGCGGCAAAAGGCGCGTGCTGTCGGAGGTGGGCCTCGAGCTCCACGCCGGCGAGGCCCTCGCCGTCGTCGGGCCCAACGCCGCGGGAAAGTCCACACTGGTGCGGGCGCTCGCCGGCCTGCTCGAGCCCGCCGCGGGCGAGCTTCGGCTCGGCGGCCGCCCGCTCGCGGACTGGCCCCGCGACGCGCGCGCGCGCGTGCTCGCGCTCGCCACCTCCGAGGAGGAAGGCCCCGACGCGCTCAGTGTCCGGGAGCGCGTGGCGCTCGGCCGCTACCCGCACCGCGGCCCGTTCCGGCCGATGGACGCGACGGACCACGCCGCGGTCGCGCGCGCCCTCGAGCAGACCGGGATCGCGCCCCTGGCCGGGCGCCGGCTCGGGACGCTGTCCGCCGGCGAGCGCCAGCTCGCGACGCTCGCGCGGGGCCTGGCGCAGGAGCCTCGGGTGTTGCTGCTCGACGAGCCCGCGGCCCACCTCGACATCGGCCACCAGCTCCAGCTGTTCCGCACGCTCGACGAGGTGCGCCGCTGCGGCGTCGCCGTGCTCGCGGTCGTCCACGACCTCGCGCGCGCCGCGCAGTGGGCCGAGCGGATGCTGCTGGTGGCGGGCGGCCGCGTCGCCGCCCTGGGCGAGCCTGGCGCGGTGCTCGCCTCGGAAGCCGCCAGCCGCGCGTTCGGCGTCCGCATCCGCGGTCACGCCGTGCCGTCCCTGCCGCATCCCTACTACAGCTTCGAAGAGGGACCGTGAGGTCCAGACTCCAGGCGCGCGCTCACGCTGGGCTCGAGGTTGATGGCGTCGGGCCCGACTCGGGCGCCCCGAGTTGTAGACCGGACGACTCGATCTTACCATTGTGGCAGGGAGGTAATACTCGATGGCGCGCACACTCACCGTGAAGCTTCCGCGGCCGCTCGCGGCCAGGCTCAGCGCGCGAGTGCGCAGCCGGAGGACGACCCGATCCGCGTTGGTCCGGGAGGCCCTCGAGGGGTACCTGGAGTCGGACGGGAGCGAGCGCGAGGGCAGCTTCCTGAGCCTCGCGGGTGACCTGATCGGCTCCCTGACAGGCCCGACCGACCTTTCGTCGAACAGGCGGCACCGGCGCGGCTACGGCCGTTGAAGGTCCGCCTGGTCGACACCGGGCCGCTGGTGGCGGCTCTCAACAGAAGGGACCGCCACCATCGCTGGGCGACGAGCGCGCTCGACACGTTTCCACCACCGCTGCTGACCTGCGAAGCGGTCCTGTCCGAGGCCGCCTTCCTCTTGCGGGAGATCGCGGGTGGCCCGAACGCCCTGATGGAGCTCGTGGCTCGAGGGTTGGTCCGGCCCTCGTTCCGCCTGCAGGACGAGGCCGCGGCGGTTCGGCAGCTGATGAACCGCTACGCCTCGGTGCGAATGGACCTCGCCGACGCGTGCCTCGTGCGGATGACCGAGCTGCACGGCGATTGCGAGCTGCTCACGATCGACGGCGAGTTCCGCGACGTCTATCGCCGACGCGGCCGCCAGGTGATACCGACCGCGATGCCGACCCGGCGCGCCCGCTAGCGCGTGAGAGCGGGCGCAACGCCCTTCTCTTCGATGATTCGTCGCTCGAGCCTCAGCCGCGCGTCGGCCGCATAGGCACGGCAGGCTCCGGGGTCCGTCACCGGCTCGGCGCTGGCCGAAGCTCCGCGGCG
>CAZMRX010000388.1:0-5225 GCA_964568755.1 uncultured Acidobacteriota bacterium | reverse complement strand
CGGATCCGCGCGGGGGGCGCCGGCGACCCCGGCGTCCCTACCGCAAACCCATCGTGTCCCCGCGAGAATCCCCCTTGAGGATCACGGACAACAGACAACGAAATAGCCAGAAAATCCCTCGGCGCGCAGGGCGGGCGCCGAGGGATTAGCGAATATGCAGCTTGTCCTTCACCATGCGGCCGTCGCGCATGCGGCAGCGGAACCAGGAGGAGACGTCGTTCATCGCCACGAAGCGGCGCTCCTCCTTGCGGTAGTGCCAGTCCTTCTCCACCTGGTAGAAGACCTGGGCGCCGCGGCCCTCGAGGATGTTGGTGATCTCGTTGTCGTGGTGGTTCTCCTCGTCGTAGTCGGTGATAGCGCGCTGGCCCATCTCGGAGTTGAGCAGGTTGAGCTCCTGCAGCAGCCGGTCGAGGTCCTGCGGGATGTCCTGCACCTTGAGGCCGAGCTGGCGCGCCTCGCGGCTCGTGATCGGGTACTGGTGGGCGGGATAGGAGGAGTTGAGGCGGCGCGCGATGCGCTCGGCCTTGCGCGCGTCCTTCATGTGGTAGCCCAGGATCTCGCGGCACAGCATCAGCGACAGGCTGCTCGCGCGGTCGAGCGCGCCGATCACGAGCGGGTGCAGGTACTTGTACAGCTCCTGGTAGGGGTTGACGGCTTCGCCGCGGCGCGAGGCGCTGTCTTTCCACAGCCGGATCACGCGGTCGACCTCGTCGTTGCTCACGGGCACCAGCTGGTTGGTGTGGTCGAGCGGCGAGAGGTCGTGCTCGAGCGAGGTGTCGACCGCGGTCAGGTAGGAGAGCGGCCCCATCTGGATCGTGTCGGCCCCGAGCGCGAGCATCGTCGCGGCCGAGGCGCAGTTGAGCGGCGCGATCACGGTCAGGCGGCGGGCGTAGCGCCGCAGCAGGTGCACGAGCCGCAGCGCCGCCATGCCGCTGCCGCCGTCGGACTTGACGAGCAGCGCCACCCGCTCCTGGGGCCCCTGCGCCTCGAGGATCACCTGGAGCGCCATCACGTCGTTGTCGCAAACCGAGCCGCTGGTCGAGGTCCAGTACGAGAGGAACGTGCCGTCGACCTTGCGCTGGATGCGCTGGCACAGCGCCTGCGTCTTCTCGAACAGCAGCGGCGGCGTCTTGGTCTTCACGCGCGAGCGGGATCGTGGGCGGGTGGTCCTGGAGGGCATGGCCGCGAGATTACCTCAGGCACGGGGCGCCGCGGACGAGGGCTCGCCGGGTCAGGCCGGTGCGAGGCAGGCCGGGTCGTCGAAGGCCGCGTTGTTGACGCGGGTGCTCACCGGGTACGCGGTCATCGCCGCGGCGGGGAAGGGGCGCAGCAGCGGGCGCACTTCCGCGGCAACCTCGACCGCGGGATCGAGCCAGCGCGCGTAGTCGGCGGGATCGAGGATCACCGGCATCCGGTCGTGGACCTTTCGCGCGAGGTCGTTGGGCTCCGTGGTCAGGATGGTGCAGGTCGGCCCGGCTCCGGGCACGGCCGCGGCCGGCTCCCACAGCCCCGCGAAAGCGAACGGGCCGGGCGCCGCGAGTCGGATCAGCCAGGGCTGACGGCGTCGCGCGTCGAGCTTCTGCCACTCGTAGAAGCCGGTCGCGGGGATCAGGCAGCGGCGCCGCAGGAAGGCCTCGCTGAAGGCCGGCTTCTCCCAGGCCGTCTCCGAGCGCGCGTTGATGAAGCCGCGCTCCTTTCCGAGGGCGCCCTTCGGCACCAGGCCCCAGCCGAGCAGCGCGAGCCCGCGCCGCCCGGTCTTCGGCTGGAAGCCGATTACGGCAATCGGCTGAGTCGGGGCGATGTTGTAGCGGGGCCGAAGCTCGGGCGCTTCCTCGAGTCCGAACGCCTCGGCGACTTCCTCACCCGACGCGGTCTGGTTGAAGCGGCCGCACATGGGCCTGGATCGGCCTAGCCGGCGACGGCGCCGCCGCAGGACGATCCGGCGCCCGCGGTGCAGCCGAAGCAGTGGCGTCCCGTCACCACGCGGCGACTCATCGGGCCGTCCGCGGCGAGCAGGGCGGCGAGCGTCTGCGGCGCGCCGTGATTCGCCCCGAGCTCGAGCATCTGGTTGAAGTCGCAGTCGTAGAGCGACCCGTCCCAGCCAACCGAGAGCAGGGTCCGGCACATGACGCCGTCCGCCGCGCGCGGGTTGAACGAGGCGACCAGCAGCTCCATGTAGCGCTCGAGGCTGGCGCTGCGCTCGAGGTGCTCCAGGAAGCGGCTGATTGGCATGTTGGTGATCGTGTAGAGCCGGTCGAACACGACCTGGTGCCGCAGCTGCAGCTCGCGCCGGTAGTCGCGCTCGAGCGAGGCCTGGTCTCCCGGCAGGAAGGCGCCCACGGGGTTGTGGACCAGGTTCAGCACCAGGCCTTCGCCCCGGCCGTAGCCCGCCGCGTTCAGAAGGCGCAGCGCCTCGAGGCTCTTCGCGAAGACACCGTCGCCCCGTTGGGCGTCCGTGCCGGCCGCGCGGAACGAGGGCAGCGACGCCGTCACCTCGACCGCGTGGGCGGCGAGGAAGGGCACCAGGTCGCGCTGCGCGGGCAGCAGCAGCACCGAAAGGTTACAGCGGTCGATCACGCGCCGTCCGAGGGCGTGCGCCCGCTCCACCAGGAAGCGGAACTGCGGGTTGAGCTCCGGCGCCCCGCCCGTGATGTCGAGCGTGGGGACCCCGGGTCGGCGCCGGAGCAGCTCGATCACTTGCTCCGCGGTCTCGCGGCTCATCACCTCGCGCCGATCCGGACCGGCGTCGACGTGGCAGTGGCCGCAGGTCTGGTTGCACAGCTTCCCGACGTTGACCTGCAGCACCTCGATCGGCCCGGCCTCGACGGGGCCGCGGCCGTGGCGCGCGAGCACCGCGTCGAACTCCGGGACGCCGGTGCGCGCGAGCGCGGCGCGCTCGGCGGCGGGCGGCGCGAGCGGGTGCTCGCGCGCGCGCATCGAGACGACGGGCAGCGAGCGCATCGGCTACATGCCGAGCTTTTCGGCGACGTTGCGCATCTGGACGCCGTGGACCAGGCTCGCCCCGCCGCGGATGGCGCAGGCCACGTGCACCGCCTCGGTGAGCTGCTCGCGGTCCGCGCCGTTCTGGAGGCTCGCCTGGGTGTAGGCGTCGATGCAGTACGGGCACTGCACCGCGTGCGCCACGCCGAGCGCGATCAGCGCCTTCTCGCGCGCGGTGAGCGCCCCGTCGGCGAACACCGCGTTGTAGTAGTCGAGGAACTTCGCCCACAGCTCCGGGCGCTCCTTTCCCATCTCGGAGAAGCGCGTGAGGTCGTGGGGGCGGTAGTAGGTCTCGGACATGGGCGCGGCGCTCCGCTCGGGCCTACTTCGAGAGCGACTGGGCGTAGCGGATCGCGGCGCGCACGCCCTTCTCGACGCGCAGCGCCTTCACGCGCGCCTGCTGGCGGGCCGGGAGCATGCGCATGTGGCCGATGTACTGGCCCTGCAGCTTGAGCGCGGCCACGCGCTGCGGCGAGAGCTTGAGCTTGCGCCTGGGCGCTTCCGGCCCGCGCGGCGCGCGCGTGGCGGCCTCGAGCGCGCCTCCCAGGCGGCCGAGGGAGCGGACGACGGCCGCGAGCGAGCGGCGGATCGACTGGATCTCCGAGTTGATCGATCTCTGGCGGGGTTTCGGCAAGTGAGCCTCCTGACACGGGTCGTTGAATGAGGAGTTCGCGCGCGCGCGAGCGTTGGCTTTGCGCAGCACAGACTCGAGTGCGGAGGCTCATTATAAGCCAGTCACACGACCGGTGGGGCGGGCGCTCTTTCAGCGTGCCGCGCGCGACCGCACGGGCTCACTGCGGCTGCCTTCCGGAAGCGTTGTGCCTCGCTTTGCCGAGTGCGGAGAGGGTCGCTTAGGGAGTCGCGAAGACCGCATCCGCCAGCGCGTCCGGCACTTCCAGCACCGGGAAGTGGATGCGGGTGCCGTCCTTCGCGTTGTGCCGGTCGTCGGACAGCATGATGCGTCCGTGCCTCTTCCAGTTGAGCCACGTGAACGAGGTGGGCGGCTTGCTCTCGCCCTTGAGCACGTAGTCCCAGCGATCGACGAGGCCGGTCTTGCGGTTCACGTAGGCCCAGTACCTGTCCTTCGGCGTGAGCCCCACGTTGTCGAAGCTGAGGCGCAGCTTGTCCCAGGCCTCGTCGCCCCTCTTCTCCTCGCCATCGAGCGCCAGGAACACGCCCGGGTCCTTCATCTTGTAGGGCATCAGCAGCCAGTAGGTGTCGTTGACCCAGGTCGCGTAGGCCTGCTCGAGCTGCTTCGCCGCCGGCTCGCCCGTGAGCGGCTTGCCCTCTAGCCAGGCGCGACCGTCCCGCGTATTGAGGTTCATCAGCACGACGAAAGGTTGGGCTTCCCGCGTGGTCCCCTCGAGCCGGTAGCGTCCCGTCCACTTGTCCCAGCTGTGCGAGCGCCGCACGACCGTCTGGCCGCCACGGTCGACGGCGAAGTCGAAGCGCAGGTAGCGGGTCTTGTTCCACGCGTCCGCGCCGCCGAGCGCCTCCATCACGCGATCGGCCAGGGCGGCGGCCTTCGGATCCGCCGCCTGCGCCCGCAGCGGGGGCGCGGCGAGCGCAGAAGCGACGCACAGCACGGAAGCCACGACGAGGGAGCGAGCGCGCACGGGCACCTCCTGCGCCTAGTGGCGCGGGCTTGCGAGCGGGATCTGCGAGCCGCAGCCCTGGTGGGGGCGGATCTTCCGGAACGCCTCGGGATCGATCGACGGCCCGGACCGCGTGCAGTGCGCGTCGAAGGCGCCCTGGAGCGCAGCGGCCACCTGCTGCTCGTTCATGCGCTGCAGGTCGGTGCGCTGGAGCATGAACACGAGCTTGCGGTCCTTGAACAGGCCGATCGACGGGGAGGAGGGCGGATAGCCCGACATGTGCTCGCGCGCTCGCTCGACGGCGTCGCGGTCGACGCCGGCGAAGACCGTGACGGAGCGATCCGGGATGACGCGGTGCTGCAGCGCGAGCATCGCGCCCGGCCGGGCCTGCCCGGCGGCGCAGCCGCACACCGAGTTGACGATCACCAGCGCCGTGCCGGAGCCGGCCTGCAGCAGGCCGTCCACTTCCTCGGGCGTCGTCAGCGGCTCGACGCCGACGGCGGCGAGCTCCTGCCACAGCGGTGCGACGGCGTCGCGATCGTAGACCGGCGGCAATGCCATTCAGTCCTCACTCGTGGTGGTGACCCGCCATGGACTCGAACCATGAACCCAGAGATTAAGAGTCTCTTG
>CAZMRX010000387.1:4737-5237 GCA_964568755.1 uncultured Acidobacteriota bacterium | reverse complement strand
CCGTCCCCCGCATCTCGCGCTTTCTGACCGATCCGTCGGCTCGTTCCTTCTGCCGATCCGTCGGCTCGTTACTTCTGACCGATCCGCCGGCTCGTTACTTCTGACCGATCCGCCGGCTCGTTCCTTCTGACCGATCCGTCGGCTCGCCACTTCTGACCGATCCGCCGCCCGGTTCCTTCAGCCCTCCGGTTTCTCCCTCGTCAGTCCAGGCGGTGCCACGAGCGGCACTTTTCTGGAACATTTTTTCCCTTGACAGCGAGTGGGGGGAGGATCATCTTTCAGGCAGAGAGAGCAGCCACCCGAAAGACTACGGAGGTTGACCGAGGTGGAAGCGATCTCGCTGGGGAGCGACGGGTCGGGACCGCACGAGGCGCTCTCGATTCGGCGCCTGGAGCTTCCGGAGCACGAAGACGCATGATGGAAGCCGACGGCACGCCACCGGGCTTTGGAGGGGCCGCAAGGCCCGCGAAGGTCCGGTAACAAACTAAGCGCACCATAAG
>CAZMRX010000387.1:0-4727 GCA_964568755.1 uncultured Acidobacteriota bacterium | reverse complement strand
GCAGCCCCTTAGACCCGGGAGCCTGGCTCCCGGGTCTTCCTGTTTGTGGGCGCCTTCAGTTCGGCAGGGGCGGCAAGGGCACCCGAAGCTGGCCCTCGTCGGTTTCCAGCAGCACGTCCGTGGACTCGACGGCCCGGACCTGGGCGTCGACGAGGCGGTCGCCGACGCGGTAGGCGTAGAGCTGTCCGGTGGGGGAGTAGGCGAACGCCACGAAGGCGTCGCCCGCCGAGGCGACGCCCGCGAGCTGGAACTCGAGCACGGTGAGCTCCTCGCGCCGCAGCGCGAGCCGCGGCTCGCGGCCGCCGCGCGCGACCGGCACGGGAGCCTCGAGCGTCCCCGAGCGGGAGACGAGCACGCGCCGCTCCTCCTCGACGCGCTCGGCGAGCCCCGCCGACTCCAGCAGCGCCGCCCGCACCGCGCCGAGCGGCGCGTCGCGCGTCCACACGCTGGCTCGGCCCAGGAACCCCGGCGGCCCGAGCGCCGCGAGCTGCGGGTCGACCTCGGCCATCGCGGCGAGCACGTCGCGCACCTCCGCGCGCTTCAGCGCGAAGCTCGCGGGCGGCCCGCCCTCGGCGGCGGACCGCGCCGCCGGCGCGGGGCGCGCCGGACCCACGCGCCGCACGGTCCCGCCCGCCGCGATCTCGACGCCCGCGGCCTTGCGGATCGCAGCGAGCGTCTCGTCGAGCGTGGCGCGCGTGACCTCGACGCTCGCGCGGCCCGCGACCTCGCCGTCGACGACATAGCTGCCCGCGCCCAGCGTCGCGAGCACCTGGAACACGTCGACGAGATCGACGTCGCGCAGGCGCAGCGTGAGCGGGCCGCGGCCCGGGTCCTTCGTGGTGGGGGTCCGGCCGCGCACCTCGATCGCGCGCGCCGCGTCGCGGTCCACGCGGCACGGCTGCGCGTCCTGCTCGAACGGGTCCTCCACCGGCACCGGCAGCTCGGCGTCGGGGCCGGCGACGGGGCTGCGGCCGCGCGCCTCGAAGCGGTGGCAGGCGCCCTGCTTCGCCATCAGGAACTCGGACACGCGCAGGAAGCCCCGCTCCAGGCGGCTCTCGAACGCGCGCACCGGCCCCTCGCCGAGCGCCAGGCCGCGGATCGTGAACTCCTCGGCGAGCGAGGCGAAGCCCAGCACCACCGGCCGCTCGCGCACCACGGCCGAAAGCTCGGAGAGGAACAGCCGCGGGTTGCGCCGCGCGCGCCGCCACGCGGCGATCGCGTCCGACTTGGCGAACGCCAGCGCCTGGTCGCGCAGGAACGCGTCGGCGGCCGGCCGCGGCACCCCGGCCGGCCGGGCCCGCGACTCGGGCGGCTGCGGCAGCGGCGCTTTCGTCGGCCAGAACGGGAGGCGCAGCACGCTCGCGAGCTGGACCTGGTCCTCGCCCGTCGCCGTGAGCGTGAGGCTCACCACGTCCACCAGGCGGTGCGAGACCGCGAGGCGCTGGAAGAAGCGGTCGATCTGCTCGTAGCCGCCGAGGGCGGTCACGTCGAGCACGAGCTCGCCGCGGGTGCCCGACTCGGCGGGCGCGCGCGGCTCGATCTCGACTCGCGCTAGGCGCACCGCCTCGGCCGCGTCGCGCACCAGCAGCACGTCCGCCGCCGCGGTCGGCCCGTCCGGCAGGATTCGCCGCAGCGTCTCCAGCCGGCGGTCGAGCAGCAGCCGCTCGTCGGCGAACGGCCGTCCCGGCTGGGTGGCGAGAAGCAGCGCGACGAGCAGCGCGAAGGGCACGCTAGTCCCGGCTGCCGCCCCGCCGCCAGGAGGCGACGGCTTCCGGCAGCGGGATCCCGGGCGAGAGCCGCGGGTCGGCGACCGGCGCGAGCGCCTGGAGCCGCAGCGGCAGCTCGCCCGCCCACGCCTGGAGCGCGTAGTCCTCCGCGTCGTCCTTGGGCGGGCCCGTGCGCAGCTTGGCCGACGCCTCGTCCAGCGCGAACGCGACCACGCGCGTCGCGCGCAGCTCGAGCTCCGACGCGCCGCGCACGCTCGCGAGCCGCCCCGGCACGATGTGCTCGACGATCGCGTCGAGGGCGCGGGCCTTCTCGGCCGGGTCGCGCAGCTCGCGCGGCGTGCCCAGCACCACGACGCTGCGGTAGTTCATCGAGTGGTGGAAGGCGGAGCGCGCGAGCACGAGGCCGTCGAGCAGAGTCACCGTGAGGCACCCCGGGGCGCCCGCGCAGAGAAGCGTCAGCATGCGGCTCGCGGCCGAGCCGTGGATCACGACCTCGTCGCCGATGCGCGCGAACGCCGTGGGGATCACGAACGGCTGCCCCGCGTCGACGAAGCCCACGTGGCAGACGAACGCCTCGTCGAGGATGGCGTCGATCGTGTCGCGATCGTAGCGGCCCCGCTCCGGCAGGCGCCGGACCGTGGTTCGCGGCGTGGGCCCGCCCGGCTTGCTAGTAATCGGCGTCGTCGTCGTCGACGACGTCGTCGCGCCGACGCCTGGGGCTGGTCTTGCGCACAGGCTTGGACTCGGGCTTCTGCTTGAAGCGCCGCCCGCGGTCGGGGCCCGTCTCCTCCGGGGGAGGGAAGGTGGGCGTCGCGCCCGGCCGGAAGCCGCCGCCGGGGCGCGAGTAGCCGCCGCCGCCCCCCGGTCGCGAGTAGCCGCCGCCTCCGCCCCCGGGCCGTGAGAACCCTCCGCCGCCAGGACGCGAGAAGCCGCCCCCGGGCGCGCCCGCCGGGCGCGGCGGCCGGTCCTCGGCCGCGTTCACGCGCATCGCGCGGCCCTTGAGGTCGCGCCCGTTCATCTGCTCGATGCACTTCTGAACGGCCTCGTCGTTCTCGAACTCGACGAAGGCGAAGCCGCGCGGACGGCCCGTTTCCCGGTCCGTCGGGACCTTCGCGTCCACCACGCGTCCGACGGCGCCGAAGGCCTCGACGAGCTCCTCGCGCGTCACGTCGAAACTGAGATTGCCTACGAACACCTTGCTCGAAATCGCCCGTCTCCTTGTTCGACCACGCCCGCGCCGCCCCGGCAAACAGCCACGGGCGCACACCGCGCGAGATGCCAGAGGACTGTAGCAGAACGGCTGGCGGTTTCCAACGACGCGCCCGGGTGTATAAGGGCCCCGACCCTCATGGGAGAAGTGGAGATCGTCCCGGTCGCGGGGCGGCGGGACCTGGAGGCCTTCGTCGCGCTGCCGTACCAGCTCCACCGGCGGGATCCCTGCTTCACACCCCCCCTCAGGCGCGACGTGCGGGCGCAGCTCGACGTCTCGGGCAACCCGTTCTTCCGCCACGCGGTGCGCGAGCTGTTCCTGGCCCGCCGCGACGGGCGCGTCGTGGGCCGGATCGCCGCCCTCCACGACGCCGCCCACGAGCGCGTCCACCGCGACGGCGCCGGCTTCTTCGGCTTCTTCGAGACCGCCTGCGACGCGGAGGTGGCGCAAGGCCTGCTCGGGGCGGCCTCGGCGTTCCTGCGCGAGCGCGGCGCGAGGACGCTGCGGGGCCCGCTGAGCCCGTCGATCAACGACGAGGCCGGGCTGCTGGTGGAGGGCTTCGAGACGCCGTCCGTCGTGATGATGCCGTACAACCCGCCGTACTACGCGGAGCTCGTGGAGCGCGCCGGCCTGCGCAAGCTGAAGGACCTGCTGGCGTTCGAGCGCGCCGCGACGGAGCTGCCGGAGCGGCTCGCGAAGGCCGCCCGGGTCGTGGGCCGGCGCCACGGCATCACGATCCGGACGATCGACCTGCGGCGCTTCCCGCAGGAGGTGGAGCTCGTGAAGCGGCTGTTCAACGACGGCTGGCAGAGCAACTGGGGTGCGGTGCCGCTCGACGATGCCGAGATCGCGCAGCTGGCGCGCCAGCTGCGGCCCGTGCTGGTCCCGGAGCTCGTGGTGTTCGCCGAGGTGCGGGGCGAGCCCGTGGGCTTCGCAGCCGCGATCCCGGACATGAACGTGGCGCTGCGCGCCAACCCCTCGGGCCGGCTCTTCCCCGGGATCCTGAAGGTGCTGTGGGCGAGCCGCCGCATCACGCGGCTGCGCGTCGTGCTGCTCGGCGTGCTGCCCGCGTGGCGCGGCCGCGCCATCGACGCGCTGCTCCACCACCACATCTGGCAGAGCGCCTGCGCGCGGGGCTTCTCGTGGGCCGAGGCCGGCTGGGTGCTCGAGGACAACCACGCGATGCGGAACGCGCTCGGCCGCATGGGCTTCCGGGCCTACAAGACCTACCGCATCTACGAGCGGGCGCTGTGAGGGTCGCGGTCACCGGCGGGACGGGATTCGTGGGCCGTCACCTGCTGCAGGCGCTCGTGGAGCGGGGGGACGCCGTCGCGGCGCTCGTCCGCTCGCCCGCGAAAGCGGAAGACCTCCGCGCGCGCGGGATTCGTCTCGTGGAGGGCGGCCTCGAGGACGAGGCGGCGCGCGCGGCGCTGCTGTCGAGCGCGGAGGTCGTCTACCACGTGGCGGGTCGCGTCGAAGCGCCCTCGCTCGCCGAGTTCCGGCGCGTGAACCGCGACCTGACCGCGCTCCTCGCGCGGGACGCGGCGAAGGCGGGCGTGGTGCGCTTCCTGCTCGTGTCGTCGCTCGCCGTCACCGGGCCCGCTCCCCGCGGCCGCTCGCTCGACGAGGGCTCGGGGCCGGGGCCGGTGACGTGCTACGGCCGCAGCAAGCAGGAGGGGGAGGCCGCCGTGCGCGACAGCGGCGTGCCGCTCACCGTGGTGCGGCCGCCCGCGGTCTACGGCCCGGGCGATCGCGCGTTCCTGACGCTGTTCCGGCTGGTGGCGAAGGGT
>CAZMRX010000386.1:0-5264 GCA_964568755.1 uncultured Acidobacteriota bacterium | reverse complement strand
CGCGGCTCCAATCGCTGCGCCCGCCGCGCGCGCTCTCGCAGGCGTTCAGGAACACCAGGCCGAGCCCGCGGCGGCACAGCACCTGGCGCAGCGCCTCGGCGCCCAGCGGGCGCGGGTCGCCTCGCTCGTCCTCCAGCACCAGGAAGCCCTCGCGCTCCGCCTCGCCGAAGTGGCCGTGGCCCACGAAGTGCAACACGTCCACCCCGCCCGCGGCCAGGCGCCGCTGCAGCGCCGCGGCCGTCGGGCGCGGCACGATCTCGATCTCGGCCCGTCCCGCGCTCACCAGCGGCCGGAACGCCTTCCGGAGATCGCTGGTCTCCGTAGCGGAGTCGAGCGGCTCACGGCCGCGCGGCCGGGACACCACCACGAGCACGCGCAGGCGCCCCCTCCGGCGCGCGCGCGACTCGGCCGGCACCGCGGTGTGGACGTTGCGGACGAAGTTGACCGACGACGTCGCGAGGAACTCGCGGCGCGACGGGTCGAACGCCAGCTCCCAGGGCTTGTCGGCCACCCAGTCGAGCATCGAGGTGAACACGAGCTGCAGCGCGCCCCGCTTCTGCCGGGAGCGGGCCGCGTCGAACAGCCGCCGCACGTCGCCGGGCAACAGCGTCTCGAACAGGTCCCGGCCGAACGCCTGCAGCTCGCGTCCGCGGGGCAGGGTCCGCCCGCGCCCGCGGCCGTCGAGCACGGCGAGCGTTCGCTCGTGGACCCTGATGATCCGGCGCCAGCGCGCGCCCGTGGCGCCGCCGCGGCGCGGGAACGGCTCGAGCACGCGCGCGCCGCGGTAGCTGGCCAGGATCCCGGCCGTAAGGGCGGCGGGGTCCGGCGCGAGCACGAGCAGCTCGAAGACGTCCGCCGAGCCCCGCGCGCTCGCCACCGTTCAGCGGCGCGGTCGCTCGGGGCGATCCGGGCGCTCGCGCCGGTCGCGCCGCGGTCGCTCCGGGCGCGCCGCCTCGGCGCGCCTCGGGTCCACGCGCGGGCGCTCGTCCTGGAAGCGGCGGCAGGCGCTCTCGAAGCGCTCCACGAGCGCACGCCCCTCGACGCCCGGCAGAGGCCCAAGGCGCTTCCACGCCGTCTGCGCCGCCTCGAGCTCGGTCGCCGCCGCGCTCCAGCGCTGCTCGACGGCCTCCTTGCCCCCGATCGTGTTCGACGCGAGCGCGTCGCGCAGCCGCGCGGCGAGGTCGGTGGCGCTCACCGCCGTGCTGGCGGCCTTCGGGGCCAGGCTCTCGAGCAGGCCCTCGACCCGGGCCACGAGCTTCTCGGCGCGGCGGCGGCTCGCGTCCGGGTCGAGCTCGCTGCCCTCGAACGCGCGCGGATGGAGCTCGAGCAGGCGGTCGCGCGCCCGCAAGAAGCGCTCGTCGAGCGCCCTGAGCTCCTCCTGGGGCAGCCCGCCCGCCTGGCGCCAGGCCGTCTGCGCGGCCTGGACGCGCGCGACCAGGTCCTCGGGCGGCTCCGGGGCCGGGCCGTCCGCGGGGGCGAGCGCCTCGAGCTCCGCGCAGATCCCCTCGCGGGCCTGCCGGGCCGCGTCGCGCGCGTGCGCGTCGCGGTTCTTGTAGCGGTCGAAGAACAGATCGCACGCGGTGCGGAAGCGCTGCCACACCGCCTCGGTCCGGGTCTTCTTGACCGGCCCGATCGTGCGCCACTCCGCCTGGAGCTGCTTGATCCCGGCGGAGGCCTCCTCCCACTGCGTCGAGGCGGCGAGCGCCTCGGCCTTCTCGCACAGCGCTTCCTTCTTCGCGAGGTTCAGCTCCCACTCGCGGCTGCGCTCGCTGCGGTGCTCCGAGAAGCGCGTGAAGAAGCGATCGCAGGGCTTGCGGAATCGCTCCCAGACCCGCTGCGACACCGCGCGCGGCACTGGGCCCGTGGCCTTCCACTCGGCCTGCAGCACGCGCAGCGCCTCGGCCGTCTTTACCCAGTCGCTCGACTCGGCGAGCGCCTCGGCCTGCTCGCACAGCGCCTGCTTCTTCTCGAGGTTCCGCTTCTGCTCCTCGGCCTGCGCCGCGAGGTAGGCGTCGACCTTCGCCTTGACCTGGTCGCGGGCCGCCTTGAAGCGCGTCCACAGCGCCTCGCCCTCGCCCTTGGGCGCCTCTTTCGCGAGCTTCCAGCGCCGGTCGAGCTCGTGCAGTGCGGCCGCCGCGCGGTCGAGGTTCGGCTCCGCCACCAGCGCCTCCGCGCGCGCGGCGAGGTCCTGCTGCACCGACACGTTCGCGAAGCGCTTCCACTCCGCGTCCTCGCGCAGCTGCTGCAGCAGCGGGTAGAGCTGCCGGCGCGCCGCCTCCAGCCGGGCCAGCAGCTGCTCGCGCTCGCGCCGGGAGGGGAAGTGCCCGGGGTGGGCGAGCGCCTCCTTGATCTCGCGCAGCGCGTGGTCGGTGTCGCGCAGCGTGGCCGCGGCGCCCGCCGCCACGACGGCCTCGGCGCGAGCCGCGAGCGCTTCGAGCGCCTCGACGTGCGTGCGCTCCTGCGCGGCGAGCTCGGCGCGCTGCGCCGCCGCGCGCGCGCGCAGGGCCGCCGCGGCCGCTTCCCACTTCTCGCCGAGCTCGCCGGGATCGGCCCCGGCGCGCGCCTCGCGCCAGCGGGGCTCCAGCTCGCGGAAGGCGGCCTGTGCCTCCGCGAGCTCCCGGCCCGCGAGCGCCTCGGCCTCGCCGACGAGCGCTGCGAGCGCCTCGCGGCGCGCCGCCAGCGCCTGGTCCAGCTCGCCACGTGCCTCGGCCTCGCGCGCGGCCTGGGCGGCGGCCTCGCGCGCCCGCGCCTCGCTCACCTCGCGCTCGAGGGCGGCACGGGCCTCCTCGTAGGCGCGCCGCTCCGCTTCCTCCTCCGCCGGCGCGGCGACGGGCTTCACCGCGGCCGGCGGAAGGGCCGGTTCGCCCGTCTCGAGTCGGGCGCGGGCGCGGCGCGCGGCCGCCGGGACGCGGGCCTTGGCGGCGACGGCCTTGAGCGCGTCGGGGTCCGAAAGGCGGTCGACTGCCGCCACCGCCAGCGTCTTCTGCTCGAGGTTCTGGGCCAGCCCCAGCAGGGTCGAGCCGTCCTCGATCCGGGCGAGCGCCAGCAGCTTCGTCCTGGGGTCGGTCGCCTCGCGAACGACGCTCGCGAGCGACTTCGGGTCGGCGAGCCCCTGGAGCGCGGCCTCGCGCACCCCGGCGTGCGAGGCGCCCTTCGCCACGCTCGCCAGGTGCTTTGCCTCGCGCAACCCGCGCAACGCGGCCCGGGCCTGGGCTTCGTCCGGCTCGTGGACGGCCAGGTGGACCAGCCGGCTCCCCGCCTCCTCGCGCACCGCGGGGTCGGCGTCGGCGCCGGCGATCTCGGCCAGCACGGACGCCTCGGAGAGCCGCTTGACGGCCGCGCGCCGCACGCGCGCGTCCTGGTCTTCGCGCGCTAGCGCCAGCACCAGCTCGTGGTCCGAGGCCGGCAACCGCAGCACGGCGTCGGCGCGCACCGCGGGATCGGCGTGCTGCCACTCCGGCCGGCTGCGGAACCGGTCGATGAGGGTCTTGAGGGTCGTCTCCGCCAGGGCTGCCTCCGGGCTCAGGGACTATAACTCCAACGGCCCGCCGCGCGCCTTCGCCGCTACTGGCCGGGCGCGTCCAGGCGCTCGATCGTGGCCGTCGAGGCGGGGCGGGCCTGCTGCAGGCGGCGGGCCACCGTCTCCGCCTGACGCATGACGCGCAGGATGTTGCCGTTCGCGAGGCGGGCCAGGTCCTCCTCGCTCCAGCCGCGCCGGAGCAGCTCGGCGAACAGCCGCGGGTAGCCCGAGACGTCCTCGAGGCCCTCGGGCCAGGCGTCGTTGCCGTCGTAGTCCCCCCCGAGACCGACGGCTTCGACGCCCGCGACCTTGCGCACGTGCTCGACGTGGTCGGCCACCTGGCCGAGCGTCACCTTGATCTTCGGCATGCGCGCCGCGAGCTCCCGCCACAGCGCCTGCCGCGCCAGCGGGTCCGCGAGCCGGCTCGCGCGCTCGTCGTACTGCTTCCACAGCGGCGCGCTCGCGCGCGCGAACTCCGGCGAGATGAAGGCGTTCACGAACGTGACCATCACGACTCCGCCGTTCGCCTCGAGCCCGCGCAGCACGTCGTCCGGCACGTTGCGCGGGTGGTCGCAGAGCGCGCGCGCCGAGGAGTGCGAGAAGATCACCGGCGCCTCGCTGACGCGCAGCGCGTCCTCCATGCTGGCCGGCGAGACGTGGGACAGGTCCACCAGCATCCCCAGCCGGTTCATCTCGCGCACGACCTCTTCGCCGAAGCGCGTGAGGCCTCCGTGGCGCGCCACGTCCGTGGCGGAGTCGGCCCAGTCCAGGGTCTTGGAGTGGGTCAGCGTCATGTAGCGGACGCCGAGCCCGTAGTAGGCGCGCAGCGCCCCGAGCGAGTTCTCGATCGCGTGACCGCCTTCCATGCCGAAGAGCGACGCCACCCGGCCGGCCCGCATCGCGCGCTCGACGTCGTCGGCGCTCGCGGCGAACGCGAGCCGCTCCGGGTAGCGATCGACCACGCGGCGGGCGATGTCGATCTGCTCGAGCTGGGTGCGCGCGGCCGTGGGCGCGTACGGGACGTAGACGGACCAGAACTGCCCGCCGACGCCGCCCTGGCGCAGGCGCTCGAGGTCGGTGTGGCCCTCGGTGCGGCGGCGCAGGTCGTAGGCCACCACGTCGCGGGGGAAGGAGGCGCTCTCGCGGATGGCCCAGGGCAGGTCGTTGTGGCCGTCGACGACCGGATGCCGGGCCAGGATCGCCCTCGCGCGTTCGAGGTGATCCTCGGCGGTCCGGCCCGAAACGGCCGCGAGCAGCGCGAAGGCGCAGAAGATCGACGAACGAGTGAACGCAACCGGGCTGATCTGCGTCTTAAGCATACAAGGCGCAGTCTAGCCGACGAGGGAGACCTGGTGCAGCGCGCGTCCAACTCGTTGAACGAATCTCCGGAGACTCGGCTGCTGGCGCTACGATTCGGACCCTTCGAGCTCGACGTGCGCAGCGGCGAGCTGCGGCGCAACGGGACGACGGTGCGGCTGCAGCCCCAGCCGCTCAAGGTGCTGCTGCTGCTGGCGGGCCGGCCGGGCGACGTGGTGACGCGCGAGGAGATCCAGAGCGCCATCTGGCCGGCCGGCACGTTCGTGGATTTCGAGCAGTCCCTGAACTTCTGCATCCGCCAGATCCGCGCCGCGCTGCGCGACGACGCGAACGCGCCGCGCTACGTCGAGACGCTGCCGCGGCGGGGCTACCGCTGGGTGGCCGGTCCCGTGCAGTCCGAGACGACGCCCGCCGTGGTTCGGGAGTG
>CAZMRX010000385.1:0-5268 GCA_964568755.1 uncultured Acidobacteriota bacterium | reverse complement strand
CTTCGTAAGCCCGTGGCGCGCGCCGCGCCGGCTTTCGTTCGCACAGTCCTGGCGGTCCTGGTCGCCGTCGCGGCTTGCCCGGCCGAAGCCGTGCAAGCGCAGGCTGCGGCGCGGCCGAACCTCGTCCTGATCCTGGCCGACGACCTCGGCTACGCCGACCTGGGCTGCTACGGCGGCGAGATCCCGACACCCAACCTCGACCGCCTGGCCGCGCAAGGCGTCCGCTTCACGCAGTTCTACAACGCGGCGCGCTGCTCCCCGACGCGCGCGAGCCTGCTGACGGGCCGCACTCCCCACGCCGTCGGCATCGGCCACCTCAACGGGCCAGGCGTCTACCCCGGCGACCTCGACCGCAGCACGCCCACGCTGGCAGAGCGGCTTCGCGAGGCCGGCTACGCGACCTACATGAGCGGGAAGTGGCACCTCACGCCGTGGCCGGGCCCGGGGCACAACCACCCGCGGCGGCGCGGCTTCGACCGCTTCTACGGGATCCTCGCGAGCATCCGCAGCTACTACAACCCTCCCTCGCTGATGCGCGACGACGAGCCGCTCCCGCCGCCCGACGGCGACTACCACTTCACCGACGCCGTCAGCGACGCCGCGGCGGCGTTCGTTCGCGAGCACGACCCCGCGCGACCCTTCTTCCTCTACGTCGCCCACGCGGCGCCTCACTGGCCGATCCACGCCCGCGAGTCCGACGTGGTGCGTCACCTCGACCGCTACCGGGCGGGCTGGGATGACGTTCGGCGCGAACGCTCGAGACAGCTGGCGAAACTCGGCCTGCTCGACGCCCCGCTCGCGCCGCGCGACGAGCGCGTCCCCTCCTGGGAGTCCGCCGGGCCCAGGGAGTGGCTCGCCCGCCGGATGGCGGTCTACGCGGCGATGGTCGAGCAGATGGACCGTGGCATCGGCAAGCTCCTCGAGGCGCTCGAAGAGCGCGGGATGGCCAACAACACGCTGGTGCTGTTCCTCTCCGACAACGGCGGGTGCGCCGAGGAGATCGGGCCCGAGGGGCGCGCCCAGCACTTCCCGCGCCGGACGCGGGACGGCCGAGAGGTCCGGCTCGGCAACGACACCGACATCCTTCCGGGACCCGAGGACACCTACGCGAGCTACGGCCTCGAGTGGGCGCACGCCTCGAACACGCCGTTCCGTCTCTTCAAGAGCTTCGTCCACGAGGGCGGGATCGCGACGCCGTTCATCGCCCGCTGGCCCGGCGTGATCCGGGCGGGGACGATTCGCCGTCAAGTGGGGCACGTCATCGACTTGATGCCGACCCTGCTCGCGGCCGCCTCGGTCCCACCGCGCCCGCTCGAGGGGAAGGACCTCTTCCACGGCGACGCGGACGAGCCGCGCACCCTCTTCTGGGAGCACGAGGGCAACCGCGCCGTGCGCCGCGCCGACTGGAAGCTCGTCGCCGTCCACCGCGGCCCCTGGGAGCTCTACGACCTCGCCAAGGATCGGACCGAGCTCACGGACCTCTCCGCCTCACGCCCGGCGCTCGTGCGCGAGCTCGCGTCGCTCTACGACGCCTGGGCGGCGCGCAGCGGCGTCAAGCCATGGACCGAGCCCCAGACGCCCATCGGCGGCCGGCCTACCGCGCCTTCGCCTGGGCCGAGAGCCACTCCATCACGCTGACCGGCCGGCCGTCGAGCCTCACGGGGCTGCCGTCGCGGTCGAGCCGGCACTGGTTCGCGTGGAGGTAGACCCAGGACCAGTGCCCGTTGTAGCGGTAGTCCTCCCCTCCGAAGAGCCCCGTGATGTCGACCACGTGGTCGTAGTACGAGAGGTGGACGTTGCGGGCGCCGGCGGCCTTTAGCCGCTCGTAGACGGGAAGCACGGTCAGGCTGGGCAGCGTGGTCTGGTCGTCGGCGGAGTGCACGAACCAGATCGGCAGGGGCGCGATGCGCGTGATCTGCTCGTCGGAGATGTACTGGGACTGGTAGGCCAGCGCGCTGATGAACCCGGCGGCGAAGTAGTCCGGCTGCAGCAGCATCAGCTTCAGGGCCATGTAGCCGCCGTTCGAGCAGCCGCCCACGTAGATCCGGCTCGTGTCGATGCCGGGATGGGCCGCGACGTAGTCGCGGATCAGGGCCATCAGGGCGACGTTGTAGACGTCGTCCTCCTGCCCGTGGGTCATGACTCCCGCGGCGTTGTGCATCCAGGCGCCGGGACACTGGGGCACGAGGACGTAGGCGCCTTCGAAGATGGCCTGGATCGCGTCGGACGCGTAGGCGGTCGCCCGGTTGCCGAGCAGGGGGATGGTGGGGTCGCTGCCGCCCTCGCCGCCGCCGTGGAGCCAGATCAGGAGCGGCGACTTCGCACGGCTCGTGCGCGGAGTGAAGGATGCGTAGGACAGCGTCTGGCCGGACGCGTGCGCGAAGCGGCCCGAGAGGTCGAAGCGATCGACGAGCGGCATCACGCGACCGGCCCGTGTGTCCCAGACGCGACCGCCGGCCTTCTCGGTGACGGTCAGCTCGTAGTCGACCCAGACGTTCCCGCGGCACTTGTCGTTGCGCACGTACTGGATTGGAGAGCCCAGGGGCCAGCCCGGGGCCACGGCCAGGACGAGCGTGACGTGGCTCCCCTCCTGTCGCTGCGCTCCCTTCTCGTCCGACACGTAGGCGTGGACGACCACCCGCTCGCCCGCCGCCTGCTCCGGGGCGAGGGGACCGCAGTCCGTGTGGCGCTTCACCGCCACCGTGTAGTCAAGGGCGCGGGCCGTCGACACGGTCTTGTCCATCGCGAGGACGACCTTGCTGACCCCCGCTCCCCAGTCGAAGCCCTCGACCACGATCGAGTACCGGCCGCCGCGCGAGACGGGCTGCTCTTCCGCTCGTGCAGCGGTCGGCAGGCTCGCCAGCGCCGAAATCATCACCAGCCGCAACAGCGTGGCGTTTCTCACGGAGGACGCTCCTTTCGCGCGACCGCGGCTCATCACGCCCACGAGACTCCAGGTCGCCTTCATGGGCCCTCCCCCTGAGCGCCGGGACGCTCGGAATCGGAGGTCAGGAGTGTATCGCGCGGTGGCGTTTCTCGCGGGCGCTGCGGCGGAGGTCTATACCGCCGCCGCCGCAGGCCGCGAGCGCGGCGAGCGGCCGTGCCGCGCACGCCAGTCTCCGGGCGTGCTGCCCTCCCAGTCGTGGAACGCCCGGAAGAAGGAGTGGGCGTCCTCGTACCCGAGGAGGTACGCGGTCTCGTTCAGCTCCAGCGAGGAATGCAGCAGGTAGTGGCGGGCCAGCTCGCGGCGCGCCTCCTGCAGCAGCTGCTGGAATGTCGTACTGTCCTCCGCCAGCCTCCGCTGCAGCGTGCGTGAGCTCAGGCCCAGCTCGCGCGCGACGTCCTCGATGCCCGGCCGCCGCCCAGCCAGCAGCGGCTTCAAGATGCCCTTGACCGGCTCGCCGATCGCTCTCGAGGCCAGCGCCTGCTTGAGCTCGGCCTCGAGCTGCGGGGCGATCGTCGCGAACAGATCCGAGTTGTGGGTGCACCCCGCAGCTCGAGTCGCCGCGGCGTGACGGGCTCGCCCGTGCCTCGGCGGGCGATGCTCAGCACCCGGGCGAAGCACACGTCCACGAGCGCCGAGGGCTCCGTCTCGTGCGCGAGCAGCCAGCGGAACCGTACCCGGCACTCGTCCCCACGCTCCACGACCCGGACCTCCTCCGGGCACGTGATCTGCTTGTAGCGGGCCAACCGCTGGAGCGCGTCCCGAAGCGACTGTGCCGACACGGCCGCGATCGAGATAGGGTCGTAGCGCTCGATGCGGGGCTCCGTGCCCAGCTTGAGCCCGATGGCCGGGTCGCGGCTCGCTTGCGGCAGCCCCCGATACAGGGCGAAGAGCTCCTCCGTGCTGACGAAGATCTTCTCCTGCTCGAAAAGGCCGCTCGGCAGTCCCGCCAGCCTCAACACGTCCACCGGGGACACGCCGAGCTCCTCGAGCTTGCGCGGGAGCGTCGCGGGCACCCGGAACCGGTTCGCCGTGGCCATGGCCCGAGGATGATCCCTACTTCAGCGAGGCCATGTCGATGACGAAGCGGTACTTGACGTCGCTCCTCACCAGCCGGTCGTAGGCTTCGTTGACCTGCTGGACCTTGATCCGCTCGACGTCGGCCGTGATCCCGTGCTCGCCACAGAAGTCCAGCATCTCCTGGGTCTCCCGGATCCCGCCGATGAGCGAGCCCGCGAGACGCCGCCGCCCGAAGATGAGGTTGATCACGCCCACCGGCAGCGGCGTCTCGGGCGCCCCCACCAGCGTCAGCGTGCCGTCTCGCTTCAGGAGGCCGAGATAGGCGTTCAAGTCGTGGACGGCCGACACCGTGTCCAGGATGAAGTCGAAGCTGCCCGCCTGCTTCTGCATCTCCGCGGCGTTGCGCGAGACGACCACCTCCTGGGCGCCCAGCCGGACCGCGTCCTCCGCCTTCCCGGGCGACGTGGTGAACACGACGACGCGGGCGCCGAAGGCACTGGCGAACTTCACGCCCATGTGCCCCAGCCCGCCGAGGCCCACCACACCGACCTTCTGTCCCTTGCGGACATTCCAATGCCGCAGCGGCGAGTACGTGGTGATGCCGGCGCACAGGAGCGGAGCCGTGCCGGCCAGGTCGAGACGGTCCGAGACGCGCAGCACGAACGCCTCGTCGACCACGAGGCTCTCGGAGTAGCCGCCGTAGGTCACGCCGCCGAGGTGCTTGTCGGGCCCGTTGTAGGTGAACGTCGCCGGTCCCTGGCAGAACTGTTCCTGCCCTTCCTGGCACGCGGCGCAGCCGCGACACGAGTCGACCAGACAGCCCACCGCCGCGAGATCGCCCTCCTTGAACCGCCGGACGGCGCTACCCGCCTTGACGACGCGACCGACGATCTCGTGGCCCGGGACGCAGGGGTAGGTCGTCGGGATCGTCCCCTGCCACTCGTTCCGCACCTGGTGCAGGTCCGAGTGGCAGACCCCGCAGAAGAGCACGTCCAGCTGCACGTCCTGCGGCCCCACCGCACGCCGCCGGATCGTGGCCGGCGCGAGCCCTGACGTCGCGCTCGAAGCCGCGTAGGCTCTCGCTTCGTACGGCGCTTCCGCCACCTTGGCGCCTTCCGCCATCGCCTTGCTCATCTAGTACCCTCCCCGGATGCCTGAAGCTTAGTCCGATGGGCAGCCCTGGTCATTAGCAGAACGCGCCAAAGCACTCGCAAAACGCGCCACGGCATAGGGTCTGAGAGCTGTGAGGGTTACGCCGGGCCGAGGAGGTCCCAGCGGTTCCCCTCGAGGTCGACGAAGACGGC
>CAZMRX010000384.1:0-5324 GCA_964568755.1 uncultured Acidobacteriota bacterium | reverse complement strand
CTCGGCGACCGGCTGCTGCACCGCCCGGCCGAGCTGTCGGGGGGCGAGCGCCAGCGCGTGGCGCTCGCGCGCGCGCTGGTGATGCGGCCGCGCGTGCTGCTGTGCGACGAGCCCACCGGCAACCTGGACGCCGACTCCGCCCGCACGGTGGCCGACATGATCCTCGAGCTGCACCGCGCGGAGCCGAGCGTGCTGGTGCTGGTGACGCACAGCGGCGAGCTCGCGGAGCGCCTGCCGCGGCGCTGCCGCATGGCCGGGCGGCGGCTCGAGCCCGCCTGATGCGGCCGCGGACGCTGGTCCTCCGCAACCTGGCGCACCACCGGCGCACCAACGCCGCGGTCGTGCTCGGCGTGGCGGTGGCGGTGGCGGTGCTCGCCGGCGCGCTGCTCGTCGGGCACTCGGTGCGCACCAGCCTGCGCACGCTCGCCGAGCAGCGGATCGGGCGCACGGATGCGGCACTCGTCGGCACGCGCCTGTTCGACGAAGGGCTCGCGGAGCGGCTCGCCTCCCCCGCCCGGACGACCACGCCCGTGCTCTCGCTGCGCGGCGTCGTGACGGAGCCCGCCTCGGGCCGGCGCGCGTCGCCGGTCGAGGTCTGGGGCGTCGACGAGCGCTTCTGGAGCTTCCACGGCGTCGACGCACCCGCGCTCGCGGGGCGCGACGCGCTCGTGAGCCCGGCGCTCGCGGAGGAGCTCGCGGTCGTCGAGGGCGCTTCGCTGCTGCTACGAGCGGAAGGGACCCGGGACATCCCGGGCAGCACGCTCTTCGGCCGGCGCGACGACCCGGGACGACCGTTGCGCCTCAAGGTCGCGGGGGTCCGCGAGACGAGCTCGCTCGGCGAGTTCTCGCTGCGGCCGCGCCAGGACGGGGCGCGTGCGCTGTTCGTGCCGCTTCCGGCCCTGCAGGCGGCCTTCGGCCGCGAGGGCCGGGTCAACGTGGTCCTGAGCCGCGGCGACGACGCGGGCGCCCTCGGGGCCGGCCTCGGCGGCGCGGTGTCGCTCTCCGACCTGGGCCTGCGCCTGCGCGAGATCGAGAAGGGGCGCTCGTGGTCGCTCGAGAGCGAGGACGCCCTGCTCGGGGACCCCGTGGTCGAGGCCGCGCGGGCGGCGGCCGCGAAGGCCGGCCTCTCGGCGAGCGCCTCGCTGATCTACCTCGCGAACGAGCTGCGCCTCGGCGGCGCGTCGGTGCCGTACTCCCTCGTCGCAGCCGTGGACGAGGGCCCGTGGCGGCAGCTCGAGCCCGCGGCGGCCGCGGCGTCTCCCGGTCCGGCCCCGATCGTCCTCAACGACTGGACCGCGCGGGAGCTGCGCGCGGACGTGGGCGACGAGCTGACGCTCGAGTACTACGTCTGGCTCGAGGCGGGGCGCCTCGAGACGCGGCGAGCGTCGTTCCGCGTCGCGAGGGTGGTGGCGATCCAGGGAGCGGCGGCGGACCGCGAGCTGGTGCCGGACTACCCGGGCATCACGCGCCAGGCGCGCCTCGCCGACTGGGACCCGCCTTTCGACGTGGACCTGTCGCGGATCCGGCCGCAGGACGAGCAGTACTGGCAGCGCCACCACACGACGCCCAAGGCCTGGCTGCCGCTCGCCGTGGGCCAGGAGCTGTGGGGGCACCGGCTCGGGCGCACCACCTCGCTGCGCCTCGTGCGCGCGGAGACCGCGCCCGCGGCGCAGGACCCCGCTCGAGCCTTCGCTCAGGAGCTCCTCGCGCGGATCGCCCCCGCCTCGCGCGGGCTCGTCGTCGACGACGTGCGCACGCGCGCGCTCGCGGCGGCGCGCGGGGCGACCGACTTCGGCCAGTACTTCGTCTACTTCAGCTTCTTCCTGGTCGTGGCCGCGCTGCTGCTCGCGGGGCTGTTCTTCCGCTTCGGACTCGAGCAGCGCACGGGCGAGGTCGGCCTGCTGCGCGCGGTCGGCTTCACGGAAAAGCACCTGCGCCGCGTGTTCCTCGCCGAGGCGCTGGCGCTGGGCGTGGTCGGGGCTCTGCTCGGCATCGGCGGCGCCGTCGCGTACGCGTGGCTGATGATGCTCGGGCTGCGCACGGTGTGGCTGGACGCGGTCGGGACGCGCGCCCTCACGCTCGCGGTCGGACCCGTCGAGCTGCTGGCAGGCGCCCTGGGCGGGATCGCGGCGGCCGTCTTCGCGATCGCCGTCACGCTGCGCGGCCTGCGCGGGCGCTCGGTGCGGAGCCTGCTCGCCCGCGCGCCGCTCGAGTGGGGGCCGTGGCGCGGCGCGCGCCGCACCGCCTGGGCGATCCGGCTCGCGATCCTGGCGGCGCTGCTGCTCGCGGCGGCCGGCTTCGAGCTCCTGGGCGGCACGCCCGCGTTCTTCGGCGCGGGCGGCCTGCTGCTCGCGGCGGCTTTGCTTTTCGTCTCGGCTCGGCTCTCCGGGGAGCGCCAGCGCGCGGCGGCCGGCGCGACGACGACGGTGGTCGCGCTGGGCTTCCGGCAGGCGGCGTTCCGCCCCGGCCGCAGCGTGACGGCCATGGCGCTCGTGGCCTTCGCTGCTTTCGTGATCGCGTCCGTCGGCGCCTTCCGCCACTCCGGGCCGCCCGCCACGGGACGCGACTCCGAGACCGGGGGCTTCTCGCTGCTGGCGCGCTCGGTGCTGCCGCTGCACCACGACCCCGGGACCGCCGAGGGCCGCGCGGCGCTCGGGCTCGACGGTGTGCCTGAGCTCGCGGGGACGCGCGTGGCGCGGTTCCGGATGAACCCGGGCGAGGACGCGAGCTGCCTCAATCTCTACCGGCCCGAGCGGCCCACGGTGATCGCGCCCGCGGCCGAGTTCCTGGGCGAGGGGCGCTTCGCGTTCCAGAAGAGCCTGGCCGAGACCGCCGAGGAGCGCGCCAACCCCTGGCTGCTGCTCGAGCGCGACGCCCGGGGCGGGGCGATCCCGGTGATCGCCGACGCGGGCGCGCTCGCGTACGTGCTCCACCGCGGCGTGGGCGAGGTCTTCCCGCTCGGCGAGTCCGGCGTCCGCGTGCAGGTGGTCGGCGCGCTGCGCCCGGGGCTGCTGCAGTCCGAGCTCGTGACGGGCGAGCGCCACTTCCAGGCCGCGTTCCCGGAGGCGGAGGGCTACCGCTTCTTCCTGATCGAGAGCGCCCCGGGCAGCGAGCCCGCCGTGGCCGCGGCGCTCGAGTCGCGGCTATCGGACTTCGGCTTCGACGCCGAGTCCGCGGCCGCGCGCCTCGCGGCCTTCCACCGCGTCGAGAACACCTACATCGCCACGTTCCAGACGCTCGGCGCGCTCGGCCTGCTGCTCGGGACGCTCGGGATCGGTGCGGTCCTGATCCGGAACGCCTTCGAGCAGCGCCGCGAGCTCGCGCTGCTGCGCGCGGTCGGCTACCGGTCCTCAGACGTGCGGACGATGGTGCTGGCGGAGGCGGGGCTGCTGCTGTTCCTCGGCCTCGCGGTCGGCACGGGCGCGGCGCTCGTCGCCATCGCTCCCGCCCTGGCCGAGCGCGCCAGCTGGCCCTCGCTCGCGCCGGTGCTGCTGCTGCTCGCAGCGGTGGCGGTGGCCGGCCTCGCCGTCTCGCGCCTGGCCGCGGCCGCGGTGCTTCGCCTGCCGGTGCTCGAGTCGCTGCGCTCGGAGTAGGATGCTCGGATTCCGGTCGGGAGGTGTGATGAGCGTGCCCCGCTTGCTGCTGCTGGCCCTCGCCGCGTGCGCCCTCGGCGCACGGCCCGGGGCGGCCCAGTCCCCCGGCTCTCCCGACTGGCCGCAGTGGCGCGGCCCGCACCGGGACGGGCGGGTGAGCGGGCTCGCGCCGAGGGCGAGCTGGCCCGAGACGCTCGCGCCCGGCTGGAAGGTCACGCTGGGCACCGGGCACTCCTCGCCGGTCGTCGCGGCGGGGCGTGTGTACCAGCACTCGCGCGAGGGTGAGAGCGAAGTCGTGCGCGCGCTCGACCTCGCCACCGGGCGCGAGCTGTGGAAGCAGGCCTACCCGGTGGCCTACGAGATGAACCCGGCGGCGACCGGCCACGGCAAGGGCCCGAAGTCGACGCCGACCCTGGCGGACGGCCGGCTCTACACCTTCGGGATCACGGGCGTGCTCTGCGCCTGGGACGCGGCCAGTGGCCGACTCGTGTGGCGCAAGACTTTCGAGGCCAGCCATCGCGCGACGTCGCCGGCTTTCGGCACGGCCATGTCTCCTCTCGTCGAGGGCGGGCGCGTGATCGCGCACGTCGGCGGCGACGGCGACGGCGCGCTCGTGGCACTCGACGCCGCGACGGGCGCCCCGGGCTGGTCGTGGAAGGGCGACGGGCCCGGCTACGCCTCCCCCGTCGCCGCCACTTTCGACGGGGTGCGCCAGGTGGTGACCCAGAGCCAGAACGCGCTCGTCGGCGTGGCGGCCGACACCGGTGCGTTGCTGTGGAAGATCCCGCTCAAGACTCCCTACGAGCAGAACTCCGTGACGCCGATCGTGAGCGGCGGGCTCGTGGTGTACTCGGGCCTGGACGTTCCACTCACCGCGGCGCGGCCCGTGAAGAAGGGCGCGGGCTTCGCGCTCGAGAACGCCTGGACCAACCCGGACGTGGCGAGCTACCTCTCGACCCCGGTGCTCGACGGCGGGCGGATCTACGGCCTGTCGCACAAGAAGAAGGGCCAGTGGTTCTGCGTCGACGCGGCGAGCGGCCGCACGCTGTGGCTGAGCGACGGGCGCCAGGCCGAGAGCGCCGCGATCCTGGCGGGGGCCGGCGCGCTGTTCCTGCTGGACACGAACGGCGCCCTGACGGTCGCCGCCGCGGACCCGACCGGCTTCCGCCCGCTGCGGAAGTGGAGCCTCGGGACCTCGGCCACCTGGGCGCACCCGGTGCTGCTCGACACGGGGATCCTGGTGAAGGACGTGGACACCCTGGCTTTCCTCCGAATCCGATAACCGACCAAGGAGCGAACCCGCATGAACTGGCTGCTCTTCGTCCTCGGCGCCGTGCTGTCGTGGGGCATGTACGGCCCGGTGCTTCACAAGGGACAGGTCGCGCTCGGCAACCCGCTGCGCGCCCTGCTCTGCGTCGGCGTCGCCTACTTCCTGATCGCGGTGCTCGTCCCGGTCTTGATGCTCGCGGCCCAAGGGCAGCTCGGAGGCTTCACCTTCAAGGGCAGCGCCGTGGCGACGCTCGCGGGCGCCCTGGGCGCGCTCGGCGCCGTCTGCATCATCCTGGCGTTCCGGGCCGGGGGGCTGCCGACCTACGTGATGCCGCTCGTCTTCGGCGGCGCGCCGCTCGTCAACGTGCTCGTCTCGATGGCGACGCACCCGCCGCGAACGGCTCCCTCGCCGATGCTGTACCTCGGCTTCCTGCTCGCCGCCACGGGCGCCTACATGGTGCT
>CAZMRX010000383.1:0-5325 GCA_964568755.1 uncultured Acidobacteriota bacterium | reverse complement strand
CTACACGCGCCGCATGCTGCGCTCGGACCTGCTCGCGGGCGCGGTGGTGGGCATCGTCGCGCTCCCGCTGTCGATGGCGCTCGCGATCGCCTCGGGCGTCCCGCCGATGCACGGGCTCTACACGGCCATCGTCGCGGGCGGCCTGATCCCGCTCATCGGCGGCTCGCGCTTCCAGGTCTCGGGCCCGACCGCGGCCTTCGTGGTGATCCTGTCGCCGATCGCGCACCGCTTCGGAATCGGAGGCCTGGCGCTCGCCTCGCTGCTCGCGGGCCTGCTGCTGTTCGCGATGGGCGTGCTGCGCATGGGGCGCTACATCGAGTTCGTCCCGTACCCCGTCACCACCGGCTTCACGGCGGGCATCGCGGTCGTGATCGCGACGCTGCAGCTCAAGGACCTGCTGGGGCTGTCGGTCGGCGAGATGCCCGAGCACTTCGTCGAGCGCGTGCAGGCGATCGCGCACGCGCTTCCCACGACGCACTGGCCTGACCTGGCGATCGGCCTGCTCACGCTCGCCGTGCTGGTGGTGTGGCCGCGCCTGACGCGCCGCGTCCCAGCGCCGCTCGCCGCGCTCGTCGCGGGCGCGCTCGGCGCGGCGCTCGCCGGACGGCTCGTGCCGGGCTTCGACGTCGCGACGATCGCGAGCCGCTTCGAGTACAGCGTGCGCGGGATCGTCGGCCACGGCATCCCGTCGCTGCCCCCGCTGCCGCTGCTGCCCTGGTCGCTGCCGGGGCCGGACGGCCGCCCGATCGGCCTCTCGTTCGCGCTGGTGCGCGAGCTGCTGCCGGCCGCCTTCGCGATCGCCGCGCTCGGGGCGATCGAGTCGCTGCTCTCGGCCGTGGTGGCCGACGGCATGACCGGCCGCAAGCACGATCCGGACGCCGAGCTGATGGCGCAGGGCACCGGCAACCTGCTGGCGCCCTTCTTCGGCGGCTTCGCCGCGACCGGCGCCATCGCGCGCACCGCCACCAACATCCGCTCCGGCGCCCGCTCGCCGATCGCGGGGGCGGTGCACGCGGCGGTGGTGCTGCTGGCGGTGCTGCTGTTCGCGACCGCGCTCGGCCGGCTGCCGATGGCCTCGCTCGCCGCGCTGCTGCTGTTCGTGGCCTGGAACATGGCCGAGCTCGACCACTTCGCCCACGTGCTCAAGGTGGCCCCGCGCTCGGACGTCGCGGTCCTGCTCACCTGCTTCTTCCTGACGGTGCTGTTCGACATGGTGGTGGCGGTCTCGGTGGGCGTCGTGATGGCGGCGCTGCTGTTCATGCGGCGCATGGCCGAGGTGTCGGAGGTGCGCCTGGTGGACGCGCACCCGATGGGCCTGACGCGCCCGCTGCCGAAGGGCGTCGTGGCCTACGAGATCGCCGGGCCGCTCTTCTTCGGCGCGGCCCAGAAGGCGATGGCCGCGCTGCACAGCGTCGACAAGGGCGTGCGGGTGGTGATCCTCGACCTGCGCTCGGTGCCGATGCTCGACGCCACGGGTCTCGTGGGCCTCGAGTCCGCCTTCGAGCGGCTGCACCGCGACGGGGTGATGGTGGTGATCGGCGGAGCCCAGCCGCAGCCGCTGCGCGCGATGGCCCGCGCCGGCTGGGGCGATCGCAAGGGCCGCATCACCGTCTACGGCTCGTTCGAGAAAGCCGTCGAAGAGGTGCGCAAGGCGTTCGAATGACCCGGGGGGCGCGGGGATGCTCCCGGGGGGCACGGGGGGCGGGCTGTCCCCCCGCAAGCCGGTCCACCGGTCCGCTGGCTCCTGGATCCGTTGTCTCGCCGATCCGTTCGCTCGCCGTTCCGCCCGGCTCGTTCTTGTATAGAGTAGCGACCGTTCCCCCAGGAGATCCCGGTGCGACAGACTTCCCTCCTCGCCGCCCTCGCCCTGGCCGTGCCGACCGCGGCCTTGTCCCAGACCTCCCCCTTCCTGCCCGACGCTCGCTTCCGCGCCCTCGCGAACGAGATCTCGGGCGACCGCGCCTACGAGCACGTCCGCCAGCTGAGCCACTTCCACCGCACCGGCGGCAGCCGCGACTTCTGGAAGGCGGCCGAGTACCTGCGCGGCGCCGCCGAGGCGGCCGGCCTGGAGGACGTCAGGCTGATCCGCCAGAAGTGGGACGGGCACGGCTGGTCGTGCCGCGGCGGCGAGGCGTGGCTGCTCGACCCCCAGCCGTGGAAGCTCGCGGACTACGGCGAGGTGGCCGTGTCGATCGCCGACCACAGCCGCACGACGCACGTCACGGCCGAGCTGGTGGACGTGGGCGCAGGCACGTCGGAGAAGGACTACGCGGGGCGCGAGGTGAAGGGCCGCGTGGTGCTCGCCTCGGGCGGGCTCGCGACGGTGGTGCGCGAGGCGGTGTGGAAGCGCGGCGCGCTCGGCGTCGTGTCGTCGATGACCAACCGCCCGGAGGCGCTCGATGCGCCGGACCAGGTGGCCTGGGGCCACGTCCCGTACGAGGCGAAGGGGGTCGAGGGCGTGAAGGACGGCACGCCGGGCGGCTTCGCGGTGATGGTCTCGCCTCGCCGCGGGCTGCAGCTGCAGAAGCTGCTGGCCGCCGCGTCGCAGCCGCCGCGGGTCAAGGTCGACATCGACTCCGAGTACCCCGAGAAGGCCGAGCAGGGCATGGTCGAAGCCTGGATCCGCGGCAGCGAGATACACGACCAGCAGGTCGTGCTCACCGCGCACATCCAGGAGGAGATGACCTCGGCGAACGACGACGGCAGCGGCTGCGGCAACGTCTTGGAGATCGGCCGGGCGCTCGCCCGCCTGATCAAGGACGGCACGCTGCCGCGCCCGCGGCGCGACATCCGCTTCTGGTGGGTGAACGAGCTCTCCAGCCAGCCGCAGTACTTCCGCGACAACCCCGGCGAGCCGAGGAAGATGCTGGTCTCGATCAACCAGGACATGGTCGGCGCGCGCCAGAGCTGGGGCGGTCGCGTGCAGTACGGCTCGCGGCTGCCCTGGAGCCTGCCTCACCCGCTCGAGGACGTGATGGAGAGTGTCCTCGAGGCGGTGCGCGACTCGAACACCTCGTACCTGTCGAACCGCGGCACCGGCCAGCCCCAGCCGTTCCTGCGCGAGATCACGGCCGTCAAGGGCTCGCGCGAGCCGTTTCAGGCGCGGATGGTGCCGTACTTCGACTCGACCGACCACCACTCGTTCACCCCGCGCCACGTCGGGGTGCCGGCCACCAGCCTCACCAACTGGCCCGACGAGTTCATCCACTCCACGGGCGACGACCTCGAGAACATCGACGCCACCCAGCTCGAGCGCAACGCCGTGGTGGTCGCCGCGGTGGCGCTCTACTTCGCGGCGCTCGACGAGGCCGAGCTGCCGGCGCTCGCGGGCTACGCCGCCGCGCGCGGGCGAGCCCGGGTCGCCGCCGACGGCGCCACGGCCGCGGCACACCTGGCGCGCTCGGCTCCCGCCGAGCGAGCGGCGGCCTACCGCGCGGCGTGGAACCTGCTGCGCCAGTCGGTCGCGAAGGAGCAGGCGGCGCTCGCCTCGCTGCGGCGCCTGGCCGGGCGCGGCCGCGCGAGCGAGCTGCTGCAGTCGGGGGCGCGCCGGCTCGAGGCGACGCTCGCCGCCGAGCTCGACGAGCTCGAGCGCGGCTACACCGCGCTCACCGGCCAGAACCCGCCGAACATCGACCTCAGCCCCGACGAGCGCGCGATGGCGGACAAGGTCTACGTCCCGCTCCCCGATCCCGCGGCCTTCGAGGACGCGCTCGAGAAGCTGCGGCGCGGCGGCGCGCTGCACTCGATGATGCGCTTCGAGGCGCTCAACTTCGCCGACGGCCGCCGCAGCGCCTTCGAGGTCTACGAGGCCGTGGCCGCCGAGGCGCTCTCCGCCGGCGAGTGGTACTACGGCAAGGTCACGCCGAAGGACGTGCAGGAGCTGCTCGAGGGGGCGCTCGCCGCCGGGGCCTTCACGCTCCGCAAGCGCTGAGCGCCGCGCTGCCGTACCATGGGACTCGCGGAGGCGTGCTGATGCGAACGAGCTCGACGATCGGTGCTTCGGTCCTGGCCCTGTCCCTTCTGGCCGCGGGCTGCGGAGCCAAGGCGCCCCAGGGACCCACGCGCGAGGCGGTGACCGCGTCCCTGCAGAAGGAAGCGGACCGCTTCAAGGCGGACGGCGAGAAGCTCGATCCCGTGCTGCGGGTGAAGGCCACCTGGACGATCGAGGGCCTCGACATCACCGAGCGGCCCAACGACCCCGTGAACCCGTGGGCCGGCACGATTCGCTTCAAGATCCGGAGCGACACGAAGGACACCGACGACAAGGTCGAGACGGTCGAGTTCGAGAAGCGCTTCGACTACCTGTACTCGACCACCATCAACGGCTGGGTCTTCCAGATGCCGCAGTAGCCGCCCCCCCCGCGCGGCACTTGCGCCGGGCTACTCCTCCGGCAGCCTCGCGAACAGCTGGAGCGCGTAGCCGAGGTCGACGTTGCCGCCCGAGAGGATCACGCCCACCCTCTGGCCGCGGACCTCCACGCGGCCGCTGAGCGCGGCGGCGAGGCCCAGCACCCCGGTCGGCTCGACCACCAGCTTCATGCGTTCCCAGACGAAGCGCATCGCGCGCACCAGGTCGTCGTCCGACACCGTGGCCATGTCGTCCACGTGCTGCCGCACCAGCGGGAAGGTGAGCGTGCCGAGCGAGGGCGTGCGCGCCCCGTCGGCGATCGTGGCGGGGTTGCTGACGCTCTGCAGCACGCCGGTGCGGAACGAGCGGGTGGCGTCGTCGCCGAGCTCCGGCTCGACGCCGACCACGCGGTCGCCCGGCGCGAGCGCTCGCGCGGCGAGCGCCGAGCCCGACAGCAGCCCGCCGCCGCCGCAGCACACGAGCAGCAGGTCGAGCGGCCCCGCCTGCTCGAAGAGCTCGAGCGCCGCGGTGCCCTGGCCTGCGATCACGTCGGCGTGGTCGTAGGGCGGGATCAGCACGGGGTCGCCCTCGCGCCGCAGGCGCTCGGCCACTTCCTCGCGCTTCTCGCGGGCGGGGTCGTAGGCCACGATGCGGGCGCCGTAGCCCTCGGTGGCGCGGCGCTTGGCGGCCGGTGCGTTCTCGGGCATGACGATCGTCGCGCGCGCCCCGAGCAGGCGGCAGGCGAGCGCCGTCGCCTGTGCGTGGTTGCCCGACGAGTACGTGAGCACGCCCCGCGCGCGCTCCTCGGCCGTCAGCTTCGAGACGGCGTTGTAGGCGCCGCGGAACTTGAAGGCGCCCGCCCGCTGCAGGTTCTCGCACTTCAGGAACAGGCGGGCGGAGAGCCGCTCGTCGAGCGTGCGCGAGGTCGCGACCGGCGTCAGGTGGGCGATCCCCGCGAGGCGTCCCGCGGCGGCCTT
>CAZMRX010000382.1:0-5328 GCA_964568755.1 uncultured Acidobacteriota bacterium | reverse complement strand
CCGCCTCACCGAACTGCCGGCTGAGCTCGCCGAGCCGCTCGACGCTCAGGCTGCCACTGCGGTCCTGGATCAGGAAGTTGAAGCCCGCGGACGCACCGAAGCCCGAGATCGTGGGGATGTTGAAGGGGAAGATCACCGCGTCGGGGATGCGCGCCACCTGCGCCTGGATGCGCGCCATGAAGCCCCGCACGTGCATCTCGTCGCCGTGCCGGTCGTGCCAGGGCTTGAGACGCACGAAGATCGTCCCGAAGTTGGGCTGGTAGGTGCTGGTGACGACGCCGTAGCCGCCGATCGTCTGGTAGGACTCGACGCCCTCGGTCTTGCCCAGGATCTCCTCGACCTGCGCGAGCACGGCGCTCGTGCGCTCGAGCGACGCCGCCGGCGGCAGGGTCACGTTGACGCCGAAGATGCCCTGGTCCTCCTCCGGGATGAACCCGGCGGGCAGCGCCCCGCCGAAGAGGCCCGCGCCCACCGCCACGAGCACCACGATCCCGATCGTGAGGATCGAGCGGCGCACCAGCATCTGGGCGCCCTTGACGTACCCGTTCGTCGCGCGCTCGAAGACCCTGTTGAAGGCGCCGAAGAACTTGCCGAGGATCCCCGTCGCCGGCTTCGCGGGCTTCAGCAGCATCGCCGCGAGGGCCGGCGACAGCGACAGCGCGCTGAACGCCGAGAGCAGCACCGAGATCGCGATCGTGAGCGCGAACTGCTGGTACATCTGCCCGGTCAGTCCGGGGATGAAGGCCACGGGAACGAACACCGCCGAGAGGATGAGGGCGATGCCGATGACCGGCGCCGACACCTCCTTCATCGCCTGGATCGTCGCCTCCTTCGGGGCCATGCCGTGCTCGATGTGGTGCATCACCGCCTCGACCACGACGATCGCGTCGTCCACCACGATGCCGATCGCGAGCACGAGGCCGAACATCGAGAGCGTGTTGACCGAGAAGCCGAGCAGCGGGAAGAAGATGAAGGTCCCGACCAGGGACACGGGCACGGTGAGCAGCGGGATGATCGTGGCCCGCAGGTTCTGCAGGAAGATGAAGACCACGAGCGTCACGAGCACGACCGCCTCGAGGAAGGTGTGGAAGATCGACTCGATCGAGGCCTCGACCGCGGGCGTCGTGTCGTAGACGATCCTGTAGTCCATGTCGGACGGGAAGAACGTCTTCGCCGTCCGCATCGTCTCGTAGATCGCCTCCGCGGCCTGGAGCTGGTTGGCCCCGGGCAGCAGGTACACGGCCATGGCGCCGGCGCCCTTGCCGTCGAGGCGGCCGAAGGAGTTGTAGTCCTGCGAGCCGAGCTCGACGCGGCCCACGTCCTTGACGCGGATCTGGCCGCCCGTCTCCGTCTCGCGGATGATGATGTTGGCGAACTCCTCCTCGGTGACGAGCCGGCCGGGGGCGCTCACCGTGTAGGTGAACTCCTGGTCCTTCGGCGAGGGCCGTCCCCCGACGCGGCCGGTGGGGGCCTGGAGGTTCTGCTCCCGGATCGCGGAGATCACGTCGGACGGGGTGAGCCCGAGCTTGGCGAGCTTGTCGGGCCGCAGCCAGATCCGCATCCCGTAGTCGGTGCCGCCGAAGAGGTCCACCTGGGCGATCCCGGGGATGCGCAGCAGCTGGTCGCGCAGGTTGATGCCGCAGTAGTTGATCAGGAAGTTGGCGTCGTAGCTGCCGTTCGGCGAGTAGAGCGAGATCAGCATCAGGATGCTGGGGCTCTGCTTCTTGACGGTGACGCCCTGCTGGGTCACCTCCTGCGGCAGGCGGGCCTGGGCCGAGGACACCCGGTTCTGGGTGAGCACGTTGGCCATGTCCTGGTCCGTGCCCACCTGGAAGTTCACGTCGAGCTGCATGCGGCCGTCGGAGGTGTTCGACGACTTCATGTAGATCATGCCCTCGACGCCGTTCACCTCCTGCTCGATCGGGGTGGCCACGGACTGCTCCACCGCCACCGCGGAGGCGCCCGGGTAGGTGGCGGTCACGCGGATTGTGGGGGGGGCGAGGAAGGGGTACTGCTCGAAGCTCAGCCCGCGCAGGCTGTTGAGCCCGAGCAGGACCGTGATGATCGCGATGACGATCGCGACGATCGGGCGCCGGATGAAGAAGTTCGCCATGATGCAGCTACCCCTGGGCGCCCTTGGCCTCGGCTGCCGGGGCTGCGCCGGGAGGGGGAGCGCCGTCCTCTTCGATCGTCACCGCCTCGGGCTTCACCTTGAGGCCCGGCCGGACCTTCTGCACGCCCTCGACCACCACGCGATCCCCGGCCTTGAGGCCCTCGTCGATCACCCAGAGGTTCCCGATCCGCTGGGCCGGCTTCACCATGCGGATCTCGACCGTGTCGTCGCCGCCGACCACGGCGACGTTGTAGATCCCCTGCAGCTCGGAGACGGAGCGCTGCGGCACCAGGATCGCGCCCTGCTTCAGGTCCACCGCCGCCCGCACGCGCGCGTACTGCCCGGGCCGGACGATCGCTCCCGGGTTGGGGAACGCGGCTTCCATGAGGATCGTGCCGGTCGTCGGGTCCACGTTGCGATCGACGAAGACGAGGCGGCCCTTCTCGGCGTGCACGGAGCCGTCGGAGAGGACGAGCTCGAAGGGCAGCTGCGGCGCCTGGTCGGCCTTGCCCGCCTCCTGGCGCCGGCGTGCGAAGTAGAGGTAGTCCCGCTCGGGGATCGTGAAGCGGACGTGGATCGTCGCGATCTGCGAGATGTGGGTGAGCAGCGTGCTCTGTCCCCGGCCCACGAGTGTCCCGGGGTAGACCTCGGTCTTGCCCGCGAGGCCGTTCTCGGGAGCTGTGACCCTGGTGTAGCCCAGGTCGATCTCGGCTCGCTGCACCTGCGCCTTCGAGGCCTCGACCGCGGCCTCCGCCGCCCGCTGCACCACGACCGCCGTGTCGTACTCCTGGCGTGAGATCGCGTTCTTGGCCACGAGCGGCTCGTAGCGGACCACGTCCTGCCTGGCGCGGGCGAGCTGCGCCTCGGTCTCGGCGAGGGCACCCTTCGCCTGGGCGAGGGCGGCCTGGAACGGGCTCGGGTCGATCGTGTAGAGCAGCTGTCCCTTGCGGACGGGGTTGCCCTCCTTGAAGTCGATCGTCTGGATGAAGCCCTCGACGCGGGCCCGAACCTCGATCTCGGTGGACCCCCGGGTCTGGCCGATGGCCTCGACGTAGATGGGCACGTCCTTCTGGAGGACGCTCGCCACCTTGACGTCGGGGGGCGGAGGGGCCGGGGCTTCCTTCTTGCCGCAGCCGACCGTGGCGGTCAGAAGCAGGCCGCAAAGGGCCGGGATCAGGGCGGGTTTCATGGGGTTCGTCTCCTCGAAAAACGGGCGGGGCCGCATCTTATGCCAGGCGCGCAGTCCGCGTCTCAGCCTCCGAAGGGCCATGGAGGGTCCGAGCATGTACCGACGGGCGGGGCAGCGGAAGTAACAGCCCCGTAAGTTACCGTTCCGGCGACCAGCTGCCGTCGCCTCAGCGGCGCTCAAACCAGTTACGAGCACGCGACATACGCGGCATCCTGCCCCTCAGCTCGCGCGCTGCTGCGCAAGGTACCGCTCGACGGCCTGCGGCACGTTGAAGAACATCCTCTCCCGGCCCAGCCGGGCCCCGAGCGGCGAGCCCTGGACGAGCGGCAGGGCCTCGGGGCTGAGCGCCGCGAGCCAGAGCACCACGCCCTCTGCGTGAAGCTTGGTCTCGGCCTCGGCGAGCATCTTGAGCGCGGTGAACTCGAAACCGGGGATGCCCCCGCAGTCGAAGATCAGGACCTTCGGGCCTGCCTCGCGGACGAGCGGCCAGATGCGCTCGCCGATGTTCTGCGCGTTCCCGAAGTACGCGCGGCCCTCGGTCCTCAGGATCAGCAGGCCGGGGAAGGACTCGTCGTCCGGATGCTCGGCGGAGCGCGGCCGGAACACGTCGGTGCCCCGCTTGCGCCCCATCACGTAGACCGGAGGGTTGTTCGCCATCCGGAACAGGCTGAGCATCGAGAGGATCACGGCGGCGAGGATGCCCTTCAGTGTGCCGAGCAGTACGACCCCGACGCAGGCGACGAGCGCCCAGCGGAACTCCTGGGTCCGGAAGCGGCGGATCTCGCGGAAGCCCGCGGGGCTGACGAGGCCGATCGAGGTGGCGATCACGACGCCGGCGAGCGTCGCCTGCGGGATCAGGCCCACGACCGGGGCCAGGAACAGCAGCGTCGCGAGCGCCACGCCCGCGGTCACCAGGGCCGCCACCTGGGTGCGCGCGCCGGCCTTGCGGTTGACCGCCGTCTGCGAGGTGCCGCCCCCGCCGGGCATGGCGCCGAAGAGGCCGCCGACGAGGTTGGCCGCGCCAGTCGCAACCAGCTCCTGGTTCGGGTCGGGCCGCGGCTCGCCGGAGGCGGCGAACGCGCGCCCGGCCGCGATCGTCTCCGTGAAGCTCATGAGCGCGATCGCCACGGCCGCAGGCCAGAGCGTCTCCAGCAGCGACAGCTCCGGACGCACGAACGCGGGCAGGCCGCCCGGGATGTGCCCGATCACCTCCACGCCCGACGCCTGGAGGCCGAGGTAGTGCGAGGCCGCGATCCCGCCGGCGACCGCCAGCAGCGGCGCGGGCAGCCGCGGGTCGAGGTGCTCGAGACCGATCACGATCGCGAGCGTCGCGAGCCCGACGAGGAGCGTCGGCGTCGAGGATTCCGGCAGGTGCCGGACCAGCGAGCCCACGTCGCGGATCCAGCCGACCTTGTCGTAGTGGACGCCCAGGATCTTGGGCGCCTGGTCGAGCACGATCACGAGCCCGATGCCCGCCTTGAAGCCGGTGAGCACGGGCTCGGAGATGAAGTTGGCGACGAAGCCGAGCCGAAACACTCGCGCGAGCAGCAGGATCGCTCCCGTCAGCAGGGCCAGGGTCGCGGTCGCCGTCGCGAGGGCGGCCGGCTCGGCGCCCGGCACCGCCTCCGCGAGCGCCGCCGCGCACAGGATGCCGAGCGTCGTGGTGGTGCTGACGCTCAGGGGCCGCGACGTGCCGAGCGCGGCGTAGACGGCCATCGGGACGAGCGCGGTGTAGAGGCCGATCTGGACCGGAAGCCCCGCGATCGTGGCGTAGGCCATGGCCTTCGGGATCACGACGGCGGCGGTGGTCAGCCCGGCCACGACGTCGGCTCGCAGCCACGGCCGTTCGTAGCGAGCCAGCCAGGAGGCGGCCGGAACGAGCGTGCTGTTCATCGGATGGCCACCGGGAGAACGAGTGCGTGAGCGAGGGCACCCAGAGCATGCCCCAGCTCGCGGCCCGCGGGCAACTCACAGGTGGGGACGCGAACGAGGCCGCAAACCCTCGGGACGAGCGGGGCGGGGTGAG
>CAZMRX010000381.1:0-5372 GCA_964568755.1 uncultured Acidobacteriota bacterium | reverse complement strand
TTCCGGTCGAGGTCGCCGGCGGGCTCGTCGCACAGCCGGAAGGTGGGATCCGCCACGATCGCGCGCGCGATCGCGACGCGCTGCTCCTGGCCGCCGGAGAGCTGGCGCGGGAAGTGGTGCATGCGGTCCTGCAGCCCCACGATGCGGAGCGCCGCCTCGACGTGGCTGCGCCTCTCGGCCCCCGACAGCGGCGTGAGCAGGAGCGGCAGCTCCACGTTCCGGTAGGCCGACAGCACCGGGATCAGGTTGTAGGCCTGGAACACGAAGCCGACGTGGCGCGCGCGCCACGCGGTCAGCTTGCGCCGGGACATCGCGGTGATCTCGTCGCCGGCCACGCTCACCGTGCCTGAGGTCGGGACGTCCAGTCCGCCCAGCAGGTTCAGGATCGTCGTCTTGCCCGAGCCGCTCGGGCCCATGAAAGCGATGAACTCGCCCGCGTCCACGTCCAGGTTGAGCCCCTGGAGGACGTGGATCTCCTCGCCGCCGCGGACGTAGCTCTTGTCGAGCCCTCGCACACGGATCAGCCCCTCGCCATTGCCGTTGCCGTCGACTCTGACCATGAATGCCCCTTCAGCGACTGGTTACGGACCCCGCCACCTGTCGTTCCCCGGCTATCGGCGAGCGCCCGGCTACCGCCGGTGGATTGCGTGGGGCTTGGTTACGCGACCGGGTCCCGGAAGCGCTCGCAGAGGTCGACGAGGGTCTTGACCCCGAAGCCGATCGCGCCGGCGTCGAAGTACTTCCACTCCTTCTCCTTGAACATCGGGCCGGCGATGTCGAGGTGGGCCCAGGCGGCGCCGGGCGGCACGAACTCGCGCAGGAACAGCCCGGCCGTGATCGCGCCCGCGACACCGCCCGCCGCGATGTTGTTCAGGTCGGCGTAGGGCGTCTTGAGCGACTCCTTGTACTCCTCGACGAGCGGCAGCTCCCAGAACGGCTCGCCGTGGTGCTCGCCCGAGCGGATCACGCGCTTCACGAGACCCGGGTCGCTGCCCATCACCCCGGCGACGCTCGGGCCCAGCGCGCGCACGACCGCGCCCGTCAGCGTCGCGATGTCGACGACGTGCGTCGCGCCCTCTTCGCCGGCGCGCGCCAGGCCGTCCATCAGCACCAGGCGGCCCTCGGCGTCGGTGTTGTCCACCATCACCGACTTGCCGTTCTTGGCGAGGAAGATGTCGCCGGGGCGATTGGCGCTCGCGTCGGGCAGGTTCTCGGCGCAGCACAGCACGCCGATCACCTTGACGTCGGGCCGGATCTTGCCGAGGGCGCGCATGGCGAAGAGCACGGCCGCCGCGCCGGCCATGTCGCCCTTCATCTCCCACATCTTGTCGCCCGGCTTCAGGCTGATGCCGCCCGAGTCGAAGGTGATGCCCTTGCCCACGAGCGCGATCACTTCCTTCGACGCCTTGCGCGGCACGTGTCGCAGCACCACCATGCGGCCCGGGTGGCTGCTGCCCGCCCCGACGTGGAGGATGCCGGCGTAGCCTTTCGCCTTGAGCGCCGTCGGGTCGAGCACCTCGATCTCGAGCTCGACCTCGCGGGCGATCTCGGCGGCCGTGGCGGCGATCACCTCCGGAGTGACCACGTTGCCCGGTTCGTTGATCAGGTCCCGCGCGCGGTTCACGTTCTCGGACACCCACAAGTAGCGGGCGCGCCGCGCCTCGGCGTCGGCCTGGTGGTCGGGGTGGGCGAGGATCGTGAACGTGGCGTCCTTGGCGAAGAACTCGTCCTTCTCCTGGCGGTAGCGATCGAACACGTAGCCGCCGAGCACCGCTCCCTCGACCGCCTTGCCCACGAGCGGGGCCGCGTCGCCGCTGTTGAGCACGAGGCCCACCTGCGGCATGCGGTAGTCGCGCGCCAGCCGCAGCGCGCGCGCCGCGAACGTCTTCACGTTCTCCCACAGGTTGAAGCTCTTGATCTGCGGGCTCCAGTAGACGACCACGGCCTTGGCCGGCGCTCCGTCCGGCAGCGTGGCGTAGTACTCGCGCTTCAGGCTCTTGTCGCGATAGGCGGCGGCGGCGCGCTCGACGTGAGCGGCGACCCTCGCGTCGTCGATGACGTGGAGCGTCTTCTCGTCGTCGAGCACGACGACGAGCAGGTCGACCGGGGTCTTGGAAACAGGAGTGAAGGAGAGCTTGACGTTCATGATGACCTCTCGAGGGCGGGAGCGGCGCTCCCCGCGTGGCGATTATACGTCGCGCCCGGGCGCGGGAAGCGCCCCGTCAGCCGGAGCGCGCGAGGTCGCGCTTCCCGCGCCGCACCACCGCCCACAGCCCGAGCGCGAGCAGCAGCACGGCCAGCACGACGGCCCCGGCGAACAGCAGCACCGTCGAGGACAGGATGCTGCGCTCGTCCATCTCGGCGCCGAACTCCAGCCGCTCGCCGTCGAGCGCGGCGCTCGTTTCCTGAAGCCAGCCCAGGATGTTGCCGCGCTCGACGCCGAAGGCGGCGCGACGGTGGCCGTAGACCTTGCTCGGCAGGTGGAAGCGGACGGCCATCTGGCCGTCCCGGTCCTGCTCGCCTCCGGGCAGCGCCTCGAGCGGCCGCTGCCAGCTGCCGTCGAGCTGGAGGCGGCCGGCCTCGCGCCGCAGGCCGACCCGCAGGTCCGGAAACGCCGGGCTGTAGGAGATCCGGTTGACGTCCCGGAAGTCCGCCGAGACGAACAGGTAGCGCTGGCCCCGCCGCGTCGTGAGCGTCACCCGCTTCACCTGCAGGCCCGAGCGCTCGAAGAGCGCGCGCGCGGCCTGCTTCAACGCGTCGGGGTCGCCGTTCGCGTCGAGCGGCAGGCTCTTGAACGCGGTCCAGAGGGCGGGGCGCCCCGTGACGTTCACGGTGCCCGACCCGTCCACGTTCAGCCAGATCTCGTGCTCGTACTCGTAGCTGGCGCAGGCGCGGAGTGCTGCGGCGGCCAGCACCAGGGCCGCGAGACGCAGGAGCATGGCCGAGGGATTCTAGCCGAGAATAGAATCGTCCCCGCCAAAGCATGCGCCCGCTGCTCCTTCTCGCGCTCCTCGTCTCGGCAGCCTGCGCGCGTGAAGCGCCGGTGCGTCCCGCCTCGGTTCTGCTCGTGACGATCGACACGCTGCGCGCCGACCGCGTGGGGCTCTACGGCGACCTGTCCGCGCGCACGCCGCAGCTCGACGCGCTCGCCCGCTCGGGCGTGCTCTTCGAGCGGGCGTTCTCGCCCGTGCCGCTGACGCTGCCGGCGCACGCGACGATCCTGACCGGGCTGCTGCCGCCCGAGCACGGGGTCCGCGGCAACGGCGCCTTCGCGCTGCCCACGGGGCCCGCGTCGCTGGCCGAGACGCTCGAGGCCCACGGCCTCGAGACCGCGGCGTTCGTCGCGGCGTTTCCCGTGGCCCGCCGCTTCGGCCTCGACCGCGGCTTCGACACGTACGACGATTCCGTCGAGCGCGCCTCCGGCCTGCACTTCGACTTCGCGGAACGCCGCGCCGACCGCGTGGTGGACGCGGCACTCGCCTGGCTCGCGGGCCGCGCCGGCCCCGTCTTCGTGTGGGTCCACCTCTACGACCCCCACGCGCCCTACGACCCGCCCGCCGCGTACCGGGGGAGCGATTCCTATCGCGGCGAGATCGCGTTCGTCGACGCGCAGCTCGGGCGCCTGCTCGCGGCCTGGGACGCGCGCGCGTCGCCAGCGGTCACGCTCGTGACCTCGGACCACGGCGAGGCCTTCGGCGAGCACGCAGAGGAGAGCCACGGCCTGTTCGTCTACGACGTGACGCTGCGCGTGCCGCTGCTGCTGCGCGGGCCCGACATCCCGGCCGGCGCGCGGTTCGGCGCGCCCGTCGGCCTCGAGGACATCGCCGCGACGCTCGCCGACCTCGTGGGTGCCCGCTTTCCAAAAGGCGAGAGCCTGGCGCGCTACTGGCTCGGCGGCGGCAGGGGCGCGGCCGCCGAGGGCGCGCCGCTCTACGCGGAGACGCTCGCGCCGCGCCTGGATTTCGGCTGGAGCGAGCTGCGGGCCTGGCGCGAGGGCCGCTACAAGTACGTGCGCGCGCCGCGCTCCGAGCTCTACGACGTCGAGGCGGACCCCGGCGAGATCCACGACATCGCGGCCCGCGAGCCCGCGGTCGCGCAGCGTCTCGCTGGCCGGCTCGAGGCCGCCCTCGCGCGCATGGGCGATGCGGAGAGCCGCCGCGAGCCCGACCCGGAAGCGGCCGAGCGGCTGCGCGCGCTCGGCTACGTGCAGGGCCCGGGAGGCCGCGGCTCTTTGGCCGATCCCAAGGATCGCGTGGAGCTGGCCCGGCTCATCGCCCGGGCGACGGGCCCGTTCCAGGGGCCCGCCGAGGTGGCGGCCGTGTACGCGGACCTCGCGCGCCGCGACCCCGAGAACCCGCTCGTGAACCTCCGCCTGGCCGACGCGCTGCTGCGAGCGGGCCGCGCCGGCGACGCGATTCCGTACTTTCGCCGCGTGGTGAAAGGCGGCCCGCGCAGCGCGGACCCGTTCGTGGGCCTCGCCACCGCCTGCGCCCAGCTCGGCCGTCTCAGCGAGGCGAAGAGCGTCCTCGAGCAGGCGCTCGCGGTTGCGCCCGCGAGCGGCCAGGTGCACTACAACCTGGGCGAGCTCGCGCGCCTCCGCGGCGACACGGCCGACGCGCGCGCGCGCTACGCCAAGGCGCTCGCCGATCCGGTGACGCGCGAGCGGGCGCAGGCGCGGCTCGACGCCCTCGCCACCGCGAGCGACCGATGAGGTCGCGCCGGCTCGCCCTGGCGGCCGCGGTCCTGCTGGCACTCTCGCTCGCCGCGCTCTGGCTGGTCCGGAGCCGTGGCGCGAAGCGGCCGCCCGCGAGCGTCCTGCTGGTGACGATCGACACGCTGCGCGCCGATCGGCTGGGCGCCTACGGCGGGCCCGCGGGCCTCACGCCGGCGCTCGACGCGCTCGCCGCCCGCGGCCTGGTGTTCGAGGAGGCGCTCGCCTCGGTGCCGCTGACGCTTCCCTCCCACGCGACGATGCTCACCGGCCTCGAGCCGACGCGGCACGGCGTGCACGTGAACGGCTCGGCCGTCGTGCCGGCCGAGCTCGAGACGCTGGCCACGCGCCTGCGCGCGAACGGCTACGCGACGGGCGCCTTCGTGGGCGCCTACGTGCTCGACCGGCGCTTCGGGCTCGCCCGCGGCTTCGACCACTACGACGACCGCATCGAGCGCGTGGCCGAAGGAAAGAGCGTGCTCGAGTCGGAGCGGCGCGGCGAGGACGTGGTGGCGGCGGCCTCGGCCTGGGTCCGCTCGCAGCCCGGACCCTTCTTCGCCTGGGTCCACCTCTACGACCCGCACGCTCCCTACGACCCGACCGCGCCGGTTCCCTAGGAGTACCGCGGACGCCTCTACGACGGCGAGGTCGCGTACGCCGA
>CAZMRX010000380.1:0-5376 GCA_964568755.1 uncultured Acidobacteriota bacterium | reverse complement strand
CAGCGAGGGCTGCGACTACACCTGCTCCTTCTGCATCATCCCGACGCTGCGCGGCCGCCACCGCAGCCGCGGCGTCGAGGACATCGTGAGCGAGGCGCGTGCGCTCGCGGCCCGCGGCGTGCGCGAGCTCGTGCTGGTCGCACAGGACTCGACCCGCTACGGCCTCGACCACGGCGTCAAGGACGGTCTCGCCTACCTGCTGCGGCGGCTGGGGCGTGTCGACGGGATCCGCTGGATCCGCGTGATGTACGCCTATCCCGCGACGCTCAGCGACAAGGTGCTGGACGCGATCGCCTCCGAGGACAAGGTCGTGAAGTACGTGGACATCCCGCTGCAGCACGCGAGCGAGCCGGTGCTCAAGCGGATGAAGCGGCCGACCGGGAAGGGCAACCTGCTGGGCATGATCGAGCGCATTCGCGAGCGCGTGCCGGGTGTCGCAATCCGGACCTCGTTCATCGTCGGCTTCCCGGGCGAGACCGACGAGGACTTCGCGCGCCTGCTGCGCTTCGTCGAGGACGGCCGCTTCGACAACGTCGGCGTCTTCACCTTCTCCGACGAGGAGGGCACGACGTCGTGGGACCTGCCGGGCCGCGTGCCCGCGCGCGTGAAGGAGTCACGCCGCCGCAAGCTGATGTCGCTGCAGAAGCGGCTTTCGCTGCGCCGCAACCGCGCGCGTGTGGGGGAGCGGGTGGAAGTGCTGGTCGAAGGCCCCCACCCCGACAGCGACCTGCTGCTGCGCGGCCGCCTCGCGACCCAGGCGCCGGAGATCGACGGCCAGGTGATCCTGAACGATGGCACCGCCGGGCCCGGCTCGTTCGTGACCTGCGAGGTAACGGAAGCTCACCCGTACGACCTGGTGGCCAGGATCGTCTAGCCACGGGCCCGCAGCCAGCGGGCTCAGGTAACAGCCACAGGCAACCGACGCGAAGCAGCGCACAAGTAGCCACGGATCCACAGACCACGGATCAACGGCCAGTCTGACCAGCGCAACCCAGGGGGGCGCGGGGGGATGGATCCCCCCGCCTCAGAGAACGCAGGCACCCTCGTGTCCCTTTGAGGGCCCCCCTTGAAGAGCTACAGGCCGAAAGTGAAACGGAAGGCTGGACGGAAGGGGACCGGACGGGGACCGGACGGACTGGCGAGACGGATCTAGAGGAAACCAGCCTACGAACCGGCTGACGGAAGAAATGGGGCCGGCCCAGCGGGCCGGCCCCATGGGAGTTACCAGATCAGCCGTGCGCCGAGCTGCATCTGTCTCGGGGCGCCGAGGCCGCTCGTGATCGTGCCGTCGAAATTGAAGACCAGGTTGGTGGTCTGAGGCACGAGCAGGTTCTTGGAGTTGAGCAGGTTGAAGACCTCGAAGATCGGCTCGATCCGAACGCGCTGGCCGAGGGCGAACTCGCGGGCGACGCGCAGGTCGAGCGACGAGTACTCGTTGTCCTTGCGGCCGGTGTTGCGCTCGACGATCGAGCCGTCGGCCCGGATGCGGTCGGAGGTCGGTCCGAAGACGGCCTGCGACACGGCGCCGGTCGCGCTGAGCGACAGCGGCTGGGCCGAGCGATAGGAGTAGCGCAGGTTGACGTCCACTTTGCCGGGCGCCTGCCAGAGCAGCACCGCGTTCAGCCGGTGGCGCTGGTCGCGGTCCGAGTAGCCGTACTCGGCGTCGAGGTTGTCGTAGCGGATGTAGCGATAGGTGAACGGGTCGCGCTCGTTGTCGTCGTCGGACTTGTCCCAGGACATCGTGTAGTTCACCTGGAACTGGTAGTTGTTCGACCAGCGCTTGGTCAGGCCGAAGGTGAGGCCGTGGTAGCTGCTCTTGGCCGTCGACTCGACGCTCGTGAGGCCGCCGCCGCCGGAGCTGCCGCAGGCGATCCCGTTGGTGCCGCCCGGGGCGAGGCCGGTGCCCCAGGGGCAGCCGAAGGCCGTGTCGTTGCGCTCGATGAAGCGCGTGATGTGCTCGCCCTTGGCGTAGTTGTACTGGACCAACAACGCCAGCTCCGTCGCGACCTCGCGCTCGATCGAGGCCGAACCCGACCAGGTGCGCGGGTTCTGGAAGTTCTCGTCGAACACGAAGACACTCGGGTGGTCGGGCGTACCCTGCCCGGCCTCGGCCGGCAGCAGGTTCGGGTAGGTCGGGGGAGTGACGCCGAAGCCGTTGAAGAAGCTGGCGCGGAACTGGTTCGCCGCGCGGCTGCCGTTCGTCGAGCGCGACGACGCGAGCGCCAGGCCGGGGACGCGGCCGTAGAAGAGCCCGCCGTTCAGGCGCACCACGGTGCGGCCGTCGGCGTTCGGGTCCCACGAGATGCCGACGCGGGGCTGCCACATCTGGTAGTCCGACGGGATCTCCCCGTTCGAGACGAACGGGAAGGTCCCGTACTGGTTCGTCACCGTCTGGCCGATGAACGGCGCGTAGAACACCTCGTTCACAGGCGTGATCATGTCCGCCTGCTTCTGCATCTCCCAGCGCAGGCCGTAGCTGATCGTCAGGCTGCGGTTCGGCTGCCACTTGTCCTGGGCGAAGAATGCGAGCTCGGTCTGCGGAATGTCCTGTGTCCCCGCCTCCTCGGCCGAGAGCCCGTTCACGCCGAACTGCTGGAGATAGAACAGCAGCGGCCCGGTGATCTCGGTGCCGGCCGGGCAGGCCCCCGTCTGCGAGGTGGTGCCGTTCGAGCACTCCACGTAGCGCGGGTTGTTGACGTAGTTCAGGAAGCCGTCGGTCGAGCCGAAGATGTAGCGGCCGTTCTGGAAGCCGCGGAAGGTCTGGTTGGAGTGCACGCGGTTGAACTCGACGCCGAACTTCATCGAGTGCCGGCCCTTGATCACCGAGATGTTGTTGTTGAACTGGATGCGCTCGTCGAAGTAGTCGACCGGGATGAAGAACGGCTGGCCGAAGCGGTAGGCGCGGCCGAAGTCGAAGGCCGTGTCCGGGATGGGGCGGCCCTGGCCGGTGATGTTCGGCCCTTCGTACGGCCGCGGCCGGTTCTCGCGCGCCCACTGGAAGCGGAACTCGTTGAGCAGGGTGGACGACAGGTTCGAGATCAGCGACCCGGTGACGCCGTGCGACGAGTCCTGCTCGGTCGCGTTGGCGCTCACGCCCCAGGAGTCGACGTCGAAGGTGCCGTTCTTCTGCTCGGCCCAGGTGTAGTTGTAGCGAATCGTGGCCAGGTGCTTCTGGTTGAGCTGCCAGTCGATCTTGCCCAGGAACACGCGGGCGTCGTTCGAGCGCTCGACAGGTCCGTTCTCGCCGGGGCTGCCGATGCTCGCGAAGTAGTCGACCACGCGCTGCTCGATGCGGCTCGGGTCGGTCTGCTTGGTGGAGTCGCCGTTCTGGTAGTCGAGCGCCACGAAGTAGAAGGCCTTGTCCTTGACGATCGGGCCGCCGAGGGTGAAGCCGTACTGCTGCTGCGAGAACGGGAACTTGTCGGCCTCGGTGTCGTCGGCCTTCTTGGGCGCCGAGCTGAGCGCGTCGTCCTTGAAGTAGGCGTGCAGCGTGCCGTGCACCTCGTTCGTGCCGGACTTGGTGACCACGTTGACGAAGCCGCCGTTCGAGCGGCCGAACTCGGCGTTGGCGCCCGAGGCCACCACCACCACTTCCTGGACCGCGTCGAGGTTGAAGGTGAACGCGGGGCGCTGGCCACCGCGCTGCTCGCCGAAGAACGGGTTGTTGAAGTCGGCGCCGTCAACGGAGACGTTGTTGGAGATGCCCTTCTGGCCGTTGATCGTCAGCTCGTCGCCGTCCGGGCCCTGCACGATGCTGACGCCCGGCGTGAGCTTGGTGAAGTCGAGGAAGTTGCGGCCGTTGTTCGGCAGCCCCTTGATCGTGGCCTGGTTGATTCGCGTGGAGGACTCGGCGCGCGTCGTCTCGATGACGGGCGAGTCCGCCTGCACGACGATCTCCTCCTGCACGTTCGAGACCTTGAGCGTGAGGGCGAGGTTCGCCGACTGGCCCACCGTCAGCACCAGCCCCTCGCGAACCAGGGTCGCGAAGCCGGCGAGGCTGACGCTCACCCGGTAGGGCCCGAGCGGCAGCAGCAGCGCCCGAAAGCGGCCGTCCGCGTCGGTGACGAGGGTACGCTCGAGGTTGGTGGCGGTGTTCTTGACGAGAACCGTGGCGCCCGGGACGGGTGCGCCGCTCGGATCGCTGACGGTTCCCTCTATGACACCCGTCGTGGCCTGGGACTGTGCCAGGACCAGGCTGGGCAGCAGCAACGCCAGTGCCAGAAGGCCCGCGAGACGGCCTGAACGCATCATGTGGAACGACCTCCTTAGGTTTCCTGCGGACTGGAATGCGCGCTCTCGTCGCGCGTTGGGTTGATTGCAAAGACGTATACCTCGGGCAGGATGGCGCATTCAAGCGAAATAGCCCGACGGGGGCCGCCTCCCGGCGCCTGGACGCCTCCCGGCCTGGCCCTGCATCCTTGCGATGCGCCCCCGATACCTGATAAACTTTCCGTTCTGGCAACGGGCGCTCGGACCAGAGTGGGTTCGCCCACTCTTTTTTTTGGAGGCACAAACTGGCGAGGCTGGAGGGGACGGTGGAGCGGGTGAGGTCCGTCGCCCAGCGTGTGACGGCCGACCGCGGCTTCGAGCTCGTGGACGTCGAGCTGAAGCAGGCCAAGAGCGACAAGCTCGTGCGGATCTTCGTGGACCGGCCCGGCGGGATCGGTCTCGACGACCTGCAGTCCGTCTCCGTGGAGGTCTCCGCCATCCTCGACGCCGAGGACCCGATCGACGGCCGCTACACCCTCGAGGTCTCCTCGCCCGGCCTCGACCGGCCGCTGCGCGGCGAGGCCGACTACCGCCGCTTCGTCGGCAAGCTCGCCAAGCTGTCGAGCTACGAGCCCGTCGACGGGCGCCGCCACTGGACCGGCCGCATCGTCGCGTGCGACGACGGCATCGTGACCCTGGAGCTCGAAGAGGAGAACTCGCGCGCGCGCGTGCCGCTCGCGAAGGTCTCCCACGGGCGCCTCGAGGTCGAGTTCCCGAAGAACGGATAGCGAGCAAGGAACGATGGCCAATCAGCTGCGACAGCAGATCGAGCAGATCAGCCGGGAGAAGAACATCAACCCGGACGTGATCATCGCCGCCATCGAGGACGCGATCCTGACCGCCTCGAAGAAGTACTACAAGGGCGCGGAGGACCTCCGCAGCCGCTTCAACGAGGAGACGGGGCAGATCGAGGTCTTCGCGGTCAAGCAGGTGGTCGAGACGGTCGAGATCCCCGAGACCCAGCTCGGGCTCGAGGAGGCGCGGACGCTGTTCCCCGGCGCCGAGCTCGAGCTCGGCCAGGAGATCGAGTTTCCCAAGCCGACCGACGTGCTCGGGCGGCTCGCCGCGCAGACCGCGAAGCAGGGGATCTTCCAGAAGGTGGGCGAG
>CAZMRX010000379.1:4370-5382 GCA_964568755.1 uncultured Acidobacteriota bacterium | reverse complement strand
GCATCGACGAGCTCAGCGAGGAGGACAAGCTCACGGTCGCGCGCGCGCGCAAGATCCAGAAGTTCCTGTCGCAGCCGTTCCACGTGGCCGAGCAGTTCACGGGCATCCCGGGCAAGTACGTGAAGCTCAAGGACACCGTGCGCAGCTTCAAGCAGATCGTGGACGGCGAGCTCGACGACCTGCCCGAGCAGGCGTTCTACATGGCCGGCGCCATCGAGGACGTCCACGAGCAGGCCAAGGCGATGCAGAGCTAGGCCCGCGATGCCGCTGCCCGTCTCGATCGAGCTCGAGATCGTCACCCCGGAGGGCCTGCTGCTGCGCGAGCCGGTCGACGAGATCGTCGCGCCCGGCGAGCGGGGCTACTTCGGCGTGCGCCCCGGCCACACGCCGATGCTGGCGACGCTCGGGCTGGGCGAGCTGAAGTACCGCAAGCAGGCCGAGTGGCACCGCCTCACCTGCTTCTCGGGGTGGTGCGAGGTGCAGCCCGACCGCGTCTCGATCCTCGCCGACATCGGCGAGCGCGCCAGCGACATCGACGTCGGGCGCGCGGAAGACGCGATGAAGCGGGCGGCCGAGCGCATGAAGCAGGTCCGCGGCGAAGCGGGATTCGACGACGCGCGGCAGGCCTACGTCCGCGCCGTGACCCGGCTCGCCGTCGCCCGCAAGGAGCGGGGCGGGGCCTGAGCGGCGCCCGGGTCCGCGCCGGCCGCAGGTGATCGCCGCGATCCGTTCGCTGCTGCGTCACCGTCCGCTCGCGATGAGCCTGGTCTCGCGCGAGCTCAAGGCCCGCTACCGCGGCAGCGTGCTCGGCTTCTTGTGGAGCTTCGTCAACCCGCTGCTGCTGCTGCTCACGTACACGCTGGTGTTCACGGTGATCCTGCCGAACCGCCAGCCGGACATCCAGCCGTTCTTCCTGTTCCTGTTCTGCGGGATCCTGCCGTGGACCTGGTTCCAGGCATCGCTCTCGGAGTCGTCGAGCATCCTGATCGCGAGCTCCAACCTGATCAAGAAG
>CAZMRX010000379.1:382-4360 GCA_964568755.1 uncultured Acidobacteriota bacterium | reverse complement strand
GTTCCCGGCGGAGGTGCTGCCCACGGTCTGCGTGCTCGCGAACCTCGCGCACTTCCTGCTCGGCCTGCCGATCCTGCTGCTGTTCCTGGCCTTTCAGGGCAAGCTGGCGTGGACGGCCTTGCTGCTCCCGCTGCCGATCCTGGTGCAGCTGGTGCTGACGCTCGGCCTCGCGCTCTTCCTGTCGGCGCTGACGGTGCACTTCCGCGACATCCAGAGCATCCTGAGCCACGCCTTGCACCTGTGGTTCTTCGCGACGCCGGTGATCTACAGCTACGCGCAGATCGCCGAGGGCACGCCGCTGCGGCGCGTGCTGCGGCTCAACCCGATGACGCACGTGATCGTCACCTACCAGCAGATGCTGTTCCACGGCAACGTCGACCACTGGCGCGGGCTGTTCCTGGCGCTGCTGGTGGGGCTTCTGGCCTTCGCGGCGGGGGCGTTCCTGTTCGACCGGCTGCGCGACACGCTGGCGGAGGAAGTCTGACCACCCCGGCGATCGCGGCGCGCGGCGTCACCAAGCGCTACCGGCGCTTCGCGCACCGCAACCAGCTGCGCACGCTCAAGAGCGCGCTGCTCACCGGCAGCGTGCTCGCCGACCTGTCGCCGGAGGAGACGTTCACGGCGCTGGAGGACGTGTCGTTCGAGGTGGCGCGCGGCTCGACCTTCGCGGTGATCGGCGAGAACGGCTCGGGCAAGTCGACGCTGCTGAAGCTCGTCGCCGGCATCACGCGGCCGACCCGCGGCAGCCTGGTGGTCGACGGCCGCGTCTCGGCGCTGATCGAGCTCGGCGCCGGCTTCCACCCGGAGATCTCGGGCCGCGAGAACGTCGCGATCAACGCGATGATGCTGGGCCTGACGCGCAAGCAGCTCGAGCGCAGCTACGACGCGATCGTGGACTTCGCGGAGCTGCGCGACTTCATCGACGCGCCGGTCAAGACCTACTCCTCGGGCATGTACATGCGGCTCGGCTTCGCGGTCGCGATCCACGTCGACCCCGACGTGCTGCTGATCGACGAGGTGCTGGCGGTCGGCGACGAGTCCTTCACCCGCAAGTGCCTCGACAAGATCTCGGAGCTGCGCCGCCGCGGCAAGACGATCCTGTTCGTGACCCACAGCCTGGGCCTGGTCGAGAAGATGTGCGACGACGTGCTGTGGCTGAACCACGGCAAGACGCGCGGCCGCGGCGACCCCAAGCGCGTGGTGGACGAGTACCTGACCTACGTCGCGGGCGGCGAGGAAGCGCTGCTGCGCTCGCGCTCGGCACAGGACGCCGCGGCGGCCGAGGCGTCTCCCGCGACCGCCCCCCCGGAGGACGCGGGGGCCCCGGGGGCCTACCGCCCCGGGCGCTGGGGCAGCCGCGAGGTCGAGATCCGGAGCGTGCGCCTCGTCGACGCGCGCGGGCGTGAGCGCCACGTGTTCGTGCCCGGCGAGACGCTGACGCTCGTGCTCTCGCTCCACGCCGCAGAGCCCGTCAGCGACTTCGTGTTCGGGATCGGCCTGTTCGCCGCGGACGGCACCAGCGTCTACGGAACCAACACCGACCTCGAGGACTTCACGCCGCGCCGCCTCGAGGGCGACGCCGAGGTGCGCCTCTCGCTCGAGGGGCTCCGGCTCGTCGAGGGGACCTACCTCGTCGACCTCGCCGCGCACAAGCGCGACGGCACGCCCTACGACTACCTGCGCGGCCTGCACTCGTTCCGCGTCAAGAGCCGGATCAAGGACGTGGGCATCTACCGCCCCGAGCACCGCTGGTCGTTCAGCGGCGGCGCGGAGCTCGACCCCCCCGGGGAGCGCGCCGAGATCGACGTCGGGGAGTAGCGGCTATGCTGGTCGGATGAGCGCCACCGGGGAGCCGCGCGCCGCGGCCACGCTCGCGGAGCTTCTGCCGCTGCGCGCCGCGTGGCGGGCCGCCGGCCGCAGCGTGGTGCTGACCAACGGCTGCTTCGACATCCTGCACCCCGGCCACATCGCGCTGCTTCAGTCGGCCCGGCGCGAGGGGGACGCGCTCGTGGTCGCGATCAACTCCGACGCCTCCGTGGCACGGCTCAAGGGCGCGGGGCGTCCGCTGCTGCCGCAGGCGGAGCGTGCCGAGGCGCTGCTGGCGCTCGAGAGCGTCGACGCGGTCGTGATCTACGACGAGGAGACGCCGATCGAGGTGGTGCGCGCGCTCCGCCCCGACGTGCTGGTGAAGGGCGCCGACTGGGCCGCGGACGCGATCGTCGGGCGCGCCCTCGTCGAGGAAAGCGGGGGCCGCGTGGTCCGCGTCCCGCTCGTGCCGGGCCGCTCGACCTCGGCGCTCGTCGCGCGCATTCGCCGCCCGTGACGCTGCCCGCCTGGCTCGCTCCGCTCGCGGAGCTCCCCGCGGTACAGCAGGCCCGGCGCCGGCTCGCGCAGGGCGCGCGGGTCGACGTCAGCGGCCCGTCCGGCGCGCTGCGCGCCTTCCTGCCGCTGCTGCTCACCGAGGCACCGCTGCTGGTCGTGGTGCCGCGCGAGCGGGACGTCGAGGAAACGGCGCAGGACCTGCGCACGCTCGCCTCTGCCGCGGGCATCGAAGGCGCGGTGCTGGCGCTGCCGGCGCCCGGGCCGCCGCCGTTCCGCGGGCTGCCGCGCCACGCGGACGCCCAGGCCCGGCGCGCGGCGGCGCTGCACAACGCGAGCGCCGCCCGCGTCGTGGTCGCCTCGCCCTTCGGGCTGCTGCGCCCGAGCCTCGCGCCGCACCTGCTCGCGACGCGCGTGCTGCAGGTGCGCGTCGGCGACGAGATGACGCCCGAGATCCTGCTCGAGGCGCTCGACGAGGGCGGCTACGCGCGGGAGGACCCGGTCACGGCTCCCGGCCAGGTGGCGCGCCGGGGCGGCATCCTCGACGTGTTCCCCTCGGACGCGACGGAGCCGGTGCGGATCGAGCTGTTCGCGGACACCGTGGAGAGCCTGCGGCGCTTCGACCCCGACACGCAGCGCGCCACGGGCCCCGTCGAGTCGTTCGAGACGCTCCCGCTCGCCGACCTGTTCGCGACGCGCTCGCTGCTCCAGGCGCTGCCGGGGGTCCTGAAGCAGCGCTTCGCGGGCCGGCGCGAGCTCGCGCCCTTCCTCGACGCGCTCGAGCGCGGCCTCCTCCCCGAGGGGCTCGTCGACCTGCTGCCGCTCGTGCCGGGCGCGACGGTCCCGCCGTGGCGCCACATGCCCGCCGCCACGATCGTGCTCGTCGAGCCCGAGGCCGTGCGGCAGGAGGCGCACGGGCTGCTGGCGCGGGCGCGCGAGGATCGCGCGCGCCGCGGCGAGGGACTGCAGCCCGAGGTCGAGGAAGCGCTGATCGCGCCCGACGCGTTCGCGGAGCACCTCGCCGGGGCGAGCGTCGTCGGCGTGCGCGAGGTCGAGAGCGAGGGCGAAGCCCTCCACGTCGCCGCGCGGCCCGCCCCGAGCTACGCCGGGGACGTGACGCGCCTCGCCGCCGACCGGCGCGACTCCCCGGCCACCGCGGTCGTGTTCCTCGGCAACCAGGGGCGCGCCGATCGCCTGCGCGACGTGCTGCGCGACGAGGGGCTCGCGGTGGGAGAGGGCACGCGGCTGCTGACGCGCGTGGGCGCGCTGTCGCGGGGCTTCGAGGTGCCGCAGGCGGGGCTCGTGCTGCTCGCCGACGGGGACGTCTTCCCCGAGGAGGTGCACCTGCACGCGCGCGGCCGCCGCCGCGGGCTGCGCTCGTTCCTCTCCGACTTCCGCGACCTGAAGGCGGGCGACCTGGTCGTCCACGAGGAGCACGGCATCGGCCGCTTCCTCGGGCTCGAGACGCTCGAGGTCGGCGGGGCCACGCGCGAGCTGATGGTGCTCGGCTACCAGGCCGGCGACAAGCTCAAGGTGCCGGTGGAGGCGTTCGACCGGATCCAGAAGTACTCGAGCGGCGAGGGGGCGCGGCCCCAGGTCGACCGGCTCGGCAGCGGGGCGTGGGAGAAGACCAAGACCCGGGTCAAGAAGGCCATGCGC
>CAZMRX010000379.1:0-372 GCA_964568755.1 uncultured Acidobacteriota bacterium | reverse complement strand
TGGCCCAGGAGCTGCTCAAGCTGTACGCGGAGCGCAAGGCGCGGCCGGGCCACGCCTTCACCGGCGAGAGCCCGTGGCAGCGGGAGTTCGAGGAAGCCTTCGAGTACGACGAGACGCCCGACCAGGCGGCGGCGATCGCCGAGGTGGCGGCCGACATGGCGGCGCCGGGCCCGATGGACCGGCTGGTGTGCGGCGACGTCGGCTACGGCAAGACCGAGGTCGCGATGCGCGCGGCGATGCGCGCGGTGCTCGACGGCAAGCAGGTGGCCGTGCTCTCGCCCACCACGGTGCTCGCGTTCCAGCACTGGAAGACGTTCCGCAAGCGCTTCGCCCCGTTCCCGGTCACGGTCGAGATGGTCTCGCGCTTCCGCA
>CAZMRX010000378.1:0-5407 GCA_964568755.1 uncultured Acidobacteriota bacterium | reverse complement strand
GGCCCGCGCTTCCCGAGCTCGAGCGTCTGGTCGAGCGAGAGATCGTAGGCCGATCCACGACCCGAGTCCCCTGGGTTGGTCTCGCGCCCGCCCGAGGCCGAGACCTCCGGGTTGAACGGATAGGTGCGGGCGACGCGTACCTCGCCCTCCGCCGTCAAGAACTCCGCCTCGGCCACCCGCAGGTCCGGGTGACGCTCGAGGGCGCGTCGAAGCGCCTCCTCGAGGCTGATCGACTGGGCGGCGGCAGGCGCGCCTAGGGCGAGCGCGGCAAACAGCGCCGCGAGCGCCGGCGCCAGGCGTCGTCTGGGCGAAGGTGAAGCGTTAGCCGAAGGACGGCCGAACAAGACGCCGGTGAACCGGCGGTACGGCGTGGACGGATGCAAGAGTACTCTCCACTCGCAAGAATTCCATTCCGCGCCATGAGCGCCCGAAACGGACGCGCTCTACGGCGAAGGGACGGCTAGCTCAGGGAGAGGGCGAGCGGAGGACGGTAGGGGAGCGGAAGGACGCCTGGTTCGAAGCGCGGCGCGGCCAGCGCCTCGACCAGCACCGCGGTTCCGGAGATCTCGACCGGCGGTGCCATCGGGCTGGGTGAGAGCGTCGAGCAGCAGAAGCAGTCCGGGACGCAACCGATCCGGCACGGATCCTGGTTGTCCGGGGAGGCGGCCGAGACGCTCGTCACGCCCGGGGCCTGGACGGCGGGATGACAACGAGCGTCGGCCACGACGTCGGCAGCGATCGTGAAGAGTACGAAGGCAGCGGCGACGAAGCGGACGGCATGCGCAATCCGCTCGGCCCGTCGAACGTCCGCCGACCTGGACTCTCGCACCAAATGAATGCTAGCACGGAAGATCCGTCCGCCGAGAACCCGACGGCATCCCGTTCCGGGACTCGCGCGGTCAATATAATGCCACCATCCATGTGGGCAACGACCGAGCTCCTGCGCTTCGCCGCGGCCGTCGTCGCGCTGCTGTTCGCTGCCCTGTTGCTGCGGGATCATCGGCGCAACCCGACCGCGCTCGCGTCCGTCGCCCTGCTGGCCGGTGTGGCGGCGCACCTCCTGCTCCTGCCGCTGCTCAGGCACGGAGCGTGGCCGCCCGTCGTGCACGCGGTCCTCCTCGTCAGCCTGACGGTGCCGGTCGCGCTCTGGCTGCTCGCCCACCTGCACTTCGACGACGACTTCCGCTTCGGACGTCGCCATGCCTGGTCAGTGGTGGCCTTCGTCAGTGTGGGGTACGTGTGCTGGCTCGGGGCGGTGGAGCGCCGGCTGCCGGCGATCCTCTTCCCGGCAGAGAGCACCCGCTTCTGGATGCTGCTGCCGAAGCTCCTCGGCCTGGCCGTCGTCCTGCACGCCCTGCTGCGCGTCTACGTGGGGGCCGGCACGGACCTGGTCGTGCCACGGCTGCGGGCCCGATCCGCCGTGCTGGCGGTATCAGGGACCTACGTCCTCCTGGAACTGCTCGGCGAGGTCTTCTTCTCGGGATCCGCGTCCGAGCCGGCCGCCGAAGCCGTCCACTCCATTGCCGTCCTGGTCCTGATCCTGGGGGTGGCGTTCGTCTCGTTGCGAACAGCGCCGGCGATTCTGCGCGTGCCCGAGGCCGCCCTCGGCGGTCCGGCCCTGGATCCCGAGCTGGCCGAGCGCCTGAAGCGTGTCCTCGAGACCGACGAGGTCTTCCGCGAGGAGGGACTCACCATCCGTGGCCTGGCGGAGCGGCTCGGGGCGCAGGAGCACAAGCTGCGTCAGCTCATCAATGCCCAGCTCGGCTTCAAGAACTTCAACGCCTTCCTGAACGGGTTCCGCATCGCGGCGGCCGAGAAACAGCTCGCCGATCCGGCGAAGGCGCACCTCGGGGTCGCCGAGATCGCCTACCAGGTCGGGTACCGGTCCCTGGCGACCTTCAATCGGGCATTCAAGGAAGTGACCGGCAGGACCCCGACAGAGTATCGAACCGCGCGCCGGTAACGAGCTCGGGGGCGCCCCGTCGGGCGGCGCCGGTCCGGCACGTCGCATTTTCGAAGCTGAGCAGCCTTTCCAGGGAATCGAGAGGATTCCCGGCGCCCGCCGCCACAACTTCGGGAGCAGGAGCCGGGCTCGTGATTGCCCGGCGGGGAGGTGCTCGCGGATGCGTCGCACATGGCGTGAGGTCGTACGGTATCTGCCGCTGCTGGGCCACGTGGTGCCCACGCTGGTCATCGGCTATGGCCTCGTGATTCCGCGGAGCTGCATCGCGGGATGGAACGAGCTGAGCTTGGGGTTCGGGCTCAGCGTGGTCGGGACGTGCGTGGCGTACGTGCTCGGGCAGCGGATGGCTGCTGGCTGCAGCAAAGGAGCTTGCAACCGTGCGCCGTCCTGAGTTCGTCGCCCGCCAGTCGGCGCTCCCGTCCGGACTCCTGGGGCGGCTGATCGGTCACGTGATGGCGCGGGAGACGGCTGCGGTCAATGAGGCCGCGGTCGAGCTGCTGGACCTGCGATCGACCGACGCCGTCCTCGAAGTGGGGTTCGGACACGGAGCGACGATCGCGCGGGTGGCCGCCGCCGTGAGCGGCGGGCACGTGAGCGGGGTCGATCCGTCGCCCGAGATGTGCGCGATGGCCTCGCGCCGCAACCGGCGTGCGATCGAAGCGGGCAGGGTGGCGCTGCGCCAGGCGTCGGGGGAGGCCCTGCCCTTCCCGGAGGCGTCCTTCGACAAGGTGCTCCTGGTCCACGCGGTGTACTTCTGGCCTGATCTTGCTCCTGGGTTCCGGGAGATCGCCCGCGTGCTGCGGCCGGCCGGCCGCGTTGTAGTGGTGCATCGGACGGACGCCTCGGCGGCCCGGGAGTTCCCGGCCGCCATCTACCGCTTCCGCGAGCCCGCCGCGGTGAGGAACGCGCTCGAGGCCGCCGGCCTGGGCTGCGACGAGCCCATGCTCCGGGTCTTCGGCCGCGCGACCCTCTGCTTCCAGGTTGCCCGGCGCCCCGACCTGGGGCTCAGAAGCCGATCTGCGCTTGCAAGGTGAGAGCGCCCGACGACTCTCTGGGGCCGCGCGAACTGCGACTCCAGTCCGCGGTCAACTTGAGGTCGTGCCCACGCACGACGTAGTTCAACCCGGCACTCGGCAGGGAGGTGTCGTTCGCCCCGCTCGCCCGGACGTGTTCCGTCCTGCCGTAGATCTGGATGCGGCCCGGCCCCACCCGCCAGGGAAGCAGGTAGCCGGCCTGCAGGTAAAGCATGCGCGCATCCGCCCCGGCGGGGACGCTGGCGAAGGCCAGGCCCGCGGGGAGGTCTTCCGCATCGGTGTAGGCCCCCTCCACGGTCAGCGCGGCGCGTCCGATCGGATGATCGAAGAAGACATCGATCGTCCAGGCGCGATACGTTCGGTCCGTGCTCGCGTCGAGCGCCAGCCCGCCCTGTCGGTCGAAGCCGACGCCGATCGCGAGGACGCGCTTCTCGCCGAGGTAGTTGCCGCGGTTGAACCAGGTCGTTTCCGGTTCGAGCAGGTTGAACGACAGCCGGCCGGACAGGCGCAGCGAGTCGCCCGGGTTGGCCTGGCCCTCGACCCCTTCCATCACGCCCAGCCGGTACTGGAGCCGTCCCTGCCAGGGAGTGCCCCACGCGACGACACCGTCGTCGCGCCCGACCTTGCTCGGGTAGAAGATTGCTCCGCGCCCGCCCCCCTGGGTCTGCGGCAGGTCGACGCCCAGCAACGTGAACGTGGACTCCGTCCCGAACGCTCGCGTGAACGGCACGTACATGCGCCCGGCCTGAAGGCGGAAAGCAGGGGAAGGCTGCCACGCGATCCAGGCGTCCCGCAGCGCGACGCCCGTGCCCAGCCCCAGGCCCGCGTTGTCCAGTCCGGCCTGGCCGATCCGGTCGCCCGCGACGTGCACGAAAGCCGAAACCTTCGAGTTGAGCTTCCCCGTGACGGAGAGGTAGCCGCGTCGCAGGAGGAAGTCGTGGGCCGTGGTGCCGTCCGCCGCACCGTTCTGCTCGGCGAGATACCAGCCCTGGAGGCGAAGACCGAAGGCCAGCGAGGGAGCCTCGTCCGCAGCCTGTACTGCTACAGAACACGCGCCGATGATGAGCGTCGTTGCCGCGGCGATCAGCCTCATTCGTTCCTTCGGCCCGCTCATCGTCAGAACACCAACACCTTGTCGGCCTCGAGCGTCCAGGCCGTCAGCTCGTCCATGGAGCTGCGACGCGCGCCGTCGATCAGCTCGGTCTCGCCGATCCCCCGCGCCTCGATGCAAGTGCCGCAGACGCCGATGGCGCCGCCGTGGCGAAGAACCGCGCCGACCATCGTGGCGACGTTGTAGTACCCCGAGGGCACCTTCTGGCCGGCCTTCGCCGAGGCGACGGCGTCGCCGATCAGGAACACCTTGACCTGGGCGCTCTCCTGGCGCGACAACGATCCGGCGAGTCGCAGGCCGTTGTAGGTGCGTTCGCTGCCGTAGGGCGCGTCGTTGAGGATGAGGAGTGCCTTCATGACATCGCTCCCTTCGTTTGCGCGTGCCTCGCCCAGGCCGTGGTCCCGCCGCACAGGGATCGCACGTCGCGAAAGCCGCGTTCCCGGAGCAGGCGGGCGGCGGTCTCCGAGCGCCCGCCGCCTGAACCGCAGATGGTCACGACGGGCACGCCCCGATCGAAGCGGGCCAGCTCCGTGTCGAGGCTCTCGAGTGGAACGTTCACCGCCCCCTCGACGTGCTGTTGCGCGAACTCCGAGGTCGAGCGCACATCGATCGCGACGACAGTCTCGCCGGCGTCCCGCCTTCGGCGCAGCTCCCCGGGCTCGACGCAGGCTTCGCGTCGTGACCGCAGCGTCTCTCTCAGGCGCCACGCAACGACGAAGCCGGATGCGGCCGTCACCCCGGCCACCAGCACGACGGCGGGGCGCACGCCCAGTCGGTCGGCCGTGATGCCGGCCAGGAGCGCGCCGACCGCGTAGCCGAGATCGCGCCACAGCCGGTAGACGCCCACGGCCGAGGCGCGCCAGGATGGATCCGCGACGTCGCCGATGGCGGCGAGCAGCGTCGGATAGACCATGGCGGTCCCGATCCCGAGCAGCACCGCGCCAAGGCCGAAGAGACGGAAGCTGGAAGCGGCGGCGATCACGAGTATCCCGGCAGCCTGCACCCACAGCCCCGAGGCGATGAGCCACTTGCGGCCGACGCGGTCGGACAGCCCTCCCGTGACGAGCTGGCCCACTCCCCACACCGTCGGGTAGATCGCCGCGAGCACGCCGATCTGGTCCAACCGCAGCCCGGCCGATGCGTACAGCAGCGGGAACAGCCCCCACGCCATCCCGTCGTTCAGGTTGTTGACGAGGCCGGCCTGGCTCACGGCCGAGAGGTCGCGATCACGGAACGAGGTCCGCGCGAAGAACGCGGCAGCTCCGAGCCCGGACGCAGAGGCCGCGCTTCCAGTCTGCG
>CAZMRX010000377.1:0-5407 GCA_964568755.1 uncultured Acidobacteriota bacterium | reverse complement strand
CGTGCGCAGCAGCTTGGAGACGGGCGCGGGCAGGTCGCGGTCGAAGCGCTCGCCGGGACCGAGCGGCCGGCCGTCCGGGCCGAGGCGCACGCGCACGCCCCAGAAGCCGTCTCTCGGCGCGCCGGGAAGCCCGAAGCGCAGGTCGTCGAGCTCCACCACGCTGCCGTCGCTCGTCCGCTCGACGCGCGCAGTGGCCTCCCCCATCGCGAACCACTCGAAGAGGCGTCCCGCCTGCGTCGCGCGGGCCGCGTCGACCAGTGGCCCTTGCGCCTGCGTGAAGGCCTCCCACTGGATCGGGCGTGGGCGAAGCAGGCTCAGCCAGCCGATGCGAACTTCGTCTCCGTCGCGCGCGACCACGCGCCGGTACGGGAGCTGGAGGAGCGTCGGGTAGGCGGCGACCCGGGACGCTTCGATGCCCTGGGCGCGCAGCTGCTCGCGCGCTACGGTCTCGACACGCTGGTTCACGTATAGCCCGAGCGCGAGGTAGAGCGACGACAGACCGAGCGCCCCCCAGGCGGCACGACGCGAATCCGGCGTGGCGAGGCCCGCGCGGAGGCCGATCACGATGCCGCCCGCGAGCAGCAGGCTGTAGACCGGGTCGATGATCGCGACGGCGTCGAGCGCGAAGCGGCGGTCCGAGAAGGGCGCGAGCAGCTGCGTGCCGTAGGTGGTGAAGAGGTCGAGCAGCGGGTGGGTGAGGAGCGCCGCGACGGCGAGCAGGATCCAGGCCCGCAGCGGCCCGCCCTTCCACCTCCAGAGCCCGTAGCCGACGAGCGGGCCGATCACCGGCCCGAACCACAGCGAGTGAGTGAAGCTCCTGTGCCATGTCCACTCGGCGAGCGGACCGGTCGCGTTCGCGATCACGTCGAGGTCCGGAGCCATCCCGATGACGGCGCCCCACACGAGAGCGTGACGCCCGAGCGAGCGGCCGCAGAGAGCCTGGCCGAAGGACGCCCCGAGCAACCCCTGGGTCAGCGGATCCATCAGAAGCGGAAGCGCACGCCGACCGACGGCAGGAACGGGATCGCGGCGGACGGCTCGAGCAGCAGCCGTGGCTGGTCGAGCGCCGACGCTGGGTCGTAGTCGAGGCGGGGCTCGAGCTGGCCCGCGTTGTCGCGGTTGGTCGCGTTGATCACGTCCAGGTAGAAGACGAAGCGCCCGGCGTCGCCCCGGGGCCGCCACGAGAGGCGCAGGTCGAGCCGGAAGAACGTCGGCAGGCGCGCGCTGTTCATGTTCGCGACGTCGCCGCTGTCGGTCTCGTAGACGTAGCGCCCCTCGGCGTCCCTTGCCGGGACCAGCCGGCCGTCCGCGGTCTCCTGCGCGGCTACGCGCAGCCCGAGCACGGGCGTCCGCGGAAAGCCGGTGGAGGCGCGCGCCGTCGCGGCGAGCTCCCACTTCGGGCCGAGACGCCACGACGCCACGACGCTCGCCGCGTGGGGCCGGTCGTAGTCGAAGGGCAGCCGGAGGCCGTACTCGTCTCGCGTGGCCCGCCCCCAGGTGTAGGACGCCCAGCCCGTGAGCCTCGCGCCGGGAGTGGGCCGCTTCTGCAGGAGCACGTCGAAGCCCCAGGACCGGCCGGAAGCAGCGTTCTCGGGAGTGCTCGTGATGATGGGAGACGCGGGGACGCTCGCGGCCAGCTCCTGCGGGAAGTCGTACTGCGAGACCCTGGCGAGGCGCTCCGCTTCGGTCTCGAGGCGGCCGACGATCAGGTCGTCCATGTCCTTCCAGTAGCCTTCCGCGCGCACGCTCAACCCGGACGCGAGCTCCTGCTCGACGCCGAGCACGACGTGGAGCGCCCGCTCGTGGAGCAGCGAGCGCCCGAGCTCGCCCGACAGGTCCACGAAGTAGTCGGACTGGACGAGCTTCTCGTAGCCGGGGCTCTGCGTGTAGAGCCCGCCCCCGGCCCGCAGGCGCGTGCCCCTGCCGAGCTGCCAGGTGGCCGCGAGCCGGGGCGACAGCGTCGCCCGCCGGTTCAAGCCGCTCCAGTCGAAGCGAAGGCCCCCCTCGAGCGAGACGCGCGGGCTCGCCTGCCAGCGGTCGACCAGCCACGCGCCGACGCGGGTCGAATCGACGGTGGAGTCGAGGTCGCTCGGCAGCCCGGCGCCGCCCTGGATGCTCGAGCCGTTGTCGGCGGTCGGGTTGCGGTCGCCCGCGATGCGCCACAGCGTCTCGGTGCGTAGCTGGTGAACCTCGAAGCCCGACTCGACGAGGTGGCGGCCCTTCGCGAGGGCGAGCTCCTGGCGCAGCGCCAGGTCCCGCACCTGGAGCTCGCGCGTGAAGTCGACGTCGGCCAGGCCGAACCCGACCTCGTCGCTCGGCGCATTCGAGCGGCGGGCCTCGTTGCGCAGCTGCGCGTCGGCGTCGATCTCGTCGCGGTTCACGTAGAACGAGGCGACCGTGCGCGACGAGAGGCTCGGGCCGAGCCGCGTGGCGAGCTCCAGGGCGCCCAGGTCGTTGCGTGCCGCGGTCCCGAGCGTGAGCTGCTCGCCGGGGCGGTCGTCCTCGAGAAACGCGTCCGTCGACTCCCGGCTCAGCAGGCCGAAGAACGTGAGGCGAGTCTGCGCGCCGAGGCTCCAGTCGAGCCGCCCCTGGAGGTCGCCGAACGCCGGCAGCTCGGTGTCCGCCAGGCTGTTCGCCACCAGGTCGTAGTACGTGCGCCGGGCGGTCACGATCCAGGAGCCCGCCTCGCCCGGCAGGCGGCCCTCGACCACGCCATTCGCGTCGGTCAGGCTGAGTGCGGCCGACCCGCGCAGCCGCTCGGCGCTCGAGCCCGCCCGGTTCTCCACCACCAGCAGCGACGAGAGCCGATCGCCGTACTTCGCCGAGAAGGCTCCCGCGTAGAGGTCGAAGGCCTTCACGGTCTCGGGATTGAAGGCGCTCGTCAGGCCGAAGAGGCGGTACGGGTTGTGGATCTCGACTCCGTCCATGATCGTGAGGTTCTCGTCCGGCGAGCCCCCGCGGACCGAGAGCCGGCTGTCGAACTCCGCCGTGGCCGCGATTCCGGGCAGCGTCTGCAGCGTCCGGAACACGTTGTCCGCCGAGCCCGCCACCGCCATGACGGCCATCGGCCGCACCGCGAGCTCGGCCGGAGCCGAGGCGGCGACCGAGCCCGGCGCCACGACCTCGACGGTCTCCTCGAAGCGCTTCTCCTGCGGGGGCGGCTCCTGCGGGGCCGGTTCGTCGCCGCCCGCCGCGCGTGCGGCGGCAGCGAGAGCGAGGAGCACGAGCGCGGCAGGGCCGAGTCGATCGCGAAGCACAGCCAAATATACGCAATATCTACTCAACTGGAGGCGAGGTCACGCCTTTTTGCATCCGAGCGCAGGCCGCCCCGTTCTGGCACACTGGGCGGCCGCGGAGGGCGTCGAGGCGCGATGGAGATGCTGGGCGAGCCGAAACACGAGGGCGGCGGCCGCAGAACCCTGCTGCTGCTGCTGGGCCTGGCCGCGGCGGCCTTGGCGGTCGTCTGGGTCGCGCGCCGCCCGGCCGAATCTCCCCAACCACGGCCCGAGGCGCCGCGCGCCCGCCGCTCACCCACGCCGCGAGCGACGCCGTCCACTCCCCCGGAGGCGGCTGGGGCCAGGCCGCCGGCCGGCGAGGCCCTTCCCACGGCGCCCGTGCCGAGCCTGCGCGTCGAGTCCGACGTGCCGGGCGCGACCGTGTTCCTCGACCGCAAGTTCCTCGGCACGACCCCCGTCGAGACGAGCGACGTCGAGCCGGGCACGCACCGCCTCAACGTCTCGGCCGAGGGCTACGAGATGTACGCGGAGTCGGTCGAGCTGCAGGCGGGACCCAACCACGTGAGCGTCCGCTTCAAGGAGGTGCGGCTCGACGAGCGCGTCGCCGTGACCCACAAGCACGGGGTGGGCTCGTGCCGTGGCATCCTGCATGCCACGACCGCAGGCCTTCGGTTCGAGGCGGACAAGCCCGGCGACTCCTTCGAGGCGCCCTTGGCATCGCTCGAGCCGCTGCAGGTCGACTACATGGCCCGCAACCTGCGAGTGAGGCAGAAGGCCGGCAAGACCTGGAACTTCACCTCGGACAGCGCCGACGCGCTGCTGGTCTTCCAGAAGAAGGTCGAAGCGGCAAGAGCCCGCCTGTGAGCCAACGACCCGCCCCCTCGAGCGCCCCCGGGTAACATGTGGGCATGAACGATCGGTTTATCCGGGCTTGTCGGCGTGAACCCGTGGACTGCACGCCCGTCTGGTTCATGCGGCAAGCCGGGCGCTACATGGCGGAGTACCGGGCGCTGCGCGAGAAGCACTCGATGCTCGAGGTGTGTCGGACGCCGGAGCTGGCGGTCGAGGTCACGCTCCAGCCGATCCGCGCCTTCCCGTTCGACGCGGCCATCCTGTTCTCCGACCTGCTCGTGCCGCTCGCACCGCTCGGGATCCCATTCGACTTCCACAAGGGCGAGGGTCCGGTGATCGAGAAGCCGGTCGCCTCGGCGGCGGACGTGGCGGCGCTGCGGCGCTTCGAGCCGCGCGAGGAGCTCGCCTACGCGCTCGAGGCGATCCGCCTGCTGCGCCGCGAGCTCACGGTCCCGCTGATCGGCTTCGCCGGGGCGCCCTTCACGCTCGCCTCCTACGCGATCGAGGGCGGCCACTCGAGCCACTTCGCCAGGACCAAGGGGTTGATGTACGGCGATCCCGCGACCTGGCACCGGCTGGCCGGGTTGCTCGCCGAGGTGGTGGCCGACTACCTGCGCGCCCAGGTCGAGGCCGGCGTCCAGGCGGTGCAGCTGTTCGACTCGTGGATCGGCGCGCTCGACGAGGCCGACTACCGCGAGCTGGTGCTGCCGCACGTCAAGCGCATCTTCGACGCGCTCGCGGACCTCGACGTCCCGAAGATCCACTTCGGCACCGGCACGGGCCACCTGCTCGCCGCGCAGCGCGAGGCCGGCGGCAGCGTGATCGGGATCGACTGGCGCACGCCGCTCGACGAGGGCTGGCGGCGGGCCGGGGACGGCGTCGCCGTGCAGGGCAACCTCGACCCGACGCTGCTGTTCGCCCCGCGCGAGCGACTGCTGGCGCGCGTGGACGACGTGCTGCGCCGCGCGAACGGCCGGGTGGGGCACGTGTTCAACCTGGGACACGGCATCCTGCCGGGCACGCCGACGGACGCGGTCAGGGCCGTGGTCGATCACGTGCACCAGGCGACCGCACGCTGAAGGCCGGGGAGGACGGTTGGGGGCAGGGTAGCAACCGACCGAAAGAAGGGCGAGACGGAACGAACGGAACCGTCCGGACCGGGGGGCTCCAGAGGCGCCCCCCGGACCCCCTCCTCAGCGGGTCAGCTTCCTGTACTTGATGCGGTGGGGCTGGTCGGCGTCGACGCCGATCCGGCGCTTGCGGTCGGCTTCGTAGTCCTGGTAGTTGCCCTCGAACCAGACCACCTGGCTGTCGCCCTC
>CAZMRX010000376.1:0-5437 GCA_964568755.1 uncultured Acidobacteriota bacterium | reverse complement strand
CGCCAGACGGTCCTCGCTCTCGTTCAGCGACGTGAGATCGGTCGACAAGCGCTCGGGCAGCATCGGAAACACCTGCGCTGGCGTGTAGACCGACGTGGTGTTGGTGCGCGCCCGTGCGTCGATCGCGCTGCCGCGTGGCACGACCGCGTCCACGTCGGCGACCGCCACCAGCAGCCGCAGCGAGCCGTCCTTCAGCTCCTCGGCAACGGTGAGCTGATCGAGGTCGCGCGAGTCGTCGTTGTCGATCGAGCACCAGGGGAGCTCGCGCATATCGGTGGCGGGCGGCGACGCGGGGCGCTCCGCCGGCTGCGTCGCGGCATCGGTCTCGGAGAGCACCGCGGGCGGGAAATCGGGCTCGAAGCCGCGCTGCTTCATCGCGCGGCGCGCGATCGCGCGGAGCCACTCGCGTCCGGACGGGGAGTTCGACATCCCTCGATCTTACGGCGTCCGCGGGTGGAGTAGGGGCGCACTGACGCGCCCCGGCCTCCCACGCGCGAATCGGCCGATAATCCACCCAACTACGAGGTCCGCGATGAGAAGGACGAGAGCCGGCCTGTGCGCCGCGGCGCTGCTGGCCGTGGCGCCGGCCACGACGGCAAAGGAGCCCGCGCGGGCCGTCCAGGAGATCGGCGTGCGTGGCATCGCCCGCCCCGTCGAGATCCTGGTCGACCGCTGGGGCGTGCCGCACGTCTTCGGACGCAGCGAGGACGACGCCTTCTTCGGCCAGGGCTTTGCCGCCGCGCGCGACCGGCTGTTCCAGATCGACCTCTGGCGCCGCCGGGGACTCGGCCGACTCGCCGAGGTGTTCGGTCCCGACTTCGTCGAGCAGGACCGCGCCGCGCGTCTCTTCCTCTACCGCGGCAACATGGAGCAGGAGTGGCGGTCGTACAGCCCGCAGGCGGGCCTCGAGGCGCGCCGGATCGCCACGGCGTTCGCGGGCGGCGTGAACGCCTACGTGGACTGGTTGGCCGCGCACCCCGAGCAGGTGCCGTGGGAGTTTCGGCGCCTGGGCTACGCGCCGGCCCGCTGGGAAGCCGAGGACATCGTGCGCATCCGCAGCCATGGCCTGACGCGCAACCTGACGAGCGAGGTCGCCCGGGCCGGCGTCGCCTGCCGCGCGAGGCTGGACGCCGACGGCGTGCGCCGGCGCCTCGAGCCCCCGCACCAGCCCGCCCTTCCTGAAGGACTCGACCCCTGCCTTCCGAAAGACCTGCTGCGCGTGTTCGAGCTGGCGACGCGCGGTGTCCGGCTGGAGCCAGGCGCTTGGACCTCGAGCGTGCGCGCAGCCGCCGAGCCGCCTCGCGAGGCGCCCTCCGATCCCCTCGAGGGAAGCAACAATTGGACCGTCGCGGGCTCGCGCACGACGACCGGACGGCCGATCCTGGCGAACGACCCGCACCGCGTCTACCAGGCGCCGAGCCTGCGCTACATCTCCCACCTGAGCGCGCCCGGCCTCGACGTCATCGGCGCGGGAGAGCCGGCGCTGCCCGGCATCTCGATCGGGCACAACGGCACGATCGCGTTCGGCCTGACGATCTTCGGGATCGACCAGGAGGACCTCTACGTCTACGCGCTCGATCCCGCGGACAGGCGTCGGTACCGCTACCGCGACGGCTTCGAGGAGATGCGGGTGGTGAAGGAGACGATCGCGGTGAAGGGGGCCGCGCCGGTCGAGGCCGAGCTGCTCTTCACGAGGCACGGGCCGCTGATCTTCGCGGACGAGCCGGGCAACCGCGCCTTCGCGCTGCGCAGCGTCTGGCTGGAGCCGGGAACGGCGCCCTACTTCGGCAGCGTCGGCTACATGCGCGCGCGCGACTTCGACCAGTTCCGCGCGGCGCTGCGCCGCTGGGGCGCGCCGACGGAGAACCAGGTCTACGCCGACGCGGCCGGCAACGTCGGCTGGGTGGTCGGCGGTCTCGCGCCGATCCGGCCGAACTGGGACGGTCTGTTGCCGGTGCCCGGCGACGGGCGGTACGAGTGGGCCGGCTTCCGCGACGGCAACGAGCTGCCGCGGACGCTGAACCCCGAGCAGGGCTTCCTCGCCACGGCGAACGAGATGAACCTGACCCCCGCGACCGCCGGCCTCAGCCTCGGCTTCGAGTGGGCGAATGCCTCGCGCAAGCAGCGCGTCGACGAGCTGCTCTCGGGCGCGCCGAAGCTCTCGATCGAGGATGCGTTGCGCTTCCAGTCCGACCAGCTCTCGATCCCGGCGCGCCGCCTGCTCGCCGTGGTCCGCGCGATCGAAGGCGAGCGGTTGGCCGCGGCACTCTCGCGCCTGGGCGGCGCCGCGCAGCGGGCGAGCCGCGCTCGCGACTTCCTCCGCGGCTGGGACGCGGTCCTTGGCCCCGACTCCGCCCCGGCCGCCCTCTTCGAGGTCTGGCTCGGCAGGCACCTGTCGCCGGCCGTGAAGCGCGCGCTGCTCGGCCTCGCCGCGGAGGCCTTCGAGCGCGCCGATGCCGGCGTCGTCCTCGACGTCGTGGAGCAGGCCGATCCTCGCCTCGGCGACGCCGCGGCGCGCGACGGGCTGGTGCTGGAGACGCTGGCCTCGGCCTGGGCGGAGACGGAGTCCCTGCTGGGTGCCGACGCGTCGAGCTGGGCCTGGGGCCGCCTGCTGCACAACGTGGCCGAGCACCCGTTCTCCGGCCTGGCGGATGAAACGGTGCGCGGCAAGCTCGACGTGGGCCCGCTGCCCCGCGGCGGCAGCGGCTACACGGTGAACGCGGCGGACTACCGCCCGAGCGACTTCCGCCACACCGGCGGTCCCTCGTTCCGGATCGTGGTGGACGTGGGCAACTGGGACGGCTCGCGAGCCGTCAATCATCCGGGGCAGTCGGGGGATCCGGCAAGCCCGCACTATCGCGACCTCGCGGTGCTCTGGAGCCGCGGCGAGAGCTTCCCGCTGCTCTACAGCCGCAAGGCGATCGAGAAGGAGACCGAGGTCCGGATCCGGCTCGTGCCGCGGCGCTGAACAGGGTCGAGGAGCCGTTGCGGCTTTCTTCGCATGAGCTGCCGGTTTCGTTCGCTGAACGGTCGGGTTTTCTCATGCGCTGCACCGCAGCCGGGCTACACTTCCTCGGCGCTTCACGCTAAGCAACACGGAGAGGCGGGTACGCCGAGGCGCGTCTAGAGGATGCACACGCGGCTGAAAGGAGACGTCCTGATCGGCCAGACCCTCGCCCACTACCGCATCACCGCCGCGATCGGCGCCGGCGGGATGGGCGAGGTCTACCGCGCGACCGACACGAAGCTCGGTCGCGACGTGGCACTCAAGGTGCTGCCGGCGGAGATGGCCGGGAGCCCCGAGCGGCTCGAGCGCTTCAGGCGCGAGGCCAAGGCGCTCGCCGCGCTCGACCACCCCGGCATCGTCACCGTCCACTCCGTCGAGGAAGCAGACGGCGTCCACTTCCTCACCATGCAGCTCGTCGAGGGCCATCCGCTCGATCGCCTCATCCCCGAGAGCGGGCTCCCCGTCGAGCGGATCCTCGAGCTCGCCACCGGGCTCGCCGAGGCCCTCGTCGCCGCCCACGCCAAGGGCATCGTCCACCGCGACCTGAAGCCGGCCAACGTCATGGTCACGGCCGAAGGGCGCGTGAAGGTCCTCGACTTCGGTCTTGCGCGCTTCAGCGGTGGGGTGGCGGAAGGACCAGGCGGCTCCGAGCTGCCCACCGACCTGCACACGCGCGACGGCGTCGTGCTGGGAACGGTGCCCTACATGTCGCCGGAGCAGGTCTCGGGGCGGCCTCTCGACCACCGCACCGACATCTTCTCGCTGGGCGTGATGCTCTACGAGATGGCAACGGGGAAACGCCCCTTCGGAGGGGCAAGCGCCGTCGAGCTCCTGTCGTCGATCCTGAGGGACGAGCCGCCAGCGCTGACCGAGGCCAAGCCCGGGCTGCCGCCGCACCTGGGGCAGATCGTCGGGCGCTGCCTGGAGAAGTCGCGCGAGGATCGGCTCCAGAGCGCGAGCGACGTGCACGGCGAGCTGCGGGCGCTACGCAAGGAGCTGGACTCGGGCGTGGCGGCGTCCCTGTCGGCCAGCCCGGATCGGCGACCTGATTCCAGCCCCAGCCGTGTCGACGTCCCCTGGATCGTCGTGTTGCCGCTCAAAGCTCATGGCGCCGACACGGACCTCGCGGCCTTCGCCGACGGCCTGGGCGAGGACATCACCAGCGGCCTGTCGCGCTTCTCCCACCTCTTCGTGATCTCGCGCCACTCGGCCCTGCAGTACGCGGAGAGGTCGCTCGACGTGCGCGCGGTCGGCCGTGAGCTGGGGGCGCGCTACGCGCTCGAAGGCGCCGTGCGCAAGGCCGGCGGCCGGGTGAGGGTCACCGTTCAGCTGCTGGACGCCTCGACCGGCACCCACATGTGGGCGGAGGCCTACGACCGTGACCTCGCCGGGGCGGGGATCTTCGATGTGCAGGACGACATCACCGACCGGGTGGTGGCAACGGTCGCGGACCCCTACGGCATCCTGGTGCGCTCGATGGCCCTCGCGGTCCGCGACCGGCCGGCCGAGGAGCTGAGCGCACAGGAGCTGGCGCTGCGCTGCTCTGCGTACTGGCACCACATCCGACCCGACGAGCACGCCCGCCTGCGTACGGCGCTGGAGCGGAAGCTGGAGCGCGAGCCCACGCACGCGGAGGCCTGGGCCTGCCTCTCGCGTCTCTGCTCCCAAGAGCACGCGTTCCGGCTGAACCCGCTGCCCGACTCGGTGGAGCGGGCACGCGAGGCGGCCCGGCGCGCGGTGGAGATCGATCCCACATGCCAGTTGGGCTTCGAGGCGCTGGCGGAAGCGTCCTACTTCGCCCGCGACCTCGGGGCGTTCCGCCACGCCGCCGAGCGGGCCATGGCGCTCAACCCTCGAAACACGAGCACGCTGGCGTTCATGGGCGTGCTGATCAGCCACGGCGGCGAATGGGACCGCGGCGTCGGGATCATGCAGCGTTCGATGGACCTCAACCCTCACCACCCGGGCTGGTATCTCTTCCCTCGGTTCTTCAACCACTACCGGAAACGCGAGTTCGAGGAGGCGCTGGAGACGGCGAAGCGGATGAACATGCCCGAGGACTTCTGGACCCATGCCGTGACCGCTGCCGCTTGCGGCCGGCTGGGCCTCAAGGAGGAGGCCCGCGCCGCGCTCGAAGCGCTCCAGAGCCTCTTGCCCGGCTACCGCGAGGAGCTGGGGCCGGCCCTGCGATCGGCCCTCCCGACCTACGTCCGCGAGAAGATCTGGGACGAGGTGAACCCGACGGGGGCCGTCGAGGCCCGCGTCACGCTCCGCTACGATCCCCAGACGGGCTTCCGGCCCGAAGCCCTGGTCCTTCCGAAGGGCGTCCTGATCCGCCCGAAGGGGTTCCCGTACGCCATTCACGGGATCACGGGCCGCTTCGAGGTCGCGCCCTTCGTGGTCTCGTGGGAAGACACCCTCGCCTACGGA
>CAZMRX010000375.1:0-5455 GCA_964568755.1 uncultured Acidobacteriota bacterium | reverse complement strand
CCCTTCACGCCGAGCCGGCTCTGGCGGACGCCGGCGAAGAAGTGCCCGTCCTCGCCGTACTCGTTCGGGTAAGCCGGCAGCTTCGTAGGCCGGAGTACGTCGAACCAGTTCGGATCGTTCTGGCCCGACTGATAGCCCATGTCGAGCATCGCGAAGCCGTAGATGTCCAGGCGAGGCTTTGCCTCCGCCTTGGCCGACGGGTCCTGAGCAGCTGCGGTCGGAGTGGGAGTCGGCTCGGCACCCGGCTGTCCGTCCTCGGGCCACGCCGCGGGTGGGGCCGCGAGCGCGAGCACGACCAGCAGCCCGGGGATGCCCGGCCAACGCGTGACCGTGCGATTCTTGGTTTTCACGATCCCTCCTGTTTGCTTCACTTCGGGTTTGCCTTCTCCCACGCCCGGACGTTGCGCCGGGCCGCGTCGAACAGCCGCTCGTAGTTGCCCCTGCGCACCTTCGCGCTCGCCTCGGGTGTGAGCTTCGCGAAGAGCGGCGCGTACATGTCGTAGACCTTGAGGTACTTCGCCTGCTCGGTCGGAGCCACCTCGTCCGTGCCGAAGAGGAAGCGGTCGGGGTAGCGGTTGATGACGTCGGCCGCAATCTCGGTCGTCTCCGGTGTCGCGACCAGGTACTTCGCCGTCTCGTCCCACGAGATGTCGAAGTACACGTGCGAAAGCTCGAGGTCCAGGAGCGCACGCCGGACGATCCCGATCTGGTCGTCCACGGGGCGCACGATCCGCCCGAGCCCGCAGTGAGCCCAGATCACCGTCGTCCGCGGGTGCCGCTTGAGCAGCTGCGCCAGCTGCACCACCTGCCACGGGTCCTGGCCCGGCTTCGGAAACGGCATGTTCACGTCGTTGTGCAGGATCACAACCAGCCCCGCCTCGGCCGCGAAGTCGAGGATCCGGTCGAGCGCGGGGTTCAGCAGGCTCGCCTGGTCGCCGGCGACCTTCGCGGACACGAACTCCTTGTGGATCGTGAACTCGCCGATCCCCGAAAAGACGCCGGGGAACGTCTGCAGCACGCGCTTGATGTGGTCGGCCGCGTACATGTCGGCGGGGTTGAAGCCGGTGATCATCGGGTCGAAGCGCGCCTGCTGCTCGGGCGGCAGCGAGCGGTACGCCATCGCGATGAGGGCGTCGGTGAACGAGTAGTAGTAGAGCGGCGCGTCCGTCTGCAGGTAGTAGGTCGGGGCGAAGTCTCCGGTGTTCCCGTAAGACCAGGTCTGCTGCAGCGGGATCCCGAAGAGCGCGACCCGGCCCACCTTGTCGCCCATGATCTTCAGGAAGTCGCGGATGTCGGTGCCCTGCTGGACGTAGTTCGTCAGGTGGAAGTGTGAATCGTTGACGAGGTAGCCGGGGGATGCAGCCCCGGCTTGTGCCCCGGCGGCCGAAGGCCCGCCGAGCACGGCCGCAACGGCGAGTGCGTGAGCGATGGCCATGGGGGGCCTCAGAAGTTCAGCTCCAGGTTGGTGTGGAACACGTCGCCGTTGCCCCCCACGGGGTAGGGAACGGCCGTGTAGCCCACCGGGCAGTTGTTGAGGTGCAGCCACTCGGCGTTCACCCGGAGCCCGCGCTGCTTGACGAAGTACCAGTTGACGCCCGCCCGCAGCTCCGACGAGTCGCCGTAGCGGTCGCCGTAGATCGCCGAGCCGCTCAGGTAGACCTGCAGCGCCTTCGGCACCAGCATCGCCGAGCTCTGCACCTGGAAGCCGGTGTCCCGGATGTCCTCGATGCCGGAGGTGTTCGTGCCCCTGAAGTTGGAGAGCCAGCGCCAGTAGTACTCGGCCTCGAGCGAGAGGCCTCGGTACTTGAGCCCGCCGTCGACGCTCACCATGTCGTAGGCCACCTTCTCCACGGTGATGCCGGGGCCGAACAGATCAGGCGTGAAGATCACGCTGCCGTCGGTGAGCCGGATCTGGCTGTTCTCGATCGTGTTCGCGCCCGGCTGAGACTGCTTGTCCTCGGTGCTGTGGGTGTAGTGCGCCGCGAGCCGCGTCGCGAGCTTCTCGTGGTAGTCGTAGTCTCCGAACGTACCGTAGAGCCCGAACTCGCCCGTGGTCGGCAGCCACTGCAGCATGAGCGACGTCGTGTCGATCGTGTTGTCGAGCTGGGACGCGCTCACGCCGAGTGTCGACAGGTTGTTGGCGAGCATGGCCATGTACTTGAGCTCGGTACTGATCTCGCCCTTCAGCCAGATGCCGGTCGTGTAGGAGCCGCGGAAGAACTCGTCCGCCGTCAGGCGGGCGTCGACGCTCAGCCAGTACGGGAACTGGCCCTCGGTGCTGCGCACGCTCGGAAGGCTGGTGATCCCGGCCCCGAAGCTGACGTGGCGGTTGAACACGTAGCTCAGGTTGCCGCCGCCCACGACCTGCGCCGGATCGCCTTGCGCGGTGTTCGCGGACCAGACGTAGAGGTAGTAGCGCATCTTCGGCGTCAGGAACCAGCCGGAGAAGGGCAGGAAGAACTTGTTGAGCTGGAAGTCCTCGCGCTGAGGGACGGTCTTGGTGTTGCCGAAGGCGTCCTCGTAGCTCGGATCGAGCCCCTTCTGGTTGAGGTAGCGGGCGTAGCTGAAGAGGCGCACGTAGATCTCGCCCTTCTCGCCGGAGATCAGCCGGAAGCCGGCGTTCGGGATGTACTGCAACGGCTTCGGCTTCTCGATCGGCGTTTCCTCGGCGCCGGGCTCCGTCTGGACGACCAGGAACTCGGCGACGCAGCCGTCCGACACCCAGACCCCTTTCTCGTCGAAACCCCAGGTCTTGCCGAGCCCGCAGGCCGCCTCTCCGGACGAGCGGACCAGCGCCACGCCCTTCGAGGTGTCGGCGGGACACTCCGTGCGCTCACCCGGCGTCGAGGCGCAGGTGATGAGCTTCGCCTGGGCGAGCGCAGGCCCTGGAATGGAGAGGACGAGGAGGGCGGCCACCAGCATGATCCACGGACGCGCCGTGGACGGCCTCGTGGCGGCGCGCACCGCCAACTCCGGACGCGCGCCCGCTGTCAAGATCCTCACTGGCGACCGCCTTCCCCGCATGCGCTACTTCTTGTCCTTCGAGCCGGGAGGGAAGTCCTTGAACATCTTGCTGCTGGCCTTCTCGACCTTCTTGATGTTCTTCTCGGCCTTGTCCGAGATCTCGTCCTCAGCCGTGCCCCGGAACATCAGCGCCTTCGACTTGGCGTCGAAGATGTCCACCACCAGCGTCGCCACCGTGTACTCGGAGGTGGTGGTGGTCGCGGTGCCCATGCCCATGCCGCCCCAGCCGCGGTAGCCGTAGCCGCCGTAGCCGCCGGAGTAGAAGGTGTTCAGGCTCTTCTGCTTCTCGGTCGCGCCGTGGAGCAGCACCAGCGCGTCGGGGTTGGCGTCGACCTGCTTCCAGCCCTTCTCGGTGAGCGTCTGGGCGATCTCGTCGCTGATCCGCTTCTCGCTGATCTGGTTGTTCCAGCTGGTGCCGATCTTGACCGCGAAGGTCTTGATGGCGGCGAAGTTCGCATCCTTGTCGTAGTCCGTCTTCACGTCCTGAGCGAAGGCCGCGGCGCCCACGAAGACGAGCGCGGCGGCGATGACGAATCGGCGCATGTTCAACTCCTTGAATCCGACTCCGCGGTTGCGGAGCCTTCCAATCAATATTCCACGAATAGTCGCTGCATGTCGGCCAAACTGCGCGGCTTCAGCAGCGCGAGCCGCAGCAGCACACGCGCTTTCTGGGGATTCAGGTCGTCGGATGCCACGAGACTGAGCTTGTCGTCGTCCACCTCGACGTTGCGGCCCACGCGCCCCGTGGCCACGCGCGAGGAGCGCACGCAGACGACGCCCTTCTTCGCCTGGGCGGCGAGGGCGTCGAGGCCGGCCTTGGTCATGTTGCCGTTGCCCACGCCCGCGATCACGATGCCCTTGGCGCCCGCCGCGGCCGCGGCGTCGATGATCGCACCGTCCATGTTCTCGTGAGCCGTCACGATGTCCACGCGCGGCAGCGCGGTGACGCCGTCGAGCGAGAACTCGCTGTCCAACGTGTTCCTGCCCACCGGGCCGCGGTAGAACTCGGCCTCGCCGTAGGCCACGGTCCCGACGATCCCGCGCAGCGGCGACATGAACGTCTGCACCGCCATGGTGCTGGTCTTGGTGAGCGACGACGCGCCGTGGATCCAGTCGTTGAGGACCACCAGCACGCCGCGGCCGGCCGCGTCCTTGTTCGCGGCGACGGCGACCGCGTTGAAGAAGTTGAGCGGGCCGTCCGCCGAGAGGGCCGTGGACGGGCGCATCGATCCCGTCAGCACCACGGGCTTCTTCGACTTGACGACGAGGTTCAAGAAGTAGCCGGTCTCCTCGATCGTGTCGGTGCCGTGCGTGATCACGATCCCGTCCACGTCCGGCTTCGCGAGGATCTCGTTGACGCGCTTGGCCAGCTTCAGCCAGACCTCGTCGTTCATGTCCTGCGATCCGATGTTCGCGACCTGCTCGCCTGTCATCACGGCGAGCTTCTTGGCCTGGGGCACGGCGGCCAGGAGCTGATCGACCCCGACCTGGCCCGAAGTGTACGCGGCCTGCACGTCGCTGCCCGCGGCGCCCGCGATCGTTCCGCCCGTGGCCAGCACCACCACGTTCGGGAGCTTCTTTCCCGCCTCCTGCGCAACGGCACCCGGCCCCGCCGCGGCGACGAGGGCCGCCGCCAGTGCCAGGCACGCCTTCGATGACGCTTGCATAGACCTCTCCTTAATGGCGTTCACTACTTCTTCTCGTACTGGATCCGGTGGAGGTTCGACAGCTTGACCGGGTCGAGCAGCTCCGCGATCTGCTTCTCGTCGAGGATCTTCTTCTCGCGAATGACCTCCAGGATGCCCTTGCCGCTCTTGTAGGCCTCGGCCGCGAGCTCGGTCGCCTTCTCGTAGCCCAGCACGGGGTTGAGCGCGGTCACGATCCCGACCGTCGTCTCCAGGTAGCGCGCGAGCACCTTCTCGTTGAGGGTGATCCCGTCCACGCACTTGGTGCGGAACGCCTTCGAGGTGTTGTAGAGCAGGTGCTGCGACTCCATCATCGCGACTCCTTCCACCGGCTCGTAGGCGTTGAGCTGCAGCTGTCCGCTGTGGGCGGCCAGCGTCACCGTGTAGTCGTTGCCCATCACGCGGAAGGCGACCAGGTTCACGAGCTCGGGGATGACGGGATTGACCTTGCCCGGCATGATCGAGGAGCCCGGCTGCATCGCCGGCAGGTTGATCTCGGCCAGCCCGGCCCGAGGACCGGAGGTGAGCAGGATCAGGTCAGCGGCGATCTTCGAGAGCTTGATGGCGACGCTCTTGAGCGCGCCCGAGTACACGACGAAACCCTGCTGGTCCCACGTGGCGGCCAGCATGTCCTTGGCGGGCACGATGGGCTTGCCGGTGAGCTGGGCCAGGTGGTGGGCACAGCGCTGGGCGTACCCCTCGGGAGCGTTCAGGCCGGTGCCGATGGCGGTCGCCCCCATGTTGAC
>CAZMRX010000374.1:0-5466 GCA_964568755.1 uncultured Acidobacteriota bacterium | reverse complement strand
GCCTTTGGAGCCGACCGGCACGATGACGGCGTTCTTCACCATCTGGGTCTTCATCAGGCCGAGGATCTCGGTGCGGAAGTCGTCGTGGCGGTCGGACCAGCGGATGCCGCCGCGCGCCACCTTGCCGCCGCGCAGGTGGATGCCCTCGAGCCGCCGCGAGTGGACGTAGATCTCGTAGAGCGGCCGCGGCGTCGGCATCGCCTCGACCGCGCGGCAGTCGACCTTGACCGAGAACACCGGCCGCTCCGGCCGCTGGAACACGTTGGTGCGCAGCGCCGCCCGCACCAGGTTGGCGAGCGCCCGCAGCACCTCGTCCTCGGCCAGGCTGCGCACCGAGTCGAGCGCGCGCGTGAAGGCGGCGTCGGCCTCGGCCACGGCGGCGGCGCGATCGCCGGAGCGGGCCGGATCGAAGCGCGCGGCGAAGGCCTGGTAGAGCGCGCCCGCCGCCTGGCTGTTGCGCACCAGGACGCCGTTCACGGTGTCGGCGTTCCAGTGCGACCGCACCTGCAGCAGGTGGTTGCGCAAGGTGCGCAGCAGCTCCACGTCGCGCCAACCCAGGCCGGCCGACAGGATCAGCCCGTTGAGCGGGTCGTCGGTAGCCCGCTCCTCGTCGAGCGCGCGCAGCACGTCCACGAAGCGCTGTTCGCCCTGGGCCAGCGCCGCGATGCGCTCGGCGGGGGCCTCGATCCCGAAGCGGTACAGCAGGCAGCGCCGGCCCTCCGGCAGCGTGAGCGGGATGCGCAGCTCGTCGGTGACCGTGAGCCCGAGGTTCTGCATCGTCTTGAGCGTGTCGGTGAGGTCGAGCGGGCGCACCGAGCACAGCTGAACCAGCGCCGTCTCGGCCGCCCGGCCGGTCACGCACACCTCGAGCCGGCTCTCGAGCGCCTCGAGCTGGCGCAGGTCGACGGGCACCTGCTCGGGCGCCGTCACCTCGCGGTAGAGCCCGCTCCTCGATTCGGGCGTGACGTAGCGGCGGAACAGGCGGCGGCCCTCGCGCTCGCCGAACTCCCGCTCGAGCGCCACGGCCACGCGGTCTTCCCAGTCCGTGACGAGCGGCTCGGTCAGACGCCGCGCCTCGGCCGCGTCCACGGTGTGCTCGAGGCGCGTGGAGTCGAAGTAGCAGATCAGCAGGGTCACGGGCCCGCAGTCGACCGAGATCGCGAAGGCGACCGGCCCGAAGGCGTGCTCGAACGCGCGCCGCAGCCCGGCCTCGATCTGGTACGAGTAGCGCAGCCGCGAGAAGGCCACGTAGAGCGCCTCGTAGCCCGCCCCCTGCCGGCTCTCGACGACCAGCTCCTCGTCGCTCGCGACCTGCACGATCTTCTGGATCACGCGCTCGAGGTCGGAGACGTCGGCGTAGAAGAGGTCGGTCTTGGGGAAGTGGTTGAAGGTGGCGCGCGTCTCGCGCCAGGTGTGCGAGCTCGGGACCCCGCCGCAGCGGGCGAGCACGTGGTCGTGCTTCTCCTTCAGCAGCGGGATGCGGTCGGCGCGCTGCGCGAACGCCCCGCGCGCGAAGCGCCCGAGCAGCAGCGTCAGGCCACCGAGCGTGCCGTCCTCCCGCCACTCCCGCACCGTCAGGTCCTCGATCGGCTCCAGGTGGTAGATCGCGGAGGCGTTGGCGCAGAAGTCGAGGTCCAGGATGCGGTCGTCGCTCGGCTGGGGGTGCAGGTGCTCCTCGACGTGCTCGACGACGCCCGGGAACACCACCGGCAGCAGCGCCGGATCGCTGAAGACGCCGGTGGCGCTCTCGTCCACGCGCTGGAGCTTCCCGTCGGGCCCGGCCGAGTAGGACACCGTCCCCATGAAGATGTAGTTGTCGTCCTGCAGCCACTCGAGGAAGGCCCGCGTCGAGGCGAGCTCGCCCGCGGCGTCGCGGCGCGCGCGCAGCCGCGGCACCAGCTCGTGGCAGGCGCGTCCCATGTCCTTGAAGTCGTCGACCGCCAGGAACACGGCCTTCAGCAGCGAGAACACCTCGTGCTCGATGCGGCGCAGCCGCTCCTTCGACTGCACCGGCTCGATGTGAAACAGGCAGTAGCTCTCCTTGCTGCCCTCCGCCTGCGCGTCGCCGAAGGCCGCCACCCGCTCCCACTGGCGCCTGACGGTGAAGATCGGGTGGAACGCGGCGTAGACCCGCAGCCCGGACTTCTGCAGGTAGTTCTTGAGGCTGTCGAAGATGAACGGCCGGTCGGGCGTGTGGGTGCGCAGGACCGTGGTCTCGAGCGGGAGGCCGCAGCCGCCGCCGATGCGCCGGGAATCGTCCTCGCCGAGGTTGGTCGCGCTGACGTGGATGCCCGGCAGCCCCTTGTAGAGCTGGTGGGCGGGCGCCATCTCGCGCGCGATGAACGGGTAGTGGAGCCTCAGGATGCGGGCGGCGACCACCTCCGCCGGCATGCCGAGGCCGATCCGCGAGGGCATTCCGGCGAACAGGATCGGCGCGAGCGACAGCACCAGCTCACGCTCTTCCGCGGGGGCTTCGCGCTTCAGGATGTCGAGGACCTGCGCCAGCCGGGCCGCGCGCTCGCCTTCGTCTGGTTGCAGCATTCGTGCTCCTCGCCTCCTGCGACCCTGCCCTGGCCCGTCGATCCTAAACCGCTCTCTCGACCGAAGTCGAGAGGCACGAGGACTGCTAGAATCCAACGCCCGGCTCATGAGGGCAAGGCCCCATGCGCTTCGAGATCTCCTACTCCGCCGGAACGACCCACGAGGTCGAGCTGTCCGGCAGTGTCTGCGTCGTGGGCCGCGACCCCGGCTGCGACATCGTGCTGAACGACTCGAAGTGCTCGCGCCGCCACGCGGTCGTGGAGGACGGGCCGGAGGGCCCGGTGATCCGGGACTCGGGCAGCGCCAACGGCATCTACGTGAACGGCCGCAAGGTGGACAAGGCTCCGCTGCGGCCGGGCGACACCGTGAAGCTCGGGGAGGTCCAGCTGCGCCTGCTCCCCGAGATCGGCGAGACCGTGATCGTGGGCCCGGAGGGCCTGGGGCTCGACGTCGCGGCCGGCGGGCCGGTGGAGCTCGGGGATTCCGGGACCCGCCCGCCCTCGCCCGGACCGGCCGTGGCGTCGAACCCAACTCCCCCGCCGAGGCCGGCGCCACGCCCGGCTCCGACCCGTCCGGCGCCTCCACGCCCGGCGCCTCGGGCGCGGCCGTCCGCGCGGATTCCGGCGCGTCCGGCGACCGTGAGCCTGCTCGCGGGCCTGTGGGCGCTCTTCGTGCCCGTCGCGATGGTGGGGGTGCTCGTGGCTGCGGCCCGCCTCCAGGCGGGGTGGGTGGGCTGGCTCGCCGCGGCAGTTCTCGCGGCCGCCTCCGCGGGCCTGGGCACCAGCATGGCGCTCGGCCTGAGGGCCCTCGCCCCCTGGGCCCGCCACCTCCAGATCGCGACCGCGGCGCTCGGGCTCCTGGTGTGCCCGTTCACGCTGGCCGCGGCCACGGTGCTGCTCTACATGACCCGGGCGGAGGTGAGGGCGGCATTCGAGGGGGCGCCCGGGGCGCCCGCGGGGGGGGACTCGGCGGAGCCGACCTTCGCGATCTCGCTCGTGGGCATGCTGCTGCTCGGGCTGGCGCTCACGGCGATCGCGATTCTGGTGATCTAGAGGGGACGGGGGACGGGCCAGGGGGACGGGGGACGGGCCAGGGGGACGGGCAGCGGGCCAGGGGGACGGGCAGCGGGCCAGGGGGACGGGGGACGGGCCAGGGAGACGGACAACGGAAACCTGGGGGGCTCCTAAGCCGCCCCCCAGACCCCCTGCTTTCGCGGGCGTTGACGCACGGTGTAATTCACAGTAGAAAAGGAGTTTCGCCCGCTGGCGGCGTGGAGGGAAGCGGACAGAATGACGAAAGACGAGGCGCTCGCGCTGTACCGGAGCATGCTCCTGATCCGGCGTTTCGAGGAGCGCTGCGCGCAGGTCTACGTGGAGGGCAAGATCGGCGGCTTCCTCCATCTCTACATCGGCCAGGAGGCCGTGGCGGTCGGCGCCATGAGCCTGCTGCGGCCCGACGACTACTTCCTGGGCTCCTACCGCGACCACGGCTACGCCCTCGCCCGCGGCACCGACCCGCGCCCGCTGATGGCCGAGCTGTGGGGCCGCGCCACCGGCATCAGCCGCGGCAAGGGCGGCAGCATGCACTTCTACGACGTGCCGAGCGGCAACTTCGGCGGAGACGGCATCGTGGGCGGCCACCTGCCGATCGCCGCGGGCATGGGCTACGCCATCCGGCTGCGCAAGACCGACCAGGTCGTGGTCTGCTTCTTCGGCGACGGGGCCGTCAACGAAGGCGCCTTCCACGAGGCGCTCAACGTGAGCGCGCTCTGGGACCTGCCGGTCGTCTACGTCATCGAGAACAATCGCTACGGAATGGGCACATCGCTCGATCGCGCCTCGTCCGTGAAGGACCTGTACCAGCGCGGCAGCGCCTACGGCATCCCCCGCCGCGACGTGGACGGGATGGACCTCCTGACCGTGCGCGGCGCGCTCACCGAGGCGATCGATCGCGCGCGGCGCGAGAAGCGGCCCACGCTGCTCGAGGTCGAGACCTACCGCTACCGCGGCCACTCGATGTCCGACCCCGGCAAGTACCGCACCAAGGAAGAGGTCGAGGAGATGATGCGCCACGACCCGATCCTGCGCTTCGTGGGGGTGCTCGGCGAGCAGTTCCGGGTCCCCCAGTCCGAGCTCGACGCGATCGACAAGGACGTGCAGGCCCAGGTCGCCGACTCGGTGCGCTTCGCCGAGGAGAGCCCGTGGCCGACCGCCGAGGACCTCTACCAGGACGTCTACGTGCGCTCGCCCTACATCCACACCAAGGGCGCGGACAAGGACCCCGCGTGGCGCGCCGCCGTTGCGGACGACCGCGTCCCCGAGAGCTTCCCGGCATGGGCGCAAGCGGCAGCCCCCGCGAAAGTGGAGGGCTGACGAGATGCCTGTGATCACGATGCGCGAGGCCCTCAACGCGGCCATGCGCGAGGAGATGCGGCGCGACCCCTCGGTGTTCCTGCTGGGCGAGGAGGTGGCCGAGTACCAGGGCGCCTACAAGATCACCCAGGGCCTGTTCCAGGAGTTCGGCGAGTGGCGCGTGCGCGACACGCCGATCGCCGAGGAGGTGATCGCCGGCGTCGCCGTGGGCGCCGCCTTCGTCGGCATGCGCCCGATCGCCGAGATGATGACGTTCAACTTCTCGCTGCTGGCGCTCGACCAGATCGTCAACCACGCGGCCAAGTACCGCTACATGTCGGGCGGCCAGATCCGCTGCCCCATGGTCATGCGCGGGCCCTCGGGCGCGGCGGCGCAGGTCGCGGCGCAGCACTCGCAGGCGTTCGAGGCCTGGTACGCCCACGTGCCCGGGCTGGTGGTGGCGATGCCTTCGACGCCGAAGGACGCCAAGGGGCTGCTCAAGGCCGCGATCCGCGACGACAACCCCGTGATCTTCATGGAGAACGAGGTGCTCTACAACCTCAAGGGCGAGGTG
>CAZMRX010000373.1:0-5490 GCA_964568755.1 uncultured Acidobacteriota bacterium | reverse complement strand
CCGCTTCGTGGCCGGCTTCACCGGCGAGCAGTACGCGCTCCCCGAGGCGGTCAGCCTGCTGCGCGCCGTCCGCAAGCGCGGCGAGCGGGCCGCGGCGCAGAGCGTCTCCGCCTCCGACCCGCTGAACTTCCGCGGCATCCTCACCCCCGACGAGCGCGTCTCGCCCGCGACGCGCCGGCTGGTCCAGGTCGGCTGAGCCCGGCCCGCGTCAGGCGCGGCCGGCGGCCGGCGCGATGTTCTTGTTCATCCGGAACACGTTGTCGGGGTCCCAGCGCGCCTTGATCTCGGTCAGGCGCTGCAGGTTCTCGCCGTAGGCGGCCGCGACGCGCTCGCCCGCCTCTTCCTCGGTCAGGAAGTTCACGTAGGTGCCGCCGGTCGAGAAGCGCTTCATGTCGCGCCAGGACGAGCGTGCCCACTCGACGTTGGCCGCGTCGTCTTCGGGCTTCTCCCAGGACGCGGCGATGTTGAGCACCGCGGCGGCGTCTCGATTCCCGACGGCCGAATGCGAGGCGGGCAGCTCCGCGATCTCGCCGCCCAGCTGGAACACGATCACCGCCGAGTGCGGCGAAGCAACGCGCGCGGCGTGCTCCTGCTGCTTCGAGAGCAGGTCGGGCTCGATGCCGGGCAGGTACTCCGACTTCCAGTAGTAGCGGCGGCCCTTCGGCTGCGTGGCGTCGAGCAGGGCCTGCAGGCTGACGTACGGTCGCCGCTGCAGCATGTCGCCGACCGGCTTGCCGAGGGCCTTGAGCGGCGCCAGCAGCTTCTCGCCCTCCTCCAGCTTCCCGCTGTAGCAGGCGAGCAGCATCACGATCAGCTGGCCGTGCGCGCTCTTGTCGATCCACGGCGCCGGCGGCGCCTTGCGCATCACGGCAACGAGCGTGAGCTCCGGCGGCGCACTCGCCGCGGTCTTGCGGAACGCCTCGAGCACCTCCGGCGCCGACTCGGCCCGCCAGGCGACGGGCCCGCCCACGATCTCCGGCCCGACCTGCTGGAGCTCGTACTCGATCCCGGTCACGACGCCGAAGTTGCCGCCGCCGCCTCGCAGGCCCCAGAACAGGTCGGGGTTCTCCTTCTCGCTCGCGCGCACCTGCCGCCCGTCGGCCGTCACCAGGTCCATCGAGCGGACCGTGTCGCTGGTCCAGCCGAAGCGGCGCGACAGGTAGCCGAAGCCCCCACCCAGCGTGAGCCCCGCGATTCCGGTGGCGGAGACGAAGCCGAGCGCGGCCGCGAGCCCGTGGAGCTGAGTCTCGCGGTCGACGTCCCCCAGCAGGCACCCGCCCTGCGCCCGTGCGAGACGCGCGGCGGGATCCACCCACACGCCGCGCATGAGGGACAGGTCGAGCAGCAGGCCGCCTTCGGCCAGCGCCAGACCGGCGATGTTGTGGCCGCCCCCGCGCATCGACAGCGCCAGCGAGTGCTGCCGCGCGAAGCGCACGCACGCGATCACGTCGCTCGTGCCGAGGCAGCGCGCGATGAGCGCGGGCCGGCGGTCGATCATGGCGTTCCAGATCGCGCGCGTCTCGTCGTACCCCGGATCGCCACCGACCAGCACCGGGCCGCGCAGCCCCGCCCGCAGCCCCTGCACCAGCGTCGCATCGAGCGTCGTCATCGAGCAACCTCCCTGGACTTCCGCACCTTGGGGACCTGATTCTAGCGCGCGCCCGAGGCACTGCCTATAATGCAGCGCGCGCGTGCGGTTCCGGCGCAGGAGACCCAAATCATGAGAATCAGCAGCTGCCTCCCGGCACTCGCCTTGGGGCTCGTCCTCGGCGCCTCGCCGTCCCTCGCCGCCGACGTCGCCGGGAAGTGGACGGCGGAGTTCGACACCCAGGTGGGCCTGCAGAAGTACATCTACGACCTGAAGGTCGAGGGTGAGAAGGTCACCGGCAAGGCGTCCTTCGAGAGGATGGGCCAGAAGGGCGAGGTCGATCTCCTGGAGGGCAAGCTCGTCGGCGACACGATCTCCTTCGTCGAGATGCTCGACTTCCAGGGGAGCTCGATCCGCATCACGTACACCGGCACGGTGAAGGGGGACGAGATCGCTTTGACCCGCCAGGTAGGCGACTTCGCGACCGAGCAGATCGTGGCCCGTCGCGCGAAGAACTGACCGACACATGCACGCCGCCTTCCTCCTGATCGCCGCCGTTGTCGCGCCCGCCGGGACGTTCTCGCCCGAGGTCGACCAGAAGCTGGTCCGGGAGGTGTACGAGGAGCTCGTCAACATCAATACCAGCTACAGCACCGGGCAGACCACGCCGGCCGCTGAGGCGGTGGCGCGCCGCCTGATCGCCGCGGGCTTTCCGAAGGAGGACGTGGCGGTGCTGGGAGCCGCGCCCCACAAGGCCAACGTCGTGGCCCGCTACCGGGGGACCGGCACGGCGCGCCCGCTGCTGCTCCTGGCGCACCTCGACGTGGTCGAGGCCTTGCGCAGCGACTGGAGCGTCGATCCCTTCACGCTGCTCGAGAAGGACGGCTACTTCTACGGGCGCGGCACCGGGGACGACAAGGCGCAGGCCGCGATCTGGGTGGCCAACCTGATCCGCATGAAGCGCGAGGGCTACCGCCCTGCCCGCGACCTGATCGTCGCCCTGACCGCCGACGAAGAGGGCGGCGGACCCTACAACGGCGTCGGCTGGCTGCTCGCGAACCGCCGCGACCTGATCGACGCGGAGTTCTGCCTCAACGAGGGCGGCTGGGGCGAGATGCGGGACGGCCGCAGGCTGCTCAACCTGATCCAGGTCGGCGAGAAGCACATCGCCAACTACCGCCTCGAGGTTCGCAATCCCGGCGGCCACAGCTCGATGCCCGTCCCGGAGAACGCGATCTACCGCCTCGCGGCCGCGCTCCAGCGCGTCGCGGCGCTCGCGTTCCCCGTTCGCCTGAACGACGTCACTCGTGCGTACCTGGCGCAGCTCGCCGCCGTCCAGCCCGAGCCCCTCGCCAGCCAGCTGCGCCAGGCGGCGGCCGGCGACCCGGACGCGCAGCGCGCCGTGGCCGCGGCCTCTCCGCAGTGGAACGGGGTCATGCGCACCACTTGCGTGGCCACGGGATTGGACGGAGGCCACGCCGCCAACGCGCTGCCCCAGACCGCCGGCGCCCTGATCAACTGCCGCATCCTGCCCGACGAGACGCCGCAGCAGGTCGAGGCCACACTGCGCGCGGCCATCGGCGACGAGAAGGTCGTGGTGTCGATCCTGAACGCCGACGGCTCGAGCCCGATGTCGCCGATGCGAGACGACGTGCTGGCGGCCACACGGAAGCTGACCGAGTCGTTCTGGCCCGGCGTCGTGCCGCTCCCGTACATGGTCATGGGTGGCACCGACGGGGCGTCGCTGCGCAAGGAAGGGATCCCGACCTACGGCGTGCAGGGCATCTTCTACGACTCGGCCGACATCCGCTTCCACGGCCGGGACGAGCGCGTCGGCGTGCGCGAGTTCTACGAGGCCCAGGAGTTCCTGTACCGGCTGGTCAAGGAGCTGTCGCGCTAGCCGAGCGGGCACGATCCGCCCGAGCGGCTCACCAGTTCCACTCACAGCTCGCCCCCCATGCGCGTGAGCAGAGCGGCGGCCTCCTGGCGGGCCACCGCCCCGCTGCCCCAGGCGATCTCGGACGGATCGAGCCAGACGAGAAGGAGGACGGCAGCGGCTGGCGACACGGCGCCCTCCCCGACGTCCCCGAACGGCAGATCGTGCTGTGATTGTGACGCGGGCAGGACGCCCCGGGTTGCCGGACCAAATCTCCAGACCTTGTGCCTGCTGCGGTGTCAGCCCACCCAGTTGAGCGAGGACGATCGCAGGTTACTTGTTAGACTTCCGCCCCAGCTCGGGAGGCGTCGCATGCACAGGTTGATCCTGCTCGTACCGCTGATCGTGCTCGCCGCCGAAACCGCCCTCGCCCAGTCGTCCGGTCGCTTCCATCTCGTACGTTCGTCCTCCGGGAGCAAGGGCGCACCGGACGGAGGCCGCTTCGTCTTCGACGACCCGCGGACCGTGTTTCAGGCGGGCAAGGACCGCCAGGTGATGGTCGCCTTCGAGTGGCAGGGTCCGGCGGGACGGCACCGCTGCGAAGGAGCCTGGAAGGACCCGAGCGGGAAGACGGTCTACACGTCCGAAGCCGAGGTGAACTCGCGCAGCACCCGCTTCGGCGTCTACTGGGGACTTTCCCTCCCCGACACCGTCGCGACCGGGACCTGGCTCGTCGAGGCGCGCGTGGACGGCGAGCCGGCGGGCGTGCATGCATTCCAGGTCCAAGGCGATCCCGTGGCGGCTGCCCCCGTCCGGCGCGCGCTCGCGCTGGCCGAGCTCTACCAGCGAGGCCTTTCGCAGACGCTGACACTTCGCACGCTGGACGCCAAGGGTGTCGAGCTGGGGAAGACCTCCGGCTTCTTCGTGGCCCCCGGCCTCGTCTCCACCAGCTTTGCCGGCATCAACGCGGCGCGCGTGATTCGCCTCCTGCTGCCCGACTCGAGGCAGCTCGAAACGAGTGACGTGGTTTCCTGGAACGTCCGCGACGACTGGGCGATCCTGCGCTTCGCAGGCGCCCCAGCGCAGCCCGTCCAGCGGGGCAAGGACCTGCCACGCGTCGGCGACCGCTGCTTTTTCCTGGACGCGCAGGGCGACGGCGCGCGTGTCATCGTCGAGACGACCGTGATCGGCCAGTCAGGCGCCGAGTTCAGGCTGGGCGAGGGCACGAGTCAGGCCAGCCTCGGCTCACCCGTCTTCGACGAGTACGGGGAGGTGGTGGGCGCCCTGGCCGGCCCCGGCCTGCCGGGCGCGACGCTGCTCGACATCCACGCGCTCGGCACCGTCCAGGGCATGCGCGGCTCGCGCGCTCGCTGGCCGGCCGTGGCCACCGACTCCCAGGCGGCGTCGAAGACGCTCGTGGAGATGGAGGCGGCGGGATTGTTCGTGAGACCGCTGGCCCCCACGCCCCACTTCGTGAACGGCGTGCTCGGGACGGGAATCGAGCGCCAGGGTCGCGTTCCCCAGGCCGTGAACCAGAAGACGCGCTTCTCGCGCTCGGAAGGCCAATGCGTTCCCTTCGTGACCTGGAGCCCGGCGCGAAAGGAAGACACGACCAACCACTTCGAGCTGTTCGACGCCAGCAACCGACGCCTCGCGGCGACCGAGCCGAGGAAGGCGAAGCTGCGCCCCGGCGAGTCCTTCGTTCAGTACTGGGAGATCGATCTCGCTTCCCTCCAGCCGGGCATCTATCGGGTCGACGTCGTCATGGGCCCCGACCCGGTCTGGCGAACCTTCTTTCGCGTCGCGGACTAGCGACTCCCCCACGACCCCATGAGCTTCGCCACGATCGCCCTGCTCCTGGCCGCCGTCGCCTTCGTGGCGACATGGCTCCCAGCCCGACGGGCCAGACGGGTCGACCCGATCGCCGTCTTGCGGCCCGAGTAGTCCGACGCGTGCGGCGCGCAGGCAACCGATGAGCTCGTTCCGCATCGCGCTCGCGAACCTGCCGTCCCCGAAGAACCGGCAG
>CAZMRX010000372.1:0-5517 GCA_964568755.1 uncultured Acidobacteriota bacterium | reverse complement strand
TGTTCCCGGGCGACATCGGCCCGGCGACGGGCGAGATGGGCACGGCGATGTTCTGGAGCGAGCCCAACAAGATCTTCAACGCCACGCTCAAGCCGATGGAGCCGAAGCTGCGCGAGGAGCGCTACGTCGGCTACATCGACGTCAACTGCATCGTGAACGGCAACGGCATCTACCCGCTCGAGTTCACCGCGCGCTTCGGCTACCCGACGATCAGCATCCAGCAGGAGGGGCTGATCACGCCGATCGGCGAGCTGTTCGTGAAGCTCGCCGAGGGAACCATCACCCGCGCGCGGGCCAGGAGCGGCTTCCAGGTGGGCGTGCGGATCGTGGTGCCGCCCTTCCCGTACAAGGACAAGCAGACGTTCGAGAGCAGCTCGAAGGACGCGGTGATCCTGTTCAAGACGGACAGCCGCGAGGGCTACCACATCGAGGACGTGCGCCAGGAGAACGGCGAGTGGCTCGTGACCGGCACCTCAGGCGTCGTCCTGATCGTGTGCGGGACCGGGCCGACCATGAAGCAGGCCCAGCGCCAGGCGTACAACCGCGTCCGCAACGTCATGATCCCCAACATGTACTACCGCGAGGACATCGGCGACCGCTGGTCCGAGGAAGACAGCGACCGCCTGCACAGCTGGGGCTACCTCCGAGACTGAGGCGAGCAGGGGCCACCTCCGAGACTGAGGCGAATCCACGGGGAGCTTGACCCCTGCTCCCAGTGATGCTGAAGGGACTGGTACTACCCCACGTCCAGCTTGACGACTTCGTGGGGCCGCAGCTCCAGCTCCAGCCCCGACTCCACTCCCGCCTGCTCGCCGAGGCCGGCGCGCCGCGCCGACCCCGAGAGGCCCTCCACGCGGACCGGATGCGTCTCCGCGGTGACGTTGGCGAGGAACAGCCGCATCTGTCCGTTCGAGCGCAGCGCCAGCGCCTGCACCCGCTCCGGCCGGCGCGTCCGCGCGGGCGCGACCACCGCTCCCGGCAGCGCCGCGACGTCCGCGAGCGCGTCGAGGACCGGGAACGCCCGCCCCGAATCCAGGACGCCGCGCGGGCCCACGAGCTCGAAGCAGGTCAGGCTGGAGAAGCCCGCCTCGGCCGCCGCCGCCAGGAGGCCGAGCGTCCACGCGGCGGTGAAGGCCGTGTCCTGTCGGGGGTCGTCGGTAAACGGGCGCTCGCCACGCCTGCGCCAGGCGGCCGGGCTCGGGTCGATGCGCGGGCGAAGCGTGACGGGCGAGATGCCGAGGGGCGTCCGGTCCGCGAAGCTGCGCAGCGTCTCGGCCATCCGCCGCAGGCTGCCGAGGTTCTCGACGAGGGTCGCGTCGTCCCCGGCGTGCACCTGCGGGCTGAGCGCGAACACCAGCCGGTCGAGGAGGCGCGGCAGCGGGCGGCGGCGGTTGAGCTCGACGAAGTAGGCGTCCGAGCCTCCGCCGAAGACCGCGCTCCGGTCGACCGCCGTGAGCGCCTCGCGCGCCGTCGCGGCGAGGCCGTCCGCCGTGGTCCGGTCGGAGGCCCGGTAGACGAGCCACGCCGCCACGCGCGGCGCGAGAGCCTCGGCCTTCGCGGCCAGCTGGCGCAGCGCGTCGTGCGGGTCGTCCGGCAGGAAGAGCGCGATCTCGAGGGGCGCGTCGAGCAGGCGCGCGTTGGCGGCGGCGCGCTCGAGAGCGGCGCCCCACGCGCTCGTCTCGAGGTGCAGGTCGGCGCGCACGTGCGCGAGCCGCAGTGGGCGCAGGCGCGCGGCGTCTTCGTCCGCCAGGGCGGCGAGCTCCGCGCCGGCGAGGCCGATCACCGGAAGCGGCCGGTCGCCTCCCGCCCCCAACACCACCACCACGGGCTCGGGGCTGTTTCGCTTGCCGGGCAAGGCTCCCGGCACGGTGGCGGTGGCCTTCTCGACCGGCTCGGCGGTGATGCCGAACAGCCTCAGCTCGACTGACTGCTCGACGCTCGCCCCGCTCTCGACCGGCACGGGGTGAGGCAGGTGAAGCGGCGTGCTGTAGGTCTTGTAGGAGACGTCGCCCCAGTTGCCCTGGTCCTCGGTCTCGAACGCCTCGCCCTCCATGCGCACCTCGACCTCGACGCCGGGCGAGACCTCGTGCAGGATCGCCCGCACGTTGCGGAAGGGCTGATGCGGCGCCACGAGGGCGGGGAAGACGCTCTCGGCACGGTCGCCGTCCACGGTCTCGACGATGCAGCGCCGGCCGCCGCACGCGTCGGCCGGGTGCAGCACGCACAGGCCGATGCGGTTGCGCAGGAAGCTGGACGCGGCCGTTCCGCGCACTGCGAACGTGATGCGTCCGTCGGGACACCCGGCGATCGCGGCATGCCAGTCGAAGCGCACCGGCCCGCGCTCGTGGCGAGCGTCGAACCGGATCCGGAACGACGCGGGCTCGGCGGCGATCTCGAGGTTGCTGATCTCGTACGGGACGGTGGCCCAGCCCTCGCCGCGCAGCGCGAAGTAGATCCCGCGCACGACCTCGCGCTCGCCGAGCCTTATCCAGCGCAGCTCGCCGCGGTCGAAGACGAGGCGCAGCGGACCCGCGCGCAGCGCTACGGCGATCGCGGGCGCTTCGCGAACAGGAACCGGATCGTCCACGCGGGACATCCCTCGCCTCCCGCTTCTGATGACGCGAACGTATCAGGACGGGAGTCGGCTGTCCATGATCCCGGAACCGCAGCCCACCCCGCCACGTATCCTCCGTTGGCGTGCTCCAAGTCCATAACCGGCGCCCGACGTGCTCGGCGTCCCTATCCCCCTCAAAATGGAGGCTTTGACGCAATGACCCGATTCCATCGGATGGCCCTGCCGGCCATCCTGGCCCTCGGCCTGGCGCCGCTCGCCGGCGCGGCCGACGCCCCCCCGCCGCTGCTCGACCGCGAGCTCTTCTTCGGCAACCCCGAGATCGCGGGCGCACAGATCTCGCCGGACGGCCAGTACGTCGCCTTCCTGAAACCCTGGAAGGACACGCGCAACATCTACGTCAAGAAGACGGGCGAAGCTTTCGACAAGGCCCGGCTCGTCACGACCGAGACGAAGCGCCCGATCCCGGGGTTCTTCTTCAGCCGGGACAGCAAGCTGATCCTGTACGTGAAGGACAAGGACGGCGACGAGAACTTCAACGTGTGGGCGGTCGATCCGTCCGCTCCGAACGCCGCGGGCAGCGAGGCGCCCGCCTCGCGCAACCTCACCGACGCGAAGGGCGCGCGCGCGTTCATCTATGCGCTCCCGAAGAGGTCCGCGGACACGATCTACGTCGGCCTGAACGACCGCGACGCGGCCTGGCATGACGTGTACAAGGTCACGATCTCGACGGGCCAGCGCGAGCTCGTTCGCAAGAACACCGATCGTATCGCCGGCTGGGCGTTCGACCTCGAAGGCCGCCTGCGCCTCGCTGAGCGCACGACCGACACGGGCGACACCGAGGTGCTGCAGGTGCTTCCCGACGGCTACAAGACGGTCTACACCTGCAACGTCTTCGAGACGTGCGACACCGGGCGCTTCCACAAGGACGGGCGTCGCGTACACATGCAGACCAACAAGGGCGACGTCGACCTCACCCGTCTCGTGCTGCTCGATCCCGAGACCGGCAAGGAGGAGCTCATCGAGTCCGATCCGATGAACCGCGTCGACTTCGGTGGCGCCATCTTCGCCGAGGCCACGGACGACCTCGTGGGGACCTCGTACGAAGACGAGCGCGTGCGGCTCTACTTCCGGGACAAGGGCTGGGAAGCCGACTACAAGCTGCTCCAGGGCAAGTTCCCCGGCAAGGACATCGCGCTGGGCTCGAGCACGGCCGACGACCGCGTCATGCTGATCACAGTCAGCAGCGACACCGACCCGGGCGAGCGCTACATCTTCGACCGCAACACGAAGAAGCTGGAGCTCCAGTACAAGGTGCGCGAGCGGATTCCGCGCGAGCACATGGCGAGCATGAAGCCGGTCCGCTACCCGTCCTCGGACGGGCTCGAGATCCCCGCCTTCCTCACCCTGCCCAAGGGTGCCGCTGCCAAGAACCTGCCGGCGATCGTGCTGCCACACGGCGGGCCCTGGGCTCGCGACAGCTGGGGCTTCAACAACCTCGCGCAGTTCATGGCCAACCGCGGCTACGCGGTGCTGCAGCCGAACTTCCGCGGCTCCACCGGCTACGGCAAGAAGTTCCTGAACGCCGGCAACAAGCAGTGGGGCGACAAGATGCAGGACGACGTCACCTGGGGCGTCAAGTACCTGGTCGCCCAGGGCATCGCCGACCCCAGGCGCACGGGGATCATGGGCGGCTCCTACGGCGGCTACGCGACGCTCGCCGGGGTAGCCTTCACGCCCGACCTCTACGGCGCGGCAGTCGCGATCGTGGCGCCCTCGAACCTGATCACCCTGCTCGACTCGATCCCGCCCTACTGGGAGGCCGGCCGCATCATCTTCTACGAGCGCATGGGCAACCCGAAGACGGCCGACGGCAAGGCCCAGCTGATGCGCCAGTCGCCGCTCAACTCGGCGCAGAAGATCAAGACGCCGCTGCTGGTGGTGCAGGGCGCCAACGACCCGCGCGTCAAGAAGGCCGAGTCGGAGCAGATCGTGATCGCGCTTCGCGACCGCGGCTTCCCGGTCGAGTACATCCTGGCGCCGGACGAGGGGCACGGCTTCCAGCGCCCCGTCAACAACATGGCGCTGTGGGCCGCGTCCGAGAAGTTCTTCGCCAAGCACCTGGGCGGGCGCTTCCAGGAGGAGATGACACCGGAAGTCGGCAAGCGACTCTCCGAGCTCGTCGTCGACCCGAAGACGGTCGTGCTCACCAAGCCCGTCGAGACGGCCAGCGTGGGCGTGCCCAGGATCGCCTTCCCGTGGAGCGCGGGCAAGTCGAGCTACTCGGGCAAGATCGAGGCCGGCGGCCAGACGATCCCGATGTCCACGACGCAGACGATCGAGGAGCAGGGCGGCCACTGGGTCGTGACCGGCACGGCAAAGATGCCGATGGGCGACGCGGTCGACATCACGACGCTCGACAAGGCGACGCTCGTCCCGCGCAAGCGCTCCATCAAGCAGGGGCCGGCGGCGATCGAGCTGACGTTTGCGGACGGCAAGGCCACGGGCACCGTCGCCATGGGCGGCGAACCGAAGCCGGTCTCGGTCGACCTCGGCGGCGATCTCTTCGCCGACGGCGTCGGCGCGAACGAAGCGATCGCCTCGCTGCCTCTCGCCGAGGGCTTCAGCACCACCTACCGCAACTTCGACGTGCGCCAGCAGAAGGTGCAGATGAAGCAGGCCAAGGTCACGGGCGCGGAGAGCGTGACCGTGCCCGCCGGCACGTTCCAGGCATGGAAGGTCGAGATCGCCTCGGCCGAGGGCGAGCCGGGCCAGACCACGATCTGGGTCGCGACGGACTCGCGCAAGGTCGTGAAGCTGAGCGCCACGCTGCCGCAAATGGGCGGCGCCGTAGTCACGTCGGAACTGCAACCCTAGACTTCGGGGTCGCCTCGGGGGTCGCCTCGGGGGGCTCGGGTCGTCGCGGGGGGCTCGGGGCGTCTCGG
>CAZMRX010000371.1:0-5519 GCA_964568755.1 uncultured Acidobacteriota bacterium | reverse complement strand
CGAGCGCGCGCGTCTCCGCGAGCGCCCGGCCCAGGCCGGCGAGCGCGCGGTCGATGCCGTCGGGGTCGGTGTTGTCGAGGAAGTGCGGCTGCATGCGGTCGGCGGGGCCCGAGAGCGCGTCGGCCACGAGCTGCGGCCCGAGCGCCGAGCCGCCGATGCCGATCACGAGCACGTGTCGGAAGCGCTCGGCCCGAGGCGGAGCGACCCTGCCGTCGTGGACGCGGGCCGCGAAGTCGAGGACGCGCGCCTGCGTCGCGCGGATCGCGTCGCCGATCTCCGGCGACGGGGCGCGCTCGGGCGCGCGCAGCCAGTAGTGACCCACCATCCGCCTCTCGTCGGGGTTGGCCACGGCGCCGCGCTCGAGCGCGGCCATCGCCGCGTGCGCCTCGGCCAGCGCCGGCGCGCGCTCGTCGAGCGCGCGCGGGTCCAGCCCCATCCGGCTCAGGTCGAGCCTGAAGCCCAGCTCCGGCTCGTCGAGTAGAAGCGTCTTGAAGCTCTCCCAGAGCGCCAGTGGGGTCATGGGGTTCGCCGCCCTCCGCCAGGCATTCTAGCGGGCCAGGGGCGGCTGCGTTGCGCCGGCCCGCGCGGCGAGCGACACTGGTGGACGAGAGAAAGAGGACATGACCCGCAAGCCCCTGCTGCCGATCGCCGCCGCGCTTCTTGCCTCCTGCGGGGGAGGCGGCACGACGCCCACCGAGGTCGTGAGCGGGTCGACGAGCACGTCGGCCAGCTGCACGACCCTCGGCCAGTGCACCTTCGTGCGCGACGCGCTGCAGCAGTACTACTACTGGTACCGGGAGCTGCCGAACCCCGACCCGGCTTCGTTCGGCTCGCCCGAGGCGTACCTCGACGCCGTGCGCTACCGGACGCTCGACTCGACCTTCAGCTACGTCACGTCGAAGGCCTCGAGCGACGCGTTCTTCTCGGACAGCCAGTTCATCGGCTTCGGCCTGTCGTACAAGCGCACGGGCGACCTGGAGCTGCGCCTGACGCAGACCTTCCCGGGAAGCCCGGCGGCCGAGGCCGGGCTCGACCGCGGCCACTACCTCGTGGAGATCGGCGGCAAGCCGGTCGCCGACCTGATTCGCACGGGCGAGATCGCGACGATCTTCGGCCCCGAGCAGGTCGGCGTGACGGCGGCGATCGCGTGGCGCACCCCGGGCGGGCCGGTGCAGCGGGCGACGCTCACCAAGCGGCTGGTGACGATCCCCACCGTCTCGCAGACCGCGGTGATCGCGTCGGGATCGAGCCGCGTCGGCTATCTCCACTTCCGCAACTTCGTCCAGCCCTCGGTCGAGGCGCTCAACACCGCCTTCACGCAGCTGCGCGACCAGGGCGCGACCGAGCTGGTGCTCGACGTGCGCTACAACGGCGGCGGGCTCGTCTCGGTGGCGCAGCACCTGGCCGGCCTGATCGGCGGCGCGCCGCTCGTGGGCCAGGTCTTCGTCCAGTTCACGCACAACGACAAGCAGACGGCCCGCAACACGTCCTACCGCATCGAGAGCAAGCCGCAGGCGCTCGGCGTGAGCCGGCTGGTGGTGATCGCCACGCCGGCCTCGGCCTCGGCGAGCGAGGCCATGATCAACGGCCTGCGCCCGTTCATGGACGTGAAGGTGGTGGGCGAGCGCACCTACGGCAAGCCCGTCGGGCAGTACGGCTTCGACTTCTGCGACAAGGTGCTCTACCCGGTCGCGTTCCTGGTGACGAACGCCCGCGGCCAGGCCGACTACTTCGACGGCATCCCCGCGGACTGCGCCGCGGCGGACGACGTCGACCGGCCGCTTTCGGACTCGCGCGAGGCCTCGCTCGCCGAGGCGCTCACCGTGCTGCGCACCGGCCGCTGCAGCGGCCAGGCCGCGGCCGCCGGGCTCCAGCAGGAGAGCATGCGCGAGCGCGTCCGCCCGCTCGCGGTCGACGGCTGGCGCCAGACGCTCAACGCCTGGTAGCCCTGCAGCCGCGTGCTATCATCCCGGCCAACCGCCGCCCCGAACCGCTAGTCAAGAAGGCGCGCCGGCGACCAACTGGATGACGCCCGAACGCATCGGCAAGTACAAGATCGTCGGCAAGCTCGGCCAGGGGGCCATGGGCGAGGTGTTCCGCGGCCACGACCCTGTGCTGAACCGCGACGTGGCGATCAAGCGGATCTCCTCGGGCCTCGACGCCGACGAGTCGCTGCGCAAGCGCTTCGAGCGCGAGGCGCAGGCGGTGGCGCTGCTCAGCCACCCGAACATCATCACGGTCTACGAGCTCGGCTTCGAGGGCGACCAGATGTTCATGGCGATGGAGCTGCTCGAGGGCATCGACCTCAAGCACGCCATGGCGCAGAAGAAGCTCGCCCACGCCGACAAGCTCGCGACGATGGAGCAGATCTGCGAGGGCCTCGCCTTCGCGCACGCGCGCGACCTGGTCCACCGCGACCTGAAGCCCGCCAACATCCACATCCTGCCGGGCGGCAAGGTCAAGATCATGGACTTCGGCCTGGCCCGCACCGCCGGCTCCGACATGACCAGCACCGGGACCGTGATGGGCACGCCGCACTACATGTCGCCCGAGCAGGTGAAGGGCCTGAAGGCCGACGCCCGCTCGGACGTCTTCGCGCTCGGGTGCGTGTTCTACGAGCTGCTGTCGGGCCGCAAGCCGTTCGACGCCGAGTCGATGCACGGCGTGCTGTTCAAGGTGATGCAGGACGAGCCGGCTCCGCTGACGGAGATCGCGCCGGACCTGCCGCACGCGCTGGTGCACGTGGTCGAGCGGGCGCTCGCGAAGGACCCGGCCGAGCGCTTCCAGTCGGCGGGCGAGCTGCTCGCGGGGCTGCGGCTTGCGCGCGCGGCCGGCGCCTCGCGCCCGCACGAGCGCCCGGAGCCCGAGCGGGCGCCTGGCGCGGCCGGTCCGGCTCCGGCGCGCGAGCCGGCGCGGACCGGGACCCGTCCGGCCACCCGTCCACCCGAGAAGAGCAGCGTGCCCCGGCCGGCCCCGACCAAGGCCCCGAGCTACCTGGCGATCGGAATCGTCGTGGGCCTGGTGGTGGTCGGCGTCGCGGCCTGGGCGCTGCGCGGCCTGGTCCAGGCGCCCCGCGAGGCCTCCCCGCAGCCGCAGGTGGCGAGGCTCCTCGCCGACGCGATCGCAACCCGCGTGCAGCTGGCGCAGCGCCGGCTCGACTCGGGCGACTTCCGGGCGGCGGTTCGCGACGCGGAGAGCGCGCTCAAGCTCGACCCGGCCAACGCCGATGCCAAGGCCGTGCTCGAGGAGGCGTCGGGGCGCGTCCAGCGCGCCGAGGCCGCGGCGGGCGCCCTGCGCGAGGCGCAGGCCCGCGGGGGTGACGTGGCCGGCGCGGCCTACGAGCTGATGAAGCTCGACCCGGCCCATCCGGAGGCCGAGAGGGCGGCCCAGGCGAGCGGAAACGCCTTCCGCCCGCGCGCCGAGGCGGCGCGGCGCGAGGCCGCGCAGGCACGCGCCGCTGCCGAGGGCGCGGGCGCTGCGTCGCAGCCGCTGTTTGCGGACGGCGCCGCGCTCGAGCGCCAGGGCCAGCAGGCGCTCCAGTCGGGCCAGCTGGCGAGCGGCGCTCGCCGCTTCCTGGAAGCGCGCATCCGCTTCGAGCGGGCCGAGCGCGCGGCCCGGACCCGCTAGCGCCAGGCGCCCCCGGGAAGGCCCCGCTTGGGGCGGACGGGCCCGCCACGTGGTACGATTCCGCCAAGAGCAGCCGCGCCAAGTAGATGAGCCTCGACCGGATCGGCAAGTACCGAGTCGTTGCGAAGATCGGCGAAGGGGCCATGGGCGAGGTGTACAAGGCCCACGACCCGCTGCTCAACCGGCACGTCGCGCTCAAGACCATCTCCCAGTCGCTCGCCTCCGACCCGCAGTTCAAGGAGCGCTTCATCCGGGAGGCCCAGTCGGCGGCTGGGCTCAATCACCCGAACATCATCACGGTCTACGACTTCGGGGAGGAAGCCGGCCTCACGTACATGGCCATGGAGTTCCTCGAGGGCATCGACCTGCGCGAGGCGATCCGCGCCAAGACGCTCGGGCACCTCGGGCGCAAGATCGAGGTGATGGAGCAGCTGTGCGAGGGCGTCGGCTTCGCGCACTCGCGTGGCGTCGTCCACCGCGACTTGAAGCCCGGGAACATCCACATCCAGCCGAGCGGCCACGTGAAGGTCCTCGACTTCGGGCTGGCCCGCCTCGGCGCCTCCGACATGACCAAGACGGGCACGGTCATGGGGACGCCGCACTACATGTCCCCCGAGCAGCTGAAGGGCCAGAAGGCCGACGCGCGCTCCGACGTGTTTTCGCTGGGCGCGATCTTCTACGAGCTGCTCTCCGGCTCGCGGGCGTTCGAGGGCCAGGCGATGCACGAGGTGCTGCAGCGGATCCGCGACCGCGACCCCGTGCCGCTGCGGCGCAAGGCGCCGTCCACGCCGGCGGCGCTCGCGGCGCTCGTCGACCGCGCCATGGCCCGAGACCCCGCGGCCCGCTTCAAGGACGCCGCCGAGATGGGTCGCGCGCTGGCGCACGCGCGGGACGAGCTCGCCGGGGAGACGCTCGCCGCCCCCGGCACGCGCGACGACGCGGCCGAGCGCACCCTGCTCCAGGCGGCGGGCGAGACGATCCTCGAGCCGAAGCCGCGTCCGAGCGTCGTGGGCACGAGCGCGCTCGACGTCGGCCGGCACCACCACGAGACCTCCCGCACCGTGCGGCCCGACGCGACCGTCGCCTCGGGCCCCGCGACCGAGGTGGGGCGACGACGTTCCCGTCCGCTGGTCGTGGGCGCGACCCTCACCGCGCTCGCCGCGGTGGCCGTGGCGGCCGGACTGTGGTTGTGGCAGCGGCCGCGCACCGGCGCACCCGCCTCCGAGGCGGCGCCCGTGGCCGGCAAGCAGGACGAGCTCGGCATGATCACCGACGTGGTGGTAACCGGAAAACTGGAGCTGGCGCGCGCCGACTTCGACAACCGCGACTACGCGGCGGCCGCCGCGAACGCCCGCGAGGCGCTCGGCTTCGACCCGCAGAACGCGGATGCCAAGGCACTGCTCGAGCAGGCGGAGCGCACGCAGCGCGAGCTCGACGCCGCGGTCGCCGAGGCGCGCGCGGCGGTGGGCCGCGGCGACACCCGGCAGGCCACGGCCGCGCTCGGCCAGGTGCTCCAGCTCGACCCGCGCCACCCGGTCGTCGACGAGCTCAAGAGCAGCCTGAACCAGTCCTTCCGCCAGCAGGCCGAGGACGCCCGCCGCCTCACGACGGACTCGCGCACGGCGGCCGACCGGGCCCGCGCCGGCGCGCTCCCAGCCTTCGCGGCCGCGGCTACGCTGCTCGCGGAGGCCGAAACCGCCTTCCGCCGCGAGGAGTTCACGGTCGCGGCGCAGAAGTTCCTCGCTTCGCGCGACGGCTTCGAGGCGGCGCGGCGCACGGCCGACGCGAGCCGTGCCGCGGCCGAGACCGCGCGCCAGGCCTCGCTCGCGGCCGCGTCGCCCCGGCCCTCGCCCTTCGCCGCGCCGCCGCCGGCCACGACGCTCCAGGCGCCG
>CAZMRX010000370.1:0-5563 GCA_964568755.1 uncultured Acidobacteriota bacterium | reverse complement strand
ACGGCCACCAGCCCGACCTCGATGGCGAACCCGTCACCGCTCACGAGGGTCTCCCGCCGAAGGCCCGCCCCGGGGCGAAGGAACCGGACGTGTTCGGCCGTCGTCCATGGAGCATCCTATTCGAGCGGCGGAGCGCGATCCAGCCGCCACCGAGCCCGGCCGAACGTGCCCGCTCGGCCCAGTCACCGGGATCATGGATGGCCGTGCCCCGGGCCTACCGCGTCACCCACCCGGTCCTGCGGGACCAGCCGTTCGCCAAGGCGACCGCGGAGTGAGACGACAGCTACCGAGCCACGCCTGGGTCCCCCTGTGGTACCCCGAGAAGAACCGGCCGAAGTCGGGGCACCCAAGGGCGCCTAGCTCGATGTCTGTGTCCGACTTGATTGGTGACCCGCCATGGACTCGAACCATGAACCCAGAGATTAAGAGTCTCTTGCTCTACCAATTGAGCTAGCGGGCCAAAGGGTGCGCGAGCAGCGATCCGCGCGACCCCAGACTATACAAGAACGTCCGCGTCGTCGCAAGGAACTACCCCGCCCTCGCGCGGTAAGCTTGTGCGCGTGACGAGACGCGAGCTCGCGGCCAACCTGGCGCTCGGCGTGGGCGTGAGCGCTCTGTTCCTGGCGCTGCTCGAGGGCGGGGCGCGGCTCGCCGAGAAGAAGCGGCCGCCGCGGCCGGAGGTGGCCGACTACATCTGGGACTGGGACGACAAGATGCCCGGCGGCTTCTACGTGATGCGCTCCGACGGCGTCGGCTGGCCCCCGTGGGAGGAGTTCAGCGGCGACGGCCTGCGCGACCGCACGCGGACGAGGGAGAAGCCCGAGGGCTGGACGCGGATCGCCGTGCTGGGCGACAGCGTCACGCTCGGCGCCGAGCTGGCGCCGGCCGAGGCCTATCCGCAGCTGCTCGAGGCGCGCTACGCGGCCGAGGGCCGGCGCGCCGAGGTGATGAGCGTCGCGCTCTGGGGCTGGTCGACCCGGCAGCAGCGGATCGCGTGGCAGCGGATCGCGCGGCACTACCGGCCGGACCAGGCGCTGCTCGCGGTCTGCCTCAACGACATTCCCGAGATCTTCAACAACCTCGCGCGGCCGCCGCGCCTGCTGCGGCGGCTGCACGACCGCTCCGCGCTGGTGCGGCTGGCGGTGAACGCCGAGGGCCGGGAGATCGACTCCGTCGAACGGCTCTTCAGCGAGCCGGATTCCCCGCGGGTCCGCCGGGCGTTCGAGCGCTTCCTGGAGGAGGTGCGGAGCCTGCGGCGCGAGGTCGAGGCGGACGGCGCCGCGCTCGCGATCGTCGTGTTTCCGTTCCGCTTCCAGGTGGAGGCCGGCGCCCCGGCCCCGGTCGTGCAGCAGCGGATCGCGGAGTTCTGTCGTGCCGAGGGCCTGCGCTGCCTCGACCTGCTGCCGACGATCGCGCGCGTCGGGCCGAGCGCGTTCCTGGACTACGACCACTTGAGCCCGTCCGGCGCCCAGCTCGTGGCCGACACCCTGCACGCGAGCGGCATGCTCGCCGACGCGGTCTCCGATCCCTCGACGCTCGCGCAGGCCCTCGCACGTCGAGGTGGGCCAGGTGCGCCAGCCGCGGGCGGCTGGCTCGCGACGCGGCGCACTCCGCCGGAGCGCGCGGCGGTCGTGTCGATCGTCGCGGTGCTGCAGGAAGGGGAAGCCTCCGAGCGGCAGGCGGCGGCCTGGGCGCTCGGGCTGGCGCGCGCCTCGGCGGAGCCGTTCGCCGAGGCCCTCGCGCAGTGCGTCCGTCGGGACGAGTCGTCCGACGTGCGCGCCGCCTGTGCGCGCGCCCTGGGGGGCATTGGATGGCGCGCCGCGACGCCGCGGCTCTTCGAGGCGCTCGAGGACACGAGCGAGGCGGTTCGAGCGGCGTCGGCGCAGGCGCTGGCCCGGCTCGGGCCCCTGCCGGGAGACGTGCCCGCACTCGCGGCCTCGCTGTCGAGCGCGGATCGCTACGTAGCGGCGTTTGCCGCCTGGAGCCTGGGGAACCTGGGCGTGGCGGCCGAGCCTGCGGTCTCTCAGCTGGTCGGCGCGCTCGCCCGCGACGACACGAACGCGGTGGTCGCCGGGGCGCTCGCCCGCATCGGCCCGGCGGCGAAGGCGGCCGTGCCGGAGCTGGTTCGGTCGCTCGCGAGCGGCGACGACGGGCGGCGCTGGCGGGCGGCGCGCACGCTCGGCCGTATCGGTCCTGCCGCGGAGCCGGCGGTGGGCGCGCTCGCGATCGCGCTTCAGGACCCGAGCAGCGTGGTGCGCGCGCACGCGGCGCGGGCGCTCGGCCGGATCGGCCCGGGTGCCAGACCAGCGGCGCCGGCACTCCAGCGTGCGACGGGCGATCGGGAGCAGGGCGTGCGCGACGAGGCGCGGTTGGCCCTCGAGCGGCTGATGGGTCGGCCCGACTAGAATCCGCGAGCGAGGAGAAGGCGAGTGAGCGAAACCCGGTCGGTCCAGGAGCGCTACGCGCCGGAGAACCGCTGCTTCGGCTGCGGACCGGCGAACCTGAAGGGTCTTCGCATTCGCAGCTTCGAGGACTCGGAGGGGCTGCGCGCCGAGTGGACGCCCGAGGGCCACCACGAGGCATGGGAGGGCGCCGTCAACGGCGGCATCATCGGGGCGCTGCTCGACTGCCACAGCAACTGGACCGCCGCGCTCCACCTGATGCGCGCGGCAGGCGCGGACGCGCTACCCTCGACGGTCACTGCGGAGTTCCACGTCAAGCTGCTGCGTGTGACGCCGTCGCGCGGCCCGCTCACGCTGCGGGCGCGCGTCGTCGAGTCGAAGGGCTCGCGCGCGACCGTCGAGGCGTCGATCGAAGCGGGGGGGCAGACGACCGCGACGTGCCGCGGGGTGTTCGTGGCGGTGCCGGAGGGGCACCCGGCGTATCACAGGTGGTAGCTGGGACGGAGAAGATGCGGACAACGAGCACCCCGGGGGTCTGGGGGGCCCTCAGCCCCCCAGATCAAGGACGCTGGCTGGTCGTGTCCCCACGAAGATTCCCCTGTTGGAACCCCACGGACAACGGGCCACAACGGAATCACTGGCTGGGCTGCATTGCGGGGGGCTGAGCGCCCCCCGAGCCCCCGCTAGGTCGGCGACGGCCCGAACGGTCCGTGGCCGGCTTCGACCAGCAGCCGGTTGGCGAAGTTGATCGCCTGGCGGACGTAGGCGCGCTTCTCGAGGTAGGTGCCCGGGTAGAAGCTGCGCTTGAAGCCGTAGATCAGGCTGTCGCGCACCTCCTGCGGCGTCAGCGCGAACGCCTCGACCGCGCGGGCGATCTCGTGGCTGACGGTCGTGTGCGAGACCAGCCGGTTGTCGGTGCAGAACGTGGTCGACAGCCGCCGCCGCCGCATCTCGCCGAACGGGTGCTTCCGCAAGTCGGCGGAGAGCTCCGGCACGGTCTGCTGGTTGGAGGTGAGGCATACCTCGATCGTGATGCGCTTGTCGGCGATGAACTCCGACAGGTTCTCGACGTAGCGCTTGCGGTCGCGGATGCGGGGGCTCGTGATCTTGGTCGCGTCGAAGAGCCACGTGCCGTGCCCGATCCGGTCGGCGTGCAGGTCGCCGATCGCCTGGAAGATCGACTCGGGCCCGTAGTCCTCGCCGGCGTGGACCGTCTTGCCGAGGAACGCTTCGTGCGCGATCTGGTAAGCCTTGGCGTGGTCCTCCGCCGGGTAACCCTTCTCCTGGCCGGCGAGGTCGATCCCGACCACCAGCAGGCCTTCTTCGTTCTTGAGCCTCGCGGCCGCCCGCGCCACCTCGAGGCTCGCCGCCTGCTGGATCTCGCGCTCCGACGCCTCGGGGAGGGTCTCGAAGAAGCGCCGGAAGCCGAGCGAGAACTCGGGGCGAAAGAAGCGCATGGCGCAGAGCAGGATGCCCGCGGCGAACGGGGGCTCCTGGCCCTGAGCGACCTCCGGCCGGGCGTTGAAGGCCGCTGCCGCCCGGCGCAGGCCGCGGTCCACGGCCCGGACCACGTCGGGCACCTCGAAGCCCGGGCGCACGTGGAGCTGGGGCGCGAAGCGCACCTCGACGTAGCGCACCCCGTCGGCCTGGCAGTCCTCGGCGAGCTCGTACGCGGCGCGCTCGAGCGCCTCGGCGTCCTGGAGCACGCCGACCGTGTAGCGGAAGCCCTCGAGGTACTCGGCCAGATTCGCGTAGCGCGGGCGGAAGACCAACGCTTCGAGGCCCTCGGGCGTCTCAGAGGGAAGGGCGACCTCGCGCTCGCGGGCGAGCTCGATCAGGGACCCGAGCCGGAGCGAGCCGTCGAGGTGGACGTGGAGGTCGGTCTTGGGAAGGCGTCGGACGAGATCGCTGTCCATGAGCGCGCATTATCGCCTGCCGTCCGGCAGTTCCGTGAACCCGGGGCGCCCCTGGCGCGTACAAGGCGGTGGAGCCTGGTGTACCGGGATCCATTCAATGAAATGGAGTAGCGATGGCGAACGGTAACGGGAACGGCCACAAGAAGCGCAACCGGCGCCTGGGCGTCGTGGGCCTGGCGGTCGTGGTGCTGGCTGTATTCGGCGTCATGGCCGCCCGGGGCAACGGAAAGACGCTCGACGCCTCGCGGCTCGCCACGGTCGAGAAGGGCGACCTCGCGCGCTCGGTGGTGGCCACCGGCAAGATCCAGCCGCTCACCAAGGTCCAGATCAAGTCGAAGGCGAGCGGCATCGTGCAGCGCCTGCTGGTGCACTACGGCGACCGTGTCCGGGAAGGCCAGGTGCTGGCCGAGCTCGACAAGGAGCTGCTCGAGGCGAGTGTCCGCGAGTCGCGCGCCAACCTGCTCGCGGCGGAGGCGGCCTGGGAGCGCAACAAGATCGAGGCCGAGGGTCCCGACCTGCCGTTCCTGAAGTCGGCGCTCGAGCGCGCCCGCAAGCTCTACGCCGACGGGCTGATCGCCGACTCGCTGCTCGAAGACGCGGACAAGGCGTTCCAGATGGGCCTCAACAAGCAGACCGCGGCCAAGAGCCAGGCCGCGGTGAGCCGCGCCGAGGTCGAGAAGGCCCGCGCCTCGCTCGAACGTGCGCAGACCGACCTGCGCTACGCCACGATCACGAGCCCGATGGACGGCCTCGTGCTCTCGCGCGACGTGGAGGTGGGCGACGCCGTCAGCTCGATCCTGGTGCTCGGCTCGCAGGCGACGCTGGTGATGACGCTCGGCGACGTGAGCGAGGTGTACGTGCTCGGCAAGGTCGACGAGGCGGACATCGGCAAGGTCTACCTCGGCCAGCGCGCCCGGATCGTGGTCGAGTCCTTCAAGGACAAGGCGTTCGAAGGCAAGGTGACGAAGATCTCCCCGCTCGGCGTGGAGAAGGACAACGTCACCACTTTCGAGGTGCGCGTCTCGATCCTCAACCCCGGCGGCGAGCTCAAGACCAACATGACCGCGAACGCCGAGGTGATCCTCGAGGAGAAGAAGGCCGTCCTGACGATCCCCGAGTCCGCGATCCTCTACGACAAGGAGCGCAAGCCCTCGCTCGAGGTGCCCGACCCGAAGGCCGAGGGCGGCAAGCGCAAGGTGGCCGTCAAGCTCGGGATCTCGAACGGGGTCAAGGCCGAGCTCGTCG
>CAZMRX010000369.1:283-5591 GCA_964568755.1 uncultured Acidobacteriota bacterium | reverse complement strand
GGCGGGAGACCTCGCCGACGAGCCGGGCGCCGGCCAGGCGCTGCGGGAAGGCACCGACGTCGTCACCTTCAGCGGCGACAAGCTGCTCGGCGGCCCGCAGGCCGGCGTCGTGGCCGGACGCAGCGCCTCGGTCGACCCGATGCGGCGCAACCCGCTCTACCGCGCGCTGCGCGTCGACAAGATGACGCGCGCGGCACTCGACGCGACCCTCGTCGAGCACGAGCAGGGCCGCGCCCAGGAGCGCCTGCCGGTGCTGCGCATGATCGCGGCGCCGAAGGACGAGCTCCGCTCGCGCGCCGAGGCCTTCGCGCGCGCGCTCGCGGCGGCCGCGCCCGCGCTCGCGCCGACGCTCGTCGAGAGCGAATCGAAGGTCGGCGGGGGCGCGGCCCCGGACCTGGGGCTCGCGACGGTCGCGATCGCGATCGACCCCGCGGCCAAGGGCCCCGACGCGCTGGCGCACGCGCTGCGCCACGGCTCGCCGCCCGTCGTCGTGCGCGTGAGCGAGGGGCGCGTGCTGATCGACCTGCGCACCATCCCGCCCGACGACGAAGGCCTGCTGCTCTCGGCCCTGGCGGCTGTCGCACGATGACCCAAGCCGTCTCGAGACGGGTCGTCGTGCTGGCGCTGCTGGCGTCGCTCCCGGCCGTGGCCGCGCGGGCGCAGGACGTGGTCCGTCGGGTGGGCCGCACGACGATCCGGGTGGACGTCTCGCAGGCCTTCCCGGGCGGCGTCGTGGTGGTTCGGCTGCACTCGAAGAGCCGGCTCGGCACGGCCTGGGCGCTGCTCGACGGGCGGCGAGCGCCCTTCTACCTGGAGCGCGGCGTGCCGCGCGCGCTCGTGCCCGTGGCCGCGGGCGCGGAGCCTGGCCCCGCGACGCTCGGCGTCGGAATCGCCTCGAAGGGCGGCGAGCAGCGCATCGCGATCCCGATCACCCTCACGCCGCGCGAGTACCGCCCGCGCTACGTGTACCTGAGCGAGCCGCAGCGCAGCCTCGTGTCGCGCGACGAGGCGCTCCGCGACGGGCGGCGGCTGCTCGGCTTCATCCGCACGGAGTCCAGGACCCCCGCCCCGGGCCTGCTGATCCCGCCCGTCGGCAGCGTGGGCAGCGGCTTCGGCGAGCCCCGGACCTACACCGGCGTCGCGGAGGTGGAGGGCCGCTTCGACGCGCTGCAGGGCGAGCGCCACCGCGGGATCGACTACCCCACAGCCGCCGAGACGCCGGTGCGCGCGCCCGCGGCCGGCGCCGTGCTGTTCGCCGGCCAGCTCACGCTCGCGGGCGGGACCGTGGTGCTCGACCACGGGCAGGGCGTCGTGAGCGTGCTCCACCACCTCTCGAGCGTCGCGGTGCGCGAGGGCGAGGCCGTGGCCGCCGCCTCGCTGGTGGGCCTGTCGGGCCAGAGCGGCCTGGCTCCCGAGCCGATGCTGCAGTGGCGCGTCTACCTCCACGCCGTCGCGGTAGACCCGCTGGTGCTGGGACCGCTGCTCTAGAACAAGCTGCGGCTGGCGAGGCGGGCGAGCGCCAGCACCGGCGCGGGCCAGATGCCGAGCAGCAACGTGACGCCGGCCGCGAGCGAAAGCGCCAGCACCGCGGACGGCGGGACACCCGCCCAGGCGTCCTCGCCGACGGGCTCCTCCATGTACATCGCCACCACGATCCGCAGGTAGTAGTAGGCGGACACGACGCTCGTCAGCACGCCGACGAGCGCGAGCACGACCCAGCCCGAGACGACGGCCGCATTGAAGAGGTAGAACTTGCCGACGAAGCCGGCGCTGATCGGGATCCCGGTGAGCGACACGAGGAACACGGTGAGCGCCGCGGCGAGCGCGGGCCGGCGCTCGGCGAGCCCGGCCACGTCGGCGAGCGTCGCGGGCTCGCGGCCGTCCCTGGCGAGCGACGCGATGACCCCGAAAGCCCCGAGGTTCACGGCGGCGTAGGCCACCAGGTAGAACAGGATCGCCTCGCCCGCGAGGACCGGCGAGGCCACCAGCGCCGCCATCAGGTAGCCCGCGTGCGCGATCGAGGAGTAGGCCAGCAGCCGCTTGAGCTTCCGCTGCGCGAGCGCGGCCAGGTTGCCGAGGACCATCGTCACGATCGCGAGCACCGCGACGAGCGGCTGCCAGTGGCTCGCGAGCCCGGCGAGGCCGTAGTCGAAGACCCGCAGCAGCGCGCCGAACGCGGCCGCCTTCACCCCCGCCGACATGAAGGCGGTGACGGTGGTCGGGGCGCCCTCGTACACGTCGGGCGCCCACATGTGGAAGGGCACGCTCGCGATCTTGAAGCCGAAGCCCACGAGCAGGAATGCCGCCCCGAGCACCGCGAGCGGGAGGCTGTCCGGGCTCGCCGTGCCGAGCGAGCGCGTGACGCGCTCGAGCGAGGTGCTCCCGGAGACGCCGTAGACGAGCGCCACGCCGTACAGGAAGAACGCCGAGGCGAAGGCCCCCGTCACGAAGTACTTGAGCGCCGACTCCTGGCTCTCGGGCCGCGCGCGGTCGAGCCCCGCCATGCCGTAGAGCGCCACCGACATGATCTCGAGCGCCACGAACATCGAGACCAGCTCGAGGCTCGAGACGAGGCCCATCATCCCCACCACCGAGAACAGCAGCAGCGCGTAGTACTCGCCGCGCTCGAGGCCGTTCGCCCGCAGGTAGCCGGGGGACAGCAGCACCGTCACGATCGCGACGGCGAGGACGAGCGCCTGCAGGAACAGCGCGAGGCCGTCGGCCGCGAGCGCGCCCGCCAGCACCGCGCCCTCGGCCGCTCCGCTGCCGAGCAGCCACACCGAGACGAGCGCGCCAGAGAGGCCCACGAGCGACAGCAGCGACGAGGGGCCGCTGCGCCCCTTGGGCGTGAAGGCCTGCGCCAGCAGCACCACGACGCCGGTCACCGCGACGATCGCGGCGGGGACGATGGGCCGCAGGTCGAGGATCGCGTTCATCGCGCTCCTCCCGGCCCGGGGACGGGCGTCTCGGCCTGCGCCGCGGCCGGAGCCGGCCGCGTCGCCGCGCGCACCTGGCGCACGAGCGCGTCCGCCGCCGGCTCGATGCGCCGGGTGAAGGCCGGGCTGGCGATCCCCATCGCGATCGCCAGCACGACGAGCGGCAGCAGCACGGTCCACTCGCGGGGCGAAAGATCGGGCAGGCCCTGGTTCTTCGGGTTCGACAGCTCGCCGTAGAAGACCCGCTTCACCATCCACAGCACGTAGGCCGCCGCCAGGATCACCCCGAGCGAGGCCACCACCACGAGCCAGGGGCTGAAGCTCCAGGCGCCGATCAGGATCAGGAACTCGCCCACGAAGCCGTTGGTGCCGGGCACCGCGATCGACGACAGGCTGATCAGCAGGAAGACCGCGAAGAACCAGGGCATCGCCGTGCGCAGGCCGCCGAACTCGGAGATCTGGCGCGTGTGGCGCCGCTCGTACAGCATGCCGACCAGGAAGAACAAGGCGCCCGTCGAGATGCCGTGGTTGAGCATCTGGTACACGGCGCCGGTGACGCCGGTGGTCGAGAGCGCCGCGATGCCGAGCATGACGAAGCCGAGGTGGGACACCGAGGAGTAGGCGACCAGCTTCTTGAGGTCGGGCTGCACCAGCGACACGAGCGCGCCGTAGACGATCCCGATCACCGCGAGCACGCCGACGAGCGGCGCGAGCTTGACGGCCGCGTCCGGGAACAGCGGTAGCGCGAGCCGCAGGAAGCCGTAGCCGCCCATCTTCAGCAGCACGCCGGCCAGGATCACCGAGCCGGCGGTCGGCGCCTCGACGTGGGCGTCGGGAAGCCAGGTGTGGAACGGCCACATCGGGACCTTGATCGCGAAGGCGATCGCGCAGGCGAGGAACAGCCACAGCTGCAAGGCGGGGTCGACCGGGGCCGCGACGAGCGCCGGGATGTCGAAGCTGCGCAGCCCCGAGGCCGAGTAGAGCACCAGGAACGCCACCAGCATCAGCACGCTGCCGGCGAAGGTGTACAGGAAGAACTTCACGGCCGCGTAGATGCGGCGCTCGTGGCCCCAGATCCCGATCAGGAAGTACATCGGGATCAGCATCGCCTCCCAGAACACGTAGAACAGGAACAGGTCGAGCGCCACGAACACGCCGATCATCCCCGCCTCGAGCAGCAGCATGAACACGACGAACTCGCGCACGCGCGTCTCGATCTGGCTCCACGAGCCGAGCAGGCACAGCGGCGTCAGGAAGGTGGTGAGGATCACGAGCCAGAGCGACAGCCCGTCGACGCCCACGTGGTAGCTGATGCCCCAGGCGGGGATCCAGGGGTAGCGCTCCTGGAACTGCATCGCGGCGGTGTCGCTGAACTGGCTCACGAGCCGCGTCGAGAGCGCGAACGTCAGGATCGAGACCGCGAGGGCGAGGACCTTCTGCAGCAGCACCGACCCGCGCCGCGTGAGCGCGATCACGATGGCGCCCGCGACCGGCAGCAGGATCAGCAGCGAGAGCAGCTGGGTGGAGGGACGCGTCATGGCGCGAGCCGTCCCGCGGAGGAAAGCAGGTAGTAGACGACCGCGACCGCTCCCGCCAGCACCAGCAGCGCGTAGTGGCGCACGAAGCCGGTCTGGACCGGCCGCAGCGTCTCGGCGAACGCCCGCGCCAGCCTGCCGCTGCCGTTGACGACGCCGTCGATCACGCCGGCGTCCACGCGCTTCCAGAGCAGGCGGTCGCTGCCGCCCACGACGACGTGGCGCACGAAGCCGTCGTAGACGTCGTCGAAGAAGTACTTGGCGCCGAACAGGCGCAGCGCCGGCCGCAGCGGCCGCGCGAGCGTCGCCCGCAGCTCCGGCATGGCCAGGTACAGGTACCAGCCGATCAGCAGGCCGATCACCCCGGCGAGCGTCGCCACCGCCGGAAGCCAGCCCGGGTGCGCCACGTGCGCCTCCGGCAGGCGGAACACGGGCTGCAGGATCTCGGGCAGCCGGACGCGAGCGCCTTGAGCGCCCGGGAACAGCGCGTAGCCGGCGACGACGGAGCCGGCCGCGAGCGCGACGAGCGGGCCGAGCATCGACCACGGCGACTCGTGCACGTGGTGCGCGGCTTCGTGGCCGCCGCGGAACTCGCCGAAGAACGTGAGGAACAGCAGCCGCGCCATGTAGGCGGCGGTCAGCAGCGCCGTGAAGAGAGCGAGGCCGAACAGGATCTCGTGGCCCCCGGCCAGGGCCGCGAGCAGGATCTCGTCCTTGCTGTAGAAGCCGGCCAGCAACGGGATCCCGGCGATCGCGAGCGTGCCGATCAGGAAGGTGCCGTAGGTCCAGGGGATCTTCTTCCGCAGGCCGCCCATGCGGCGCATGTCCTGCTCGCCC
>CAZMRX010000369.1:0-273 GCA_964568755.1 uncultured Acidobacteriota bacterium | reverse complement strand
AAGAGCAGCGCCTTGAAGAAGGCGTGGGTGTAGAGGTGGAACACCGCGACGCCGAAGGCGCCGACACCGGCGGCCAGGAACATGAAGCCGAGCTGGCTCACCGTCGAATAGGCGAGCACGCGCTTGATGTCGGTCTGGACGATCGCGATCGTGCCGGCCATGAGCGCGGTGACCGCCCCGGTGACGGCCACCACCAGCATCGCGGTCTCGGACTGGTGAAACAGCGGGCCGAGCCGAGCCACCAGGTAGACGCCGGCGGTGACCATCGTGGCC
>CAZMRX010000368.1:1407-5593 GCA_964568755.1 uncultured Acidobacteriota bacterium | reverse complement strand
CAAGCGATCGCGATCGTCACGCTCGCCGTCTCGCTGGGAGCACTCGCGTGGGACGCCCGGCGCGAAGCGCTACTCACGGCGCCCGTCGCCCTGTGGCCCATCGCGGGGCTCTGGCTCCTGGCGGTCGCGCAGCTCGTGCCGCTGCCGGAGGCGCTGCACCGGCTGATCGCCCCAGGCTCGGCCGCCGTCTGGCACCCGGACGTGCCCGCGGCCGCCGCGGTCCTCGGCTCCGGCCCGCGCCCGATCTCGCTCCATCCCGAGGCGACGCGTCGCTGGCTGGCCTTCGCGACCGGACTCGTCGCGCTGGCGCTGCTCGCGGTCCCGGCGCTGCGCGAGCGGCGCGCGCTGTTGCGCGCCGCAGTCGCGATCGTCGCCGGCGGCGTCGCGGTCGCGCTCTACGGCCTCGTGGCGCGGCTCGTGTTCGCGAACAAGCTGTACGGCGTCTGGAGCGTCCCCACCGTCGCCCCCTTCGGACCGTTCGTGAACAAGAACCACTTCGCCGGCTACATCGAGCTGGCGGCGCTGCTGGCGGTCGGCCTCGCCACCGGCCTCGCCAGCGAGGCGCGCCGCGAGCCCGGCTTCCTCGGCTGGATCGAGAGCTCGCGCGCGCGCTTCGTGGTCCTCGCGTGGGGCGCGGCCGCGATCCTGATCCTGGCGGTCCCCGTCAGCCTCTCGCGCGGGGGTGTCGTGAGCCTCGCCGCGGGGCTCTTGGCGTTCGCCGGGCTGCGCCTTTGGTCGCGGCGGGATTCACGGCTCTCGCCGCGCGCTCTGCTCGCGATGGCGGGCGCCGCCACGGTGCTGCTCGTGGCCTTCGTCGGGGCGCTGCCCAGCGACGCTCGCAGCCGCGTGCTGACGCTCGCCGGCGTCACGAGCGAGCAGTCCGGCTCGTACCGGCTGGCCGTGTGGCGCGACAGCGTGCGACTCGCCGGCTCGAGCCCGTGGCTCGGCTCGGGCTTCGGGGCCTTCGAGGACGCGCAGCGGCGCTTCAAGACGGCCGCCGGCCACCTCGCGGTCGAGCACGCCGAGAACGACTACCTCGAGGTCGCGGCGGAAGGCGGCCTCGCGGGCGCCGCCCTCGTCGCCGTGTTCGTGATCCTGGTCCTCGCCCGCGGCCTGCGCGGCGCGGCGAGCGCGCGCGAGCGCCTGCTCCGCGGCCTCGTGACCGGTGCGGCCGCGGGCCTCGTCGCGGTCGCCGTCCACAGCGCCTTCGACTTCAACCTGCGGATTCCCTCGAACGCGCTGCTGAGCGTCGCGCTCGTGGCAGTGGCGCTGGCCGCACCCGCGGATGCCGTGGGCCGAGCGCCGCGGCGGCTGGTCCCTGCCGCGCTCGCAGCGACTCTCGCCATCGGCTTCGTCACCCCGTGGACGACTCCGCGGGTGGCGCCGGGCCCGCTCACGCGAGCCGCGCACGCCACGAGCTCGAGCCTCCGGCGCGCGGAGCTGGAAGCCAACGTGATCGGTCACATTCAGAGACGACCCACCGACGCCACCGCCTGGCTGGCCCTCGCCTGGGTCCGGCTCCCTGCCTCACCCGACGAGGCCGCGGCACTCGCCGAGTGGGCCGTCCGGCTCGATCCCGCGAGCCCGGCCGTCCGGGACGCCCGGGAGCGGCTGGTCAACCGATAGCCGGACCCGCCGGCTGCGGTACCTCATGTATACTCTCAACCTTCGAGGGTTAATGGCCTTCAAGGGCTTGATCTTTCGCGGCCACCGGTCAGCGCATGTGGGACTGGCCCTTGGCTGCCTGAGCGCCGCGGTCGCGATGCTGCTCCTTCTGCGGGCGCTGCCCTACTCGTCGGTGCGTCTGGCCTCGGTCGAGCCGTCACAGGCGACAGCCCAACCGACCCCCGACTTCGCCCTTGCGCCCTTACGCTGGCCCGTCACCGCGCTCGCGGCGGATCCGGCCCTCGAACCTTTTCGACAGGCCATGCGCGCGAGCTGCGGCGAAGCGCGGGGCCTCGCGGCCGCCGCCTGCGTCACGGCCGTCCTGAGCGAGCGAACGCCGGCCGGCAACCCAGCGAGCGAGTACGTCAGCGTGGACTTCGACCCGGTCTCGCACTTCGAGCGCCACATGGCTGGAGCGCCCGGCCACTGCCTGACGCGCAGCGCGATCCTGGCGACCGAGCTGCTTTCAGTCGGGATCCCGGCGCGCGTCGTCCAGCTGCTGCCGGCCCAGGGCAAGGGACACACGGTGGTCGAGGTGTGGGACGAAGCGCTGGGCTGGACCGTGGTCGACCCGTCCACTGGCGGGTACGTGACCGCGGGCGGGCGAGGCTCAGGAGCCGAGCTTCTAGCCGATCCCTCCAGGCTCGAGTGGAAGGCGTTCGGCAGCACGTCCGCCTCCGAGTCGGCCGAGAGACGGCGCTACTTCCAGCACCTGCTGAGCGGCAACCTGCTCTACCCCGAGCCGTGGCTCTACCTCAGGCGGGGTGAGCACGTGGCGCCGTGGCCGTACCGCGGGCAGTACGCGCGGATCGGGCCCACGATCCTGAAGCTCGGCCCGGCACAGCAGGCCCTGGCGTGGGCGATCCCCGCGTGCGTCGTGGCGGGGTTGGGCTTCCTGACGCTGGGCTGGAGGAGGCGTCACGCCCTCGGCCGTGCAGTGAGCGTGAGCCGTGCTCACGCCGGCAAGGCCATTCGCGCCCTGGACGTCGCGCCGCGCGCCTAGCGAGACGACGCCGCTACTGACACTCGCCCGGATTGCCCGTGCAGATCTTGGTGGCGCACTCCGCCTGCGAGATCACGTAGCAGGGCTGTGAGAAGTTCGAGCTGGTGCACGCGGCGGCCGGGATGCACGTGTTGATCGCCTCCGCCGGCGTCGGCACCACGAGCGAGATCACCGCGGGCGTGAGCGCTGCGGCCGCGAGCCCCACCTTGCGCAGCGCGCGACGGCGCGACGGGAGGGCCGGTTGGGACGGGGGATGCTCCTCGAGCAGATTCGCCCCGTCCAGTCTCTCGAGCGACGCCCACACCACGCCCTCGTCGGCCTCGAGACCCGTCCCCTCACCGAGCCGCGCCGCGATCTCGGGCACGGTCGTCCGCCCGTCGGCCGCGCGGAAGACGAATTCCGCCGTGCGGTTGAGGCAGTGCGCGGTATGGGTCGCCCGGTCGTAGACCACGACCTCGTCTCCGACCCTCCTCGCGATCACGCCCGAACGCGCCCGAGGCTTCACACCGCTCTCCCCCGGCCGCCCCGGCCGTAGAGCCTTCCCCTCATAAGGATATCACGATAAAGCACTTACCGAACCCTGAGCGCCGGGTCGCCGAAGAGGTGGTAGAGCGACAGCAGCTCCGGGAAGGCGCCCGTTTCGGCGTAGCCCTGCTGGGCCGCCAGGACGACGTCGCCGAGCCGATCGTGCTGCCGGCTCTCGAGCGCGCCCACGAAAGCCCGATGGAAGAGGTGCGCGGCCGCGTCGAGCGAGAGGCCCGAGGGCGAGAACGCCGCGATCGCCCCCTTGTCCCGCTCGAGCACGAAGCGCTCGCTGATCCCGTTCAGGAACGGCGAGACGAAGTAGCCGTTCGAGCAGGTCATGGTCAGGAGCAGCGGCTGGCGCGGCTGCGGCTGGAGCAGCGCGACGTCGATCGATCGCAGGATCCCCTCCGAGGCCCACGACGCCTGCGCGCCGTGACCAACGTAGGAGACGAGCGAGGCTCCAGCGTCGAACGCGCCGAGCACGGCGCCGCGCGTCGCGGCCCCGTACTGCCTCAGGAAGATCCGGTCCACCGGACGTCCCGGGAGCAGTGTCGCGATGTCGCTGGCGTTGGCTTCGAAGTCGCCCGCCAGGTCGGGGTTGTCGGCCACGAGCACGGCGTTGCCGTCGAGGCTCTGGCCGGAGTCCTCGAAAGCCAGGATCTTCTGGATCGCGGCTTCGGCCTCCGCCAGCGAGCCCGCACTCAGGCGTCCGATCGCCAGGTCCGGGATGGCGTCGTCGCCGTTCACCGCGGCCAGCCACGGGTCCGAAGCCGTCCACAGGTATGTCGACTTCACGAGCGGTGTTGGCAGGAGGTTCCGGCGCGCGGCCGTGGGCAGGTAGCCCTTCGGGTCGGACGTCGCGTCGCCCAGCAGCAGCACGTAGCGCGGCGAGGGCGCCGCCCAGTGGTGGTAGGCGTGAGCCAGGAAGTCGCGGATCATCTGCGGCGAGCGCTCGCCGAAGCCGAACTCGTCCTGGACCTGCTCGAGCGCGAC
>CAZMRX010000368.1:0-1307 GCA_964568755.1 uncultured Acidobacteriota bacterium | reverse complement strand
GCGAAGCGGTCCAGGTACACGGCCGAGTCGGCGGCTCCCGTCGTGTCGAGATTCTCGAGACGCAGCGTGTTGGGCCCGTCCACGAGCACACTCGCGTCCACGCTCGCCTCGAGACGACCGGCGGTGAGCCCGTCCCAGAGCGCCTCGCCCACCGGCACACCGTTCACGAACACCCTCACGTGGTGGTCCGGGTCCAGCTTCGGCGCGTCCGAGCCACCGAAGAGCTCGACCGTCAGCCGGGCGGGACCGGAGCCAGTGGCCGGGGCCGAGAGCGTAAAGCCGTAGTCTCGGGCGCTCGGCAGCATGCCGATGTCCCAGAACCACAGGTCGCGCGAGTTCAGCAGCGCCGGCAGGTAGTTCGTGTTCTGCTCGAAGACGCGCGTCGTCACGAGCACCGGCACGAGTGCGCTCCCCGAACTGCGCGCCGGGGGCTCGACCTTCATCGCCACGCCGCCCGAGGCAATCGCCAGCTCGTAGACGGCTTCGGTGCCGTAGGCCGTGTCCGGCCCCTCCGCCACGAAGTACAGCCTCGAGCCCGGCCCGAAGCGCTCGGCCCGCGGCTCAACGTGGAACGCCACCGTCTGACCCTTGCGGCTGAGGCGCAGCGACGCGCTCGTGAGCGTCTGCCCACCACGCAGCTGCAGTGCCGGAGAGGCGCCGAGGCTTTCCCAGCTGACGGCATGAAGGCCCGCTACGCGCGCGGCGAGCCGCGCCAGAATCGCTTCCGGTTCGTCACCCCGCGACTTTGGGCGCCTGCGCCCCCGCGAGCCGCCCGTGCCCGTCTCGCCCTCGACGCGCCCGTCGAACGCGATCGTCACCACCAGCCGGCCCGCGAGCACCAGCCTCCGGCGCGCGCCTTCGAACCGCAGCGGCGCAAGCTCGAGATAGGCCTTCTTGGTCTGCTCCTGGAACGCCGTCTCGAGCACCCGGGCGGCCGACTGCGGAAAGACCCCCTTCACGTCCTTCGCGCGCACGCGCCTGAACGACGCGCGGTAGGTGCCGTCGGGCCGCGCCTGCGCCTCGGCCGCTCCAGCACGCTGCGGCTCCATCCGCGCGAACGACCGCAGCTCGCGGGCGTGCACCGAGACGATCCTCGCCTCGCGCCCGACCACGGCCTCGATCCACGCCCGCTTCACCGGCACCGCCGGAAGGCCGGGCTCCGCGCTGTCGAAGAAGCCCGGCACGTGCAGCCGGACGCTGCCGTCCAGCTGCGCCTGCGAGTAGAACCCGCCCGTGCGCAGCTCGAGCGTCACGCCGCGCGCATTGCGCTGCAGCACCCGCAGCCCCACGTCCGCCGGGTTGCCGTG
>CAZMRX010000367.1:1910-5622 GCA_964568755.1 uncultured Acidobacteriota bacterium | reverse complement strand
GATAGACCAGGGTCTGGTGCTGGCCGCTGATCGTCTTTCCGTCCTCGCGGGTGAGGTCCACCGTGTTCTTGCGCGCCCGGTAGGTGTAGCCGCCGGCCATCGCGATCGCCGAGGAGACCCGCATGCCGTAGAAGTAGTCGTAGCAGCCCGGCTTGACCACCTCTCCCAGGATGCACACGGGACGCGACTTCACGAGGTCGACGCTCACCTTGGGGTCCTGGAAGCGCTCCTGGCTCAGCCGCTCGCTGATCGCCTCCTCGAGCCCGGGCAGCGTCAGACCCTGGGCGTTCACGCCTCGGACGAGCGGCAGGGCGAGGCGGCCGGTGCCGTCGACTTCGAACTCGCCCGAAAGCTCTGCGCGCTCGAACACGGTGACCCGGACCCGGTCGCCCGGGCCGAGGCGGTAGACCGGAGGCGGCTCCGGGGCCGGCTCGACGGCGGGCGGCGCATGCTGGCACCCGGCCGCCAGCACCAGGGTGAGACCCAGCGTCGCCCACGCGTCCCACCGGCCCCACGATCGCGTCATGCTGTCTCCACCCGGCTAGCGCCGGAGCTCGATCCGCACCCAGCCCACGTTCCGGTCGAAGTCATCCGCGGGGATACCCTCGGGAACCCTATCATCGGTCGAGTCCCGGGCGGAGGTCTCGTAGCGGAGCGAGACCACCAGGCTCCGGTTCAGGAACCAGGACAGGCCCCCGCCGATGCTGTAGAGCTTGTCGGTGCGTCCCGCGCGGCCGATGCCCACGTAGGCGTCGTGCTCGTAGGCGAGCGCCGCGGTCAGCAGCAGGCTGCGCCGCAGCTCGTGGTCGACGACGAAGCGGGTCGAGGTCGCGACGTAGCCCGAGAAGAAGGGCGCCGTGGTCTCCGCGAGCTGCCGTCCCGCCTCGAGCTGGAGGGTCGTGATCTCGGAGGGATTCCAGGTCAGCAGCACCCCGAACACCGGCTCCCGGATGTCCGGCAGCGGGTCGAGGTAGCGCTGCTCGCGATACCCAGCGTACACCCGCGCGCGCGTGACCCCGCCGGAGTGCAGGACCAGGCCCGTCCCGACCTCGAAGCCCCGCGACGAGCGGTCGAAGCCCGTCAGCTGCTGGGGCCGGTCGTAGTCGCTCACCACGCCGCGCAGGCGCAGGAACGGGCCGTCGTCGGGCCCGTGGCCAAACCCGCTCTCCAGGGTGGCGGTGTACTCGTTGCGGTTGCGATCGTCCTGCTCGATCTCGACCGGCTCGCCCGCCACCAGCGCCGGGACGCTATGGAACTCCAGGCGGTTGACGAAGACCGTGGGGTGCACGAACACGCGCCCGGGGCGATGCGAGAAGTCGGCGAAGGCCGTGGCGGAGGTGTAGGGCACCGGGGTCAGGCCACCCGCGTCGTCGGGAGACTCGCGCGGCTGGTGGAGCTGGGCAAAGGCCCCGCCCAGGACGATGCGCGACGCCGGCGTGCGGTCGATCAGGGCGTCGGCGGAGATGCGCCAGTCGTCGTAGTCCTCTGCGGAGAGCTCCCGGTAGCGGCCGAGGTCCGCGCCCGCGGAGATCCGGAAGAAGTGCCGGGTCCCGTGGGTGCTCGCGACCAGCAGCGGGGAGAGGACCGCGGCCAGGTCGGTTTCGCGCTCCGCGTTGTTGGCGTAGACGTTGTCGTCGACCTGCGACGAAAAGCCCACCTGCGGGCGGAGCAGGAAGCTGCCGACGCGCAGGCCCAGGGGCTCGAGCTCCGGCCGCGGACGGCTCAGCACGGTGTCGCCGCGCGGGGGAGCTCCGGGCGGCGACGCCGGCTGGGCGGCGAGCTCGGTCCGCGACAGCAGCAGCAGACCCAAGCCGATGCCGGCCGATCGGCCCACCCGGCGCACGCTCGCGTCGCCGCCCGCTCGCGTCAAGGGAACAGCAGACGGTAGACCCAGCCCGGGATCGCGTGCCGCTGCTTGGTGAGGACGCTGCCGAGCAGCTTCACGCCCTCGCGGTCGAACACGCTCCGGATCTGGTCGAGCATCTCCAGCCGCGTGCGACCGGCCTCGACGACCAGGATCACGCCCGCCACCGCGGGAGCCGCGGCCAGCGCGTCCGGGCGGTCGAGCACCGGCGGCGCGTCCACCAGCACGATGTCGTAGCCCTCGGCCAGCGACCCGAGGGCGCGCACCAGCAGCTCGCTGGGGTCGCCGTGGAGCGACAGCATGCCGAAGCCGAGGCCGGGGGTCGTGACGTCCGGCCCGGCCCCCTTTGGCTCGCCCACGTAGCGAGGCGGCGGCTCCGCGAGCTGGAGCCTCGCCTGGAAGCCGCCCGATCGCGGGTTGAGCTCGAGCGCCAGCACGCGCAGGCCGTACGACGACGCGAGCGTGCCCGCGATGCCGAGCACCGTGGTCGTCGTGCCCTCGCCGGCGCGGGCACTCGTGAACAGGAAGCGCCGCAGGCCGTCGCGCCTGGCGTGGCGAGCCACGAAGGCCGCGGGCCCGGCGAACTCCACCTCGGGCGGCGCGCTCACTCGCCACTCGCCAGGCGGCCGAGCGATTGCTCCAGCTCACGCGCGGGGAGGCGACGCACCACTCCCGCGATCGGGGCGCGCAGGGCGTCCGCCAGCTGGCTGGTGCCGTGGACGCGATGGTCGAGGAACTCCGCGAGGCTCGCCCAGGCGACGGCCACGAACGCGCACAGCAGGGTGGCGATCACGACCAGGTAGAGCTTGCGGGTGCCCACCGCCTGCAGCGGGTCCATCGGGTGCTGGATGATCTTGACGTTGCTGATCTGCTGCCGCTGCATCGACGAGGCGGTCGACGCCTCCTCGACCTCGCGGCGATAGAGCTTGTACTCGCTCTCCAGCAGCTCGGAGCGGCGCTTGAGGTCGCGCCAGGCGGTCTCCTTCCCATGCAGCGCCGCGATCTCGACGCCGACCGCCTCCAGGGTCTCGCGTCGGCCGTCCATCGTCGCCCGCCGGTCGTTCACCATCGACTCGAGGTTCGACTCGAGCAGCGAGAGCGTGGTCGCGAAGCGCCTTCGGTTCTCGTCCACGCTGCGCTGGTCGCGCCCCCCGGCCGCCGACTCGATGCGGATCTGCTCCTTCCGGAGCTGCGCGAGCTCGGCCATGCGCTCCGCCGCGAAGGAGCCGAGCGGGAACGCCCCCAGGCGGCCGAAGTCGTAGTCCGCGGAGGCCTCGAGCGCCCGCAGGCTGCCGAGCTTGGCGGCGAGCGCGTCGAGCTCGACGCCGTCCTGCTTGAGCTGACGGCCGAGCTGGTCCTGCTGCTCGAGCAGCAGCTTCTTCTGCACGTCGATGCTGATGATGTTGGACTCGGACTCGAGGCGCCGGATCGCGCCCTCGACCTCGCGCAGCTGCTCGAGGCTGCGGTCCATGCTCCCTCGTAGCAGCTCGAGGGCGTCCTGCTCCTGGAAGAAGCGCACGCGCGCGGCCAGGTACTCCTCGAGGATGGCGCTCAGCACGGTGGCCGCGCCCTGTCGATACGGCAGGCGCAACGACGCCACCACCACGTTCGACTCCTGGCTGCTGCCGACGCGCAGCGCGCGCCCGAGGGCGTCGATCACCTGCTCGCGCGGGCTCAGGCGCTCCCGCATCCCGATCCGGATCATCAGCAGCTTTGTGGCGCAGGTCGAGTTCAAGCCCTTTGGCACTCTCGTCAACTTCCTTCCCCGCGTCTCGGACGAGGGCGACATCATCCTCACGGTCACGCCCGAGGTGATCGCCCTGGGCACGGTGGAGCCAGGTAAGTCGA
>CAZMRX010000367.1:793-1900 GCA_964568755.1 uncultured Acidobacteriota bacterium | reverse complement strand
ATCATCAGCTCGCCGGCCCAGTCCCGGACGCCCGCGAAGGCCTGCCGCACGTCGTGCAGCAGGCCGGCCAGGAAGCCCGCGGGACGCTGGGGCGGCTGCAGCTGGCCGAGGTTCAGGCGGTCGACGACCCGCGCCAGCACGTCGGTGCTGTTGAGGATCTGGACCTCGGTCGCCACGTCCTGGTGGCGGTAGCCCACGATCGGAGACTGGCGGTCCATCACCGTGAGCGAGGGCGACTGCTCGTAGCCGATCCGCACCAGGATCTTGGCCGTGGTCTCGTAGAGGTCGGTGCGGCCGAACAGGATCCAGCCCGGGGCGATCAGCATCGCCACCACGAAGATGACGATCATGCCCGGCAAACGTCGGAAGAAGATCGCCACGACGTCCCGCAAGGTGGCCTGCGGCTGCGCGGCTTCGAAAGGCGCTGGGATGGGCATTACCGACAGGCAGTCGTGACTTTTGTCGGCGGCAATTGTAGGCTTGCGCCACCTCAAGTCACAAGGGACGGCACTGCGACACATCATCACGGGCGCCGCGGGCTTCATCGGCGGCCACCTGTGCCTGAAGGCCGCCGAGTCGCTCGGGGCCTCGGCCACGGCGACGCTGGACCTGCTGCCCCATAACCCGCCCGCCTCGCGGGTCCACACGGCCGACATCCGCGAGCCGGCCCAGCTGGCCGGGGTGGCCCGCGAGTCGAAGGCGGAGGCGCTGGTGCACCTGGCCGCGCTCGCAGAAGCGGTCGTGCCGTTCGACTCGATGCGCGACCTCGACGCCACCAACGTCCTCGGCACCCTCAACGTCCTGGAGGCGTTCGATCCGGCGCGCGTCGTGTTCGCCTCCTCGAGCGCCGTCTACGGCACGCTGAGCGATCGCCGGGCGCGGCCCGTTCCCGGTGAAACGGCCGCCACTGGTGCCTACGGTGTTTCGAAGCGGATGGGCGAGGTCGTCTGCGCCCAATGGGCGGGCGAGCGAGGCGCCCGCGTGGTCTCGCTGCGCCTGGGCAACGTCGTGGGGCCGCGATGCCGGGGGCTGATCCCGTACCTTGTGGCTCACGCTGTCGGGCACCCGGACGGGTCGGTGGCCGCGCGGCGGCGCGGCCCGGGCCGG
>CAZMRX010000367.1:0-783 GCA_964568755.1 uncultured Acidobacteriota bacterium | reverse complement strand
ACTACGTGAGCGTCGAGTGCGTGGTCGAGGCGATCCTGAAGGCTGTCGAGCTTCCCCTCGAGCCCGGCGAGGCCGCGACCCTCAACGTCGGATCGGGAGCCGGGATGAGCAACGGCGAGGTCGCCCGGCTGGTGGCGGCGGTGCTGGAGGCGCGCGGCTACCGGCTGAGCCTGGACTTCGATCACCCGCTCGCGCCCGGGGAGTCGGCGTGCGTCGTGCTCGACGTCGAGGAGACGACCCGCAGCCTGGGAGTCCGGCCGCCCGACCGCGAGGCGGTGGTGCACAGCATCGAGCTGGCCACCCTGGCGCAGCTCGAGACGTTGCTCTCGGACCGGCCCTGACGGAGCGCCTCAGGCCTTCAGGAAGGACCGGTACCAGTCGACGGTCTGGGCCAGCGCCTGCTCCAGCGAGTAGCGCGGCGTCCAGCCCAGCCGCTCGCGGGCCTTCGCGGCCGAGAGGTACTGGCACTGGATTTCGTTCTTCACCTCGTCGAGGATCGTCGGCTGGAGCTCCGGCCGCCCCATCACCTGCAGGATGCGCTCGGTCAGCTGAAGGACCGTGAGCGGCGACTCGGTGCTGAAGTTGAACGCCTCGCTGTGGATCGCCGGGTCCTCCATGGCCTGCGCGAGAGCCAGGTAGGCGCCGACGACGTCGCGCACGTAGATGTAGTCGCGCACCATCGTGCCGTCGCTGCGAATCACCGGCCGCCGGCCCTCGAGGACCGAGCGGATCGTGCCCGGGACGATGCGGCTGAAGTTCAGGTCGCCGCCGCCGAAGAAGTTG
>CAZMRX010000366.1:0-5623 GCA_964568755.1 uncultured Acidobacteriota bacterium | reverse complement strand
CTCGTAGGTGATCTGCCACTCGCCGTCCCACTTCATCGCGACCCGGTCGGAGGTCTCGGGGGCGACGGTCGAGAGGCGCTCGATGCCGGCCCCGTCGGGCAGCTTCAGGGCGTCGAGCTTCTCGTTCAGGGCGAGGATCGCGTAGACGGGGCTCTCCTTCTCTCCCGCGAGGTCGCCCATCACGTAGACGACGGGCTTCAGGTCCTTGCGCACGAGCGGCTGCGGCTCGGGGACGAGCTCGAGGCGCGCCAGCTCCCCGATCGAGACCTGTCCGCCGAGCTTCGAGTCCACGCGCAGCGCCAGACGCCGCTCGCGGCTCGCACGGTCCGCCGCGGAGAGCCGCACCCGCACCGGTACTGGCTCGCGAGAGGTCGGCGCGTCGAGGCGCGCCACCTCGCGGCCAGCCCCGGGGCCTGCCAGCGTCTCGACGGCGACCGCCGCCGGGATGCCCTTGAGCCCGGCTTTCTCGCGGTCGAGGCTCACCAGCACGCGCTGCCGCTCCGCCTCCATCGAGTCGTGGATGTCGACGACGCCCGCTGTCGCCTCGAACAGGCCCCGGACCGTCTTCGCGACGTCGTGCCGCACCTGCGGCGTCGGGCCGTAGATCTCCGCCACCATCGTGTCGAGCACGGGCGGCCCCGGCGGGATCTCGACGACCTTCACGCGCGAGCCGCGCCGCGTCGCGATCTCGACGAGCGCGGGCCGGACGCGCTTGGCGATGTCGTGGCTCTGCGCGTCGCGCGCGTGCTTGGGCGACAGGTTCACCTGCAGGTCGGCCGCGTGCGGCATCCGGCGCAGGAAGTAGTGGCGCACCAGGCCATTGAAGTTGAAGGGCGCGGCCGTGCCCGCGTAGAGCTGGACGTCCTTCACCTCGGGGACCGTCGCGAGGTACGCCCGCATCTGCCGCGCTGTCTCGAGCGTGACCTCGAGCGGCGTCCCCTCGGGGTGGTTCAGCATCACCTGGAACTCGCTCTTGTTGTCGAACGGCAGCATCTTGACCTTCACCAGCCCCACGCCGACGAGCCCGGAGGCGCCCAGGAGCAGCGCCAGCAGCAGGGCGAAGAAGCCCCAGCGCGCGGACGCCTTCGTCACCAGCGCCGACATCACGCGCCGGTAGAGCCGCGTGGACCAGCCCTCCGGCTTCTCGCCGTGGGCCGACGGGGCGTGCTGGCGGAAGATGCGGGCCGCGGCCCACGGCGTGACCATGAAGGCCACGGCCAGCGAGAACAACATCGCCGCCGAGGCGCCGGTCGGGATCGGGCTCATGTAGGGGCCCATCATCCCGCGCACGAAGGCCATCGGCAGGATGGCGGCGATCACCGTGAAGGTGGCGAGGATCGTGGGGTTGCCGACCTCGTCGGTCGCCTCGATCGCGATCCGCGAGAAAGGCAAGCCCTGCTTCTCCCGGTGGTGCCGCTCGATGTTCTCGACCACGACGATCGCGTCGTCGACCAGGATCCCGATCGAGAAGATCAGCGCGAACAGCGTGACGCGGTTGAGCGTGTAGCCGGCCACGTAGTAGATGAATAGCGTGAGCGCGAGCGTCACCGGCACCGCGATGCCCACCACGAGGCCGCTGCGCCATCCCATCGCGAGCGATATCAGAGCCACCACCGAGAGCGTCGCGATCAGCAGGTGTTCGACGAGCTCGTTCGACTTCTCGCGCGCCGTCTCGCCGTAGTTGCGCGTCACGTCCACCTGGATCTCGCCCGGGAGCAGGCGGGGCCGCAGCTCCTCCACCTTTCGCAGCACGCGGGCGGCGAGCTCCGTGGCGTTGGCGCCCGTGCGCTTGGCGATCGCGATCGTCACCGCCTGGTGCTCGCTGCCCACCGGGGCCCGCGCGCCTGCTCCGGCCGGTCCCGGCGAGAAGAAGACCGCGTCCGCCGCTTCGTCCGGCCCATCCAGCACCCGGGCGACCTGGGCGACGTAGACCGGCCGGCCGGCGTGGACGCCCACGACGACGCGGCCGACCTCCGCGCTGTCCTGGAACAGCGGACCGACCTCCACGCGAATCTCGCGGTTGAGCCGCACCGCCGTGCCGGCCGCCTGGCGCACCGACGCCGCCTGCAGCGCGCCGGTGAGCTCGCTCCAGCTGATGCCCGCGGAAGCCATGCGATCGGGGTCGGGCTCGACCCGCACCACGCGCGGCTGGCCGCCTATGAGCTGCACGCGGCTCGTCGCCTCCACCTCGGACAGCTCCTGGGCGAGCTCGGCCGCCACCGGCCGCAGGCGGTCGCTCGACCATCCCCCGCCCCACAGCGTGAGCGTCAGGAACGGGACGTCGTCGATCGAGTGCAGCTCGACGATCGGCGGCAGCGTGCCCTGCGGCATGATCCAGCCCATCGCCGACTGGCGCTCGAACACCTTGACCAGGCTGTCCTCGTTCGACTCGTTGACCTTGAAGCGGACGGTGACCATCCCGAGGCCGGGGCGGGACGCCGAGTAGATGTGCTCGACGCCGGGGACGCCCCACAGGATCCGCTCGATCGGGGCCACGATCCGGTTCTCGACCTCGGCGGGCTCGGCGCCCGGCCAGGCCACCATCACGTCGACCATCGGCACGCGGATCTGAGGCTCTTCCTCGCGCGGTGTCGCGAGGAGCGCGAGCGCTCCGAGGCCGAGCGAGGCGGCGATCACGAGCGGCGTGAGCTTGCTGTCGAGGAAGGCGTGGGCGACCTTGCCCGCGAATCCGACCTTCATGTTGAGCTATCTCCCTTCGGTTCCGCCGCTACCCGTGGCCTGTTGCCGTGGTCGCTCGGTGACCGGCGTGCCGTCCGTGAGCCCCGCGGGCTCGAGCACGACGCGCTCTCCCGGCTCCACGCCCGCCCGGATCTCGACCCGGTCGCCGTCACGCGCGCCCGCGGCCACCCAGCGCAGGCGGGCTCGGCCGTCGCTCACGACGAAGAGGCCGGTGAGGCCCCCGCGCTCGAAGAGCGCCATCGCGGGAACCGTCAGGTGCGGCTCCGCGGCGATGCCCGGCACGAGCAGGCGCGCGAACAGCCCGGCCCGCAGCCCCTCGGCCCCGGTCAGGTCGGCCTTCAGCTCGAAGCGGTGCGTGGTCGGGTCCCCGGACGGGGCGATGGCGGTGACACTCGCAGCGAGCGGGCCAGGCTGGCCGTCCACCATCGCCCTGAGCTTCGAGCCGGGGCGAAGGGTCGCGGCCAGCTCGGACTCGACGGTCGCGCGCAGCTCCAGCCCGCCCTGGCCTTCGATCTCGACGAGCGGCGTACCGGGGTTCACCACGTCGCCGAGGTTGACGCGTCGCGAGGCCACGCGCCCCGCGAAGGGAGCCCGCAGCGCCGCGTAGGACAGGCTGTCCCTGGCAGCCGTGAGCTGGGCCCGAGCCCCGCTCGCCGCGGCGGTCATCTGCTCGAGCTCGCGGGGCGTGGCGGCGCCCTTCTCGAGCAGCGCCTTCGAGCGCGCGAGGTCGGACTCGGCCGCCGAGAGGCCGGCCTCGGCCGCCGCGACCGCCGCCCGCAGCGCCGCGTCGTCGAGGCGAACCACGATGGCGCCCGCCGCCACCCACTCGCCCTCCTGGTAGGGCAGCTCGGTCACGGAGGCCGACAGGCGCGCGGCGAGCGACGCGCGCTTCCTGGACTGCACCGCGGCCGGCACTGCGACCTCGCCCACGTCGCCGCTGCGAACGACCTCGGCGGTTCTCACTTCCCTTGCCGGGCCCGCCGGGGCCTCCTTCGCCCGCTCGGCTTCGTGGCCGCCACAGGCGGCTAGGCTGAAGCCCAGGATGCTCAGGACCGTCCCTGCACGAGTGGGTCTCATCGTCCGATCTCCCCTGCGGCGCGCGCGAGCGCCGCGTCCGCGATGGCCACCTCCGAGGCGGCCCCGATCTCCTGGAGCGCCGCGCCCAGCGCGGCCGTCTCCGTTTCCAGCTCGTCGGTGAGCGTCGCCATGCCGGCCTTGCGGCGCTCCTGGACCACGCGGAAGGCTTCCCGGCCCTCCTCGGCGCCTCCCGCCGCGGCAGCGTGGCGCTCGCGCGCGGAGACCGCGCGGCGGTAGGCCAACGAGACCTCCAGGCGCACCTGGTCCGCAGCCGCGCGCGCCTCCAGCTCCGCCGCACGCTGCTCGGCGGTCGCGGCGGCCTGCCGCTTGCTGCGGGACGGGTCGAAGGGCGCCCAGCGCAAGCCGACCCCCACGGCCCACGACTGCTTTCCGTCGTCCACGCGGATGCGGTTGTCCCAGAGCTGGCCGTAGACGCCGATGTCCGGCAGCAGCCCGTTCTTCTCGCTCTCGGCGAGGGCGGACGCGGCGTCGGTCTTGCGGCGGGCCGCCTCGAGCACCGGCCGCTGCCTGAGCGCCCGCTCGGCCCAGGAGGACTCTTCGCCCTCGAGCGGCGCGACCGCCGGCGGCGCGTCCGTCGGAACGTAGTCGACCCCGGCGGGCGCGCCGAGCAGCCGCGCGAGGTTGGCCTGCGCCATGCGCCGTTCGGCCCGCCGCTGGGCGAGCTCGGCCTCGCGCTCGCGCCGCCGCGCGCGCGCGCGCAGCAGGTCCGCCTGCAGCGCGCCGCCGGTCTCGACTCGCGCCTGGATCTCGGCCTCGCGCGCCTTCGCGACGCCCACCACCCGCTCGGTGACGGAGGCGCCGCGGCCGGCCATCTCGGCCTGGCGATACGCCTCGACCACCCGCAGGCGGATCTCCAGCGTGGCGTCGCGCCTCCCGGCCGAGGCGGCGTCGCCGGTGGCCGTCAGCGCACCGGCCACGTCGCCGACCTTGCCGAACACGTCGATCGGCAGCTCGAGCGAGAGGTTGGTGCCCAGGTGGTTGAGGGCGCTCGGGTGGTTGAGGCTGTCGATCGCGAAATCGGCCGCGGTGAACTCGGCCGAGTTCAGCTTGCTCGCGAAGACGCCGGCAGGCTGGTCCATGCGCGACCAGGCCATCGTCAGGCCCAGCCGCGGCCAGCGCATCCGGCTGACGGACTCGCTCCGAGCGACTTGCGCCTCCACGCGGGCAGCGGCGGCCTGCAGCTCCGGGTTCGACTTCTCGGCGAGCGCCAGGGCCTCGGCCAGGGTCAGCGGGACGTCCTCCGCGCGAGCCGTCGCGGCGCCAGCCAGAGCGGCCCCGAGACCGAGCACGACAATCCAAGGCTTCATCGCTCCCCTCCAGCCCGCCGCCGGCGCCGGGTCTCGCCGGGCGGACGGCGCTCCCCGCGGGCGCGAACGGCGAGGCTGTCGCAGACCGCGTCGCAGATCCGCAGCACGGTCGGGTCGGAAATGCGGTAGAAGACCCGCGTCCCGTCCTTGCGGGCCGCCACCAGGCCGGCGTGGGCCAGGCTCGCGAGGTGCTGCGAGACGTTGGGCTGCGGTCGGCCTGTGGCCTCGGCCAGCTCACCCACGCTGCGCTCCCCCCGCTGCAGCGCCGAGAGCAGCGCGAGCCGCCCCTCGTCGGAAAGGGCCTTGAAGCGGGCGGCCACCCGCGGAATCAGCGCGGCGTCGATCATCGGGCGCTCCTTGTTTCCATACGTTTATGCGAATATATGCATTTACGCATGTATTGTCAAGGCCTGAGCCGGCCGCTGCAGCCATCGCGGGCCAGTGCTCCAGGTTGGCCCTGGCTGGCCCAGATCGTCCATGGTCCCCATGAGCCAGCGCGGAGTGACAATCGCCCACGC